>JAUNTY010000081.1 GCA_030538415.1 Neisseria sp. | reverse complement strand
GCTCGAACCAGGGACCTGCGGATTAACAGTCCGTCGCTCTACCGACTGAGCTATCGGGGAAGAAGCGTGCATTATAGCCGCAGCAAAAAAAGTGTCAATGCCTTAGTGGGAATTTTTTGACGGCCGAATGACAATAAATTGAATTATAAAAAAATTTAGATTTCCCCATACCCGACTTGTTCATCTGCAACGTAACCGTGCCCTTTGAGGACGCTTGGCACCCTGCATAAACATAAGCCGGCTGCCTCGGCTCGCCTTAGCCCAAAGAGAACGGCAAGATTTGGGGGCTGAAGCATCAAGCCAATCAGCTCCGCCTTGCCAACTTGCTTTTATCAAGGGTATGAGCAATGCCTCGCGGCGGTTTGAGCAACACCCCCCCATCGAATAACATAAAATTTTACGTTAAAAACCCGAATATTACAGCCATATAAACCCAAATCCACCAGCATTATCAAAACAGCATGGCAAATTGCAGCCAAACAAAATTTATCGCGTGAATTTACATTTTCAACTCTTGCAATGAGAACAGTTTATATTTATATTAGCACCAAGGAATAAAACTAAATCTCATTATTGAGAACATACCTCGGGAGCACAACCATGTTTGTCTGTATCTGCAACGCGATTACCGACCGCCAAATTCAGGAAACCGTAGCCGCCGGCGCCACCACGCTCGGCGACCTGCAGGCGCAGCTGGGCGTGGCAACCTGCTGCGGCTGCTGCAGCGACTTGGCCTCCTCGTTTTTGAGCAGCAACAGCCAAAATCAGGCCACCAGCATTACCGCGGGCATCAACGTGCAAAGCTGATTTTGCCGCGATCCGATTCAAAAGGCCGTCTGAAACATTTCAGACGGCCTCTGTATTAGGGCTTCCCGACAGCGCAGTCGGCTTATTTTTGAATCGGCATAGACCTTGAACAGGCATAAACTTGGTCAATTAAAACTTAAAACAAGAAACACTCCGGCTTTATCTCGTTTTGGCTCAAAAGAGAACGGTTAAACTAAGGTGCAGAAGTATATTCGTTTCAATTTAGATTGAGACAAAGCAGCAAGCCGTAGGCAGTACAGGTAGTACGACAAGGCGCAGCAACGCTGTATCAAACTAACGGAACGGCTATAAAACAAGAAACACTACCGCCCTACTCTACAACACGCCCTTCACACCGCCGCCGCTCAACGATGTACCGCCGATGCTGAGAATATTCCATACGCCGTTTTCGTAATCCAAGCGCGACACCGATGCATTCGGTACGCTCTGGTAAGGCGTGCTGGCGGGGTCGATGGATTTCAGAATACCGGTAATCGACATTCCGTGCGATACCAGCAACACCTTGCCCTCCGCCGGTGATTGCGCCACCAGTTCGGCCATGCCTTTCTGCAAACGCGCCATAAACGCGGCTTCGGTTTCCGCCTTGCCCTCAGGATCAATCGCGCTGACGGTTTCCGCCAACAGATTGTGATCGGCATGGCGGTATTGCGCAAGCCAAGTTTCCACATCGGGCAAACCGCGATGCGCCACCACTTTTTCATGCACTTCGGTGATTTTCGCCCCTTCGAAGCTGCCGAACGAATATTCGCGCACGTTTTCAATCACCCGCAAAGGCAAACCGGCCTGCCCTTTGGCTTCGAGAATCAATTCGGCGGTGGTTTTCGCACGCGGGCTGACGCTGCAAAATGCGGCATCGAAAGTCACCACATCGCGCAAACCGCGCCCCAGCTGCTGTGCCACCTCCCTGCCGTCGGCGGTCAACGGCGCATCGCTCCAGCCCTGCAGACGGCCTGCGGCATTGTATTCGGTGCGGCCGTGGCGCACGAGATAAAGTTGTAAAGCCATGAACAACATTCCTCTAACAAGATTTTTATACCAAGCCGTCTGAAAGTTTAACTGCTTTTCAGACGGCCTCAATCGCCCATTGCCGCCAATAATTCGGCTTGATGTTCGGCCATCAGCGCGCCGGTAAGCTCGTCCAAATCGCCGTCCATAATAAAATCCAGCTTGTGCAGGGTCAGGTTGATGCGGTGATCGCTCACGCGGCCTTGCGGATAATTGTAGGTGCGGATGCGTTCGCTGCGGTCGCCGCTGCCGATGAGTGATTTACGCTCCGCCGCTTCTTTGGCTTGCGCTTCGCGCTTTTGCGCATCGTTAAGCCGCGCCGCCAAAACCTTCATCGCCTGCGCCTTGTTGGCGTGTTGCGAACGGCCGTCTTGGCATTCTACCACCATGCCCGTAGGCAGGTGGGTGATGCGCACGGCCGAATCGGTTTTGTTGATATGCTGGCCGCCCGCGCCCGATGCGCGGAAAGTATCGATGCGCAAATCGGCGGGATTCAGCTCAATGGCTTCCAATTCGTCGGCTTCGGGCATCACCGCAACGGTGCAGGCGGAAGTATGAATGCGGCCTTGGCTTTCGGTGGCAGGCACGCGCTGCACGCGGTGGCCGCCCGATTCGAATTTGAGTTTGCTGTATGCGCCCAAACCGACGATGCGCGCGATTACTTCTTTGTAGCCGCCCAAATCGCTTTCGTTGGCCGACACGATTTCCACCTGCCAGCGGTTGCGCTCGGCATAACGGCTGTACATCCGCAGCAAATCGCCGGCAAACAAAGCCGCCTCATCGCCGCCCGTGCCCGCGCGCACTTCGATAAAAATGTTTTTATCGTCGTCGGCATCTTTGGGCAGCAATAATTTTTGCAGCTCGGTTGCCAGCATACCGATTTTTGCATGCGCCGCGTCGATTTCTTCGGCGGCAAACTCTTTCATTTCCGGGTCGGCCAGCATTTCTTCGGCATCGGCCAAATCGCTTTCGGCCTGGCGGTATTGCTGAAACACCTCGACCACCGGCGTAATCTCCGCATGCTCACGGGTGAGTTTGCGGTAATTGTCCATATCGTCGGCGGCTTCGGGCGAACCGAGCAGATGGGTCACTTCTTCCAGCCGTTCGGCCAATTGTTGCAGTTTTTCTAAAATAGACGGTTTCATGGTGGTTTTCCAACGCATCACCACACCACACAGACAGCGCGGTTTGGCTTGCTATTGATTCGGATGGCCGGACATAAACACAGGCCGTCTGAAACCTTTCAGACGGCCTGTATAATAGGTTTCGCTATACAACAAAAACCAGCCCGTTCCCGAAGCTGGTTTTCGAATTTTGATTGGTCGGAGTGAAAGGATTCGAACCTTCGACCCCTTGCACCCCATGCAAGTGCGCTACCAGACTGCGCCACACTCCGACTCAAAGAAGAAAAGGATTATAGGGGGTCAAAGCCTAGTTGGCAAGCGTTTTTTCGAGGTCTGCCAGCACTTCTTGCAACGCCCGGCGCACGCCTTCGGCATCAATGGCCGGATTTCCTTCCGCATCCAATGCGTTACGATTAAATTCGTTTACATAAGGAGCAAAAGTATTTTTCAGACGGCGCAGTTTCACAACATCCATGCGGGTATAGCGCTCGCCGCCATAGCCGATAACGACACCGTTTTCATGCTGCCAGCGCTCAAACTGGGCAGGGCTGATTTGCACCAGCTCGCACATCTCTTCCAGGCTGAAATAACGTTTGGCAGGAACTGCAGGCAATGCGTTAGCGTTGTTTGTCATAGTAATGCTCCACCATGCCTTTGAGCTTTTGGCTGGCATGGAAAGTCACCACTCTGCGTGCGGTAATCGGCACTTCTTCGCCGGTTTTCGGATTGCGGCCGGGGCGTTGCGGCTTGTCGCGCAACTGGAAGTTGCCGAACCCGGAAATTTTGATTTCTTCACCGCGCTCCAGAGTAGTACGGATTTCTTCAAAAAAGAGTTCGACGATTTCTTTGGCATCGTTTTTGGTTACGTTGCTCACTTTATCTACTAAGATATCGGCCAATTCGGCTTTGGTCAAAGTCATTTTCTTACCTTCACGTTTAAACAGGGGCAGATTATCACCAATTTCCATTGAAAATTCAAGTGAATATCTGATTTTTTCATTTATTTCAGGAACGAAGTTGCGCGCCTGCACTTTCAGCCGCTTGCATGAGTTTGCCCATCAACGGCTCGACGGTTTCATCGGTCAGCGTGGCCTCCATGTCTTGCAGCATCACTTTCACCGCCAGGCTCTTCATGCCTTCGGGCAATCCCGCGCCGCGATACACATCAAACACGCTGATTTCCTGCACCAGTTTGCTTTTCACGCCTTTGAGCGCGGCCAGCAAAGCATCGTGGCTTACGGCTTCGGGCATCACAAAAGCGAGGTCGCGGCGGGCGGGCTGGAATTTCGATACCGGCCGGTAAGCAGCTTTGTCTTGCGCCACCACCGCCGCCATATCGACTTCAAACACCAAAGCGGCTTGTGGCAAATCGTATTTTTGCAGCCATTGCGGGTGCAATTCGCCGACAAAACCAACCGCCTTGCCATCAAGCATGATATTTGCAGTGCGCCCCGGGTGCAGCGCAGGGTGTTCGCCTTTCACAAATGCGACTAATTGCCCGCCCAACAAGGCTTCGACATCGGCCTTGATGTCGTAAAAATCGACCGCGCGGCTTTTCTCGCCCCACTGCTCCGGCAAAACCGAGCCGTACAACAAGCCGCCGATGCGTTCGTTTTGCACAAACAGGCCGTCTGAATCTTTGCTGAACACCCGCGCGATTTCAAACACGCGCACGCGGTTTTGCTTGCGGTTGAGGTTGTTTTGCAGGATTTCCACCAAACCGCCGATCAACGTCGAGCGCATCACCGCATATTGCGCCGCCAGCGGATTTTGCAGGCGGATGGGGTTGCCGTTGGCGGCAAAATCCTGCTCCCATTGCTCATCGACGAAGGCATAGCTGACCACTTCCTGATAACCGCGCGCCGCCATCTGACGGTAAACATCGAAACGCGGGCGACGGGTTTCCGGCAAGGCCAACATTTTCAGACGGCCTGAAGTCTGGTCATCGGGAATGTTTTCATAGCCGTAAATGCGGCCGATTTCTTCAATCAAATCGCTTTCGATTTCAATATCAAAGCGGAAACTCGGCGCGGTCACGCTGAAACCGTCGGGGGTGGCTTGCGGATTGAGGCCGAGGGTGCGCAAAATGGTTGCCACTTGCGCGGCTTCCACCTTCACGCCCAACACTTTTTCCACGCGGCTCAAGCGTACGAAAACCTGTTTTTCAGACGGCAATTCGCCCACCGCTTCCACCATTTCGCCCGCCGCACCGCCGCAAACCGCCAACACCAATTCGGTGGCGCGTTCAACCGCATCGGCCTGCAGCGCGTAATCCACGCCGCGCTCGAAGCGGAACGACGAATCCGAGCCGAAACCGTATTGGCGCGATTTGCCCGCAATGATTTCCGGCGCGAACCAAGCCGCTTCCAAGACGATGTTTTTCGTTTCATCGGAAACAGCGCTGGCCTCGCCCCCCATCAAACCGGCCATGCTCAACACGCCCGCTTCATCGGCGATCACCAGCGTGTTGTCCGCCAGTTCGACGGTTTTCTCGTTCAAACAAGCCAGTGTTTCGCTGTTTACCGCACGGCGCACAATGATGCTGCCGTTGATTTTATCGGCATCGAAAACATGCATCGGCTGGCCGAGTTCCATCATCACATAGTTGCCGATATCGACCAGCGCCGAAATCGAGCGCACGCCGCTGCGTGCCAAGCGCTGCTTCATCCAATCGGGCGTTTGCGCTTGCGCGTTCACACCTTCGATCACGCGGCTGACAAAGCGGCCGCAATCGGCAGGCGCATCAATGCGCACCGGCTGGATTTTGCCGCTCGTGACCGAGGCCGTCTGAATCTCAGGGAAAGCCACCGCGCATTCGGTCAAGGCCGCCACTTCGCGTGCCAAGCCTTTGATGCTCAGGCAGTCGGTGCGGTTGGGGGTGATTTTCAGCGTCATCACCGCATCATCCAAAGTCAGATAATCGCGGATATTGCCGCCCACCGGCGCATCGGTAGGCAGGATGTGCAGGCCGTCCACTCCGTCATCGGGCAAGCCCAATTCATCGGTCGAACACAGCATCCCGTTGGACGGCACACCGCGCATTTTGGTCGGCTTGATTTTGAAATTGCCCGGCAACACCGCGCCCGGCAAGGCACACGGCACACGGATACCGACCGCCACATTCGGCGCGCCGCAAACAATCTGAATCAGCTCGCCTGTGCCCGCATCCACTTGAGTGACGTTCAGGCGGTCGGCATCAGGGTGTTTTTCCACCGATTTCACTTCGGCCACCACCACGCTGCCAAACGCAGGCGCAGCGGTTTCCACTTCTTCCACTTCCAAACCGGCCATGGTCAGCAAGTGCGCCAACTCATCGGCGGAAAGATTCGGGTTGGCTTGGGTTTTCAGCCAGTCGTAAGAAAATTGCATGATATTCTCTTGTTTGTTATTGGATGAGGCCGTCTGAAACGGCCTGCAAATACCATTTGGAACAACGTCTTTTCAGACGGTATCAATCAATTGAATTGCTTCAAAAAATTCAAATCGTTGTCGAAAAATAGGCGCAAGTCGTTGACGCCGTAACGCAGCATGGCGAAGCGGTCGAGGCCGATGCCGAAGGCGAAGCCGGTGTATTGTTCGGGGTCAATGTTGACGTTTTTCAATACATTGGGGTGCACCATGCCGCAGCCGCCGACTTCCAGCCATTTGCCGTTGTCGCCCATGATGTCGATTTCGGCGGAAGGCTCGGTAAACGGGAAAAACGAGGGGCGGAAGCGCACCTGCAAATCGTCGCGCTCGAAGAAATTGCGGATAAAGTCGGTGAACACGGCTTTCAAATCGGCGAAGGTCACGCCTTCCTCCACCCACAAGCCTTCGGCCTGATGGAACATCGGCGAATGGGTGGCATCGGAATCGACGCGGTAAACGCGGCCGGGCGCGATGATGCGGATGGGCGGGTTTTTCTTGTCGAGCATATAGCGGATTTGAATCGGCGAGGTGTGGGTGCGCAACACATCGCCGTTTTCGACGTAAAAGGTATCCTGCATGGCGCGCGCGGGGTGGTTTTGCGGGATGTTGAGTGCTTGGAAATTGTGGAAATCGTCTTCGATTTCGGGGCCGTCGGCAACATCGAAGCCCATGCCGTGAAACAGCCCCACCACGCGCTGCAAGGTCAGCGTTACGGGGTGCAGGCCGCCTTCTGCCTGACCGCGCCCGGGCAGGGTCACATCGAGGGCTTCGGCGGCCAACTGCGCTTGCAGCTTGGCTTCATTCAAGGCATCGCGTTTGGCATTGAATGCGTCTTGAAATTGGTTTTTGCATTCGTTGATGTGTGCGCCGATGGTTTTGCGCTCTTCGGGCGACATTTGGCCGAGGGTTTTCAAAAGGCCGGTGAGCTCGCCGGTTTTGCCCAGATAGCGGGCTTTGACTTGTTCGAGGGTATTGAAATCGTTGGCGTCGGCAATGGCGGCAATGCCGTCTGCGACGATGCGGTTTACATTTTCCATGATTGTGCTTGATTGCCTGTGGTTTCGATAATGATGCAGCCAATATCGTCGAAGAAATGAGTTTCTGCTACGGCGTTGGCTCGCCTTGCCGTACTATCTGTACTGTCTGCGGCTCGC
>JAUNTY010000017.1 GCA_030538415.1 Neisseria sp. | reverse complement strand
CCGGAGGGCAGGCGGGTGGCGGTGCGCTTCAATAACCGTTTGCTAACCGGCGTGGCTTAGTATAATGGTTAAGGGGTTTGGCGATTTTTGTTAACCTAAATGTCCATCAAATCAAAAGCGCAGTTGTGGATTTTAGTTCAGTACGATGTAGAGTGTTGCAGAATAACGTCATATTGATTGAGATGACAGTAAATGTCGTGAAAGTTGTTGAAGGATTCAAGTAGTTTTTTTATTATAACGACATCTTTACTGAAGGGCAGTAGAGATGGTCAAATAACATTACGAGAAGAAAAGCTTATGAACATAAAACAATGGCTATTGGGTGCATTGGCACTGTGTGCAACAGGTCTATCGCTGGCTGCGGTAAATATCAACACTGCTTCGGCAGAAGAGCTTAAAGCACTTCCAGGTATCGGCCCGTCGAAGGCGGCAGCGATTGTAGAATATCGTCAGCAAAACGGTAACTTCAAGAATGTTGAGGAGTTGAAAAACGTAAAAGGCATTGGCGATGGAATTTACAACCGGTTGAAGGATGAAGCGACAGTGAGCGGCGGAGCAGCAAAAAAAGCCGGGCCTGCTGTAAAGAAATAAGCGGGGAGTTTTTTTAATGGCTTCCATCGACCTCTACATTTTCTCTTAAGCAGAATGTAGAGGTTTTTTTATATAGCTGAACAACGCATTTTGCATACAAGGCAGTAAGCCGCAGACAATATAAAGTATAGTCGTTTCAATTTAGCTTGATACAGCGTTGCTGCGCCTTGCCGCACTACTTGTACTGTCTGCGGCTTGCTGCCTTGTCTCAATCTAAATTGAAACGACTATAGTACGGCAAGGCGAAGCAACGGCTGTATGCAGTGTAGGTTGTTTAGCTATATAGTCGAAGAAATTAGTTTCTGCTACGGCGTTGCCTTGCCGTACTATCTATACTGTCTGCGGCTCGCCGCCTGGTTTCAGAATCTAATTTTTCCGACTATATTCTCCGGTAACTTCGGCATCAAGATCTGTTTTAGCCGGCTGCCAAAAGTAGTGCAGTTGATGCTGACGCTTTCGTTAAGATAAACCATCGCGTAGTTTTCAAACAGAAGTGGTGATGTAGCTTGGTAAAGCGCCTCGATGTTGTTTACCTGCTTCAGGATGTTTATTGAGTTTTAATGCGGATGGAAAGATTTTAGGGAGATGGCCTCGCCGACAGGAATCGAACCTGTATTTTACGCTTAGGAGGCATATGTTCTATCCGTTGAACTACGGCGAGGTTATAAAATTGGAATTCAGGATATCCGAGCGAGTGATTCTTCTGCCAATTGGCGCATGGCGCGGGTGGCTTCGTTATCAGGAAGGCTCGATAGGCGCGCAATAGCGCAATCTACGGCTTTGCGTGCTTCATTGGCGCAATAAGACAAAGCTTCGGATTGGATGACGTGATGGTGAATTTTATCAAAGTAGCTGCGATCAGCATTTTCCAGCGCTTGACGGACATCGTTGGCGGCTTCGCTGCTGCCTTGTTGCATCAGGTAAATTAAAGGCAGGGTAGGTTTGCCTTCGGCGAGATCGTCGCCAACATTTTTACCGATTTCATCGGTGCTGCCCGAGTAATCCAAAACGTCATCAATGATTTGGAACGCGGTGCCGACATACATGCCGTAATCTGTCAAAGCTTTTTCCTGCTCTGCCGTAGCTCCGGCCAAAATTGCGCCCACTTGCGCAGCTGCTTCAAACAGCTTGGCCGTTTTGTATTGAATGACCTGAAGATATTCGGCTTCAGTAATTTCGACGTTGCCGATGTTCATCAGCTGCATCACTTCGCCTTCGGCAATAATATTGGTGGCGTCCGCCATTACTTCCAAAATCTTCATGCTGCCCGAGCCAACCATCAATTGGAAAGCGCGGGTGTATAAAAAGTCACCCACCAGCACGGCTGCGGCGTTGCCAAAAAGATTATTGGCGGTTTGCCGTCCGCGGCGGAGGTCGCTTTCGTCCACCACGTCGTCATGCAAAAGGGTGGATGTGTGGATGAATTCCACCATGGCAGCCAAGGAATACAGCTTCTGGTCATCGTAGCCCAAGGCTTTGCCTGCAAGGATAGTGATAATCGGGCGCAGACGTTTGCCGCCCGCGCTGATGATATAGTTGCCGATTTGCGAAATCAGGGCGACTTCTGATTGCACAGCCTGATTAATCACAACATTTACTTTAGCCAAATCATCAGGCAGGTGGCGTTGGAAATAAGGCAGGGTTTCGAGCATGACTTTTCGGTTTCTTGTCTGGTGTGCCGTTGGGGGCGCAGTTTTTTAAGAATTTTAAGAAGCAGTACAGCGGGCGATTATAGCAGTAATGATGGGGGCTTGCATGGATTATCGGTGTAAATTTATACCTGTACGGCATTTTGGGAAGGAGCTGCGCGCGGAAGCGGTTGTTTTGATGTTTCAGACGGCCTCAATCAAGAGCTAATAATAAAGCTTTGACAAAATAGGGAAATGTTTATATAATTCCAAATTCCGCGCGTGGTGCGTGGAGATTTAAACCTAGAATTCTCATGGAGTTGAGTATGTACGCGGTCGTAAAAACCGGCGGTAAACAATACAAAGTTACCGTTGGCGAAAAATTGAAAGTAGAACAGATACCAGCCGAACTCGACAGCCAAATCGAACTGAACGAAGTTTTGATGATTGCTGACGGCGAATCTGTAAAAGTAGGCGCTCCCTTTATCGAAGGCGCCAAAGTTACTGCAAAAGTAGTGGCTCATGGTCGTGGCGAGAAAGTGCGCATTTTTAAAATGCGTCGTCGCAAACACTACCAAAAACGTCAAGGTCATCGCCAAAATTTCACGCAAATTGAAATCGTGGCAATCGCTTAATTAATTAGGAGTAAGTAAAATGGCAACCAAAAAAGCTGGTGGTAGCTCTAAAAACGGCCGCGATTCAGAAGCCAAACGCCTGGGTGTAAAAGCTTATGGCAACGAACTGATTCCTGCCGGTTCCATTATTGTCCGCCAACGCGGCACCCGTTTTCACGCAGGTGACAACGTGGGCATGGGCAAAGACCATACCTTGTTCGCCAAGGTTGATGGTTATGTTGAATTCGCCACTAAAGGCGCATTAAACCGCAAGACGGTCAGCGTGCGTCCTTATGCCGGTGCCGACGAGTAATCTGTTACTCTGTCTGATAGCTGAATCAAGAAGCCCTGCTTGACGCAGGGCTTTTTCGTTGTCGGAAATGGCTGGCTGCTTGAGGGGGTGTTTTGATGTCTGATTGCTATAGTGAAATCATTGTAAAACCAATGCGGGGGTTGCTATGCTTAACGATACTGCCGTACTGCCGTACTGCCGTACTGACCGCGGCCTTCTACTTTGCTCCGGTTTTATATTGAGTTCACTATAGTGAAAAAACTTAATTTCTACTACCGCGTTGCTGCGCCTGGCCGTACTACTTGTACTGTCTGCGGCTTGCTGCCTTGTATTAAAGTAAGTTTTTCCACTATATATCCATTCAAAGAGTAATTCGGCTTCGTTGATTTGCTTCTGGCTGTTAAGGCTTTCTGATACCGCTGCGCTGTCAGGAGGTCCTAAAGTAATCAAACACTAAGTCCGCCGGTTTTGCCCTTTATTTTCTATTGTTTTCGAACTGCCATTTTGTCGGTTTGTTTTTCTTGAATGGGGATGGTGCATGGGATTCTGCCCGCATTTGAATCAGCGCTGCGTTGGCTTACCTTGGTTCAAAGAGAACGGTAAAACGCAGGCGTTGAGGCACCAAGTCAATCAGCTTTGCCCTGCCGGCTTGTTTTATAGTGAAAAAACTTAATATCTGCTACGGCGTTGCTGCACCTTGCCGTACTATCTGTACTGTCTGCGGTTTGCTGCCTTGTATCAAATATTAAGTTTTTCCACTATATGAACAGGTATCAGAGAGCGGGTTTGTACAGCAAGCGGATTTCTTGTAATAATTGTAATATCTGTCAAGATTTTGTCATCAAACTGTTTTATGATGCAACGGATAGATATGAATACGAATTTTCAGGAGAGGGCAATGGCCGAACATATTTCATCCCATTTTAATCAAGAGTTGGAAAATGTGCGCACTGAAGTCATGCGCATGGGCGGTTTGGTGGAGCGCCAGTTGCAGTCGGTATTGGAAGCGTTGTCGGGCAGCGATGTGTCAGGTTTGGCCGCTGTGATTGACGGAGACGGTGCAATTAATGATTTGGAAATACAGATTGATGACGAGTGCCAAACCATTATTGCCCGCCGTCAGCCTGCTGCCGGTGATTTGCGTTTTGTTTTGGCGGTAAGCCGGGTGATTGTGGATTTGGAACGCATTGGTGACGAATTGAAAAAGATTGCGCTGACTGCGCATGAGTTACTGTCGCACAACCGCACCACCACTACCGAGCTTTACGATACCCACCGAATTGCGGAAATGACCATGCCGATGATTCGTCGCTCGCTGGATGCTTTTGCCCGGTTGGATGATTTGGCTATTGTCAATTTGCGCGAGTCTGACCGCAAACTGGATACCGATTACCGCAATCAGACGCGCCTGCTGGTTACACGCATGATGGAAGATCCGCACAGCATCGGCGTTTGGCTGGATGTGATGATGATGAACAAGGCGGTCGAGCGGATTGGTGATCATGCAACCAATATTGCCGAACACGTGGTTTATCTGACACGCGGCATTGATGTGCGTCATACACCTTTGGATGAAATCAAACAAAATCTGGGCGAATGAGATTTCCTGCGGCAAGCAGATTTGGCAGCCGGAAGGCTGCCTTTTTTATGGTATAGTCGGAGAAACTCATTTCTCCGACTATATTTGATGACAGGCCGTCTGAAAGCAGGTTTCAGACGGCCTGTCATCAAATGTAGGATTTCGTTAGCGGCAAAAAAACCACTCTTATATATTTAATCTTTAAAAATCAATGCAGTTGGAAGTGGTGATGGTAAAAACGTAAGACTTTGTAATTGTTGTCACACAGTTGAAACAAAGCTTTCTTAAACTGATGCCGTTAGCCAAACCAAACATCTTTTTTCAAGAGAGAGAATATTATGCAAATCCGTATTTTGTCTGCTGCTTTGATTACTGCATTTGCCGTTGCTGCCTGCGGCGGTTCGGAGAGCACCACTACTCCGGCTACCCAGCAACAGGCTGCGTCAACGGCTCCTGCCGCATCCGGTGAAGCCGTCACCTTAGACGTGACCGGTGCCGGTGCTTCTTTCCCGCAACCGATTTATGTGCAATGGGCTCAAGCTTACCAGGGTGCGACCGGCGGCCGCATCAATTATCAGTCTATCGGTTCTTCGGGCGGTGTGAAGCAGATTACTGCCAAAACCGTTGATTTCGGCGCCTCTGACTCGCCCCTGAAAGCGGAAGATCTGGAAAAAGAAGGTTTGGTTCAATTCCCGACCGTGATTGGCGGCGTGGTGCCGGTGGTGAACGTAGACGGCATTGAGCCGGGCGCGTTGAAGCTGACCGGCGAAGTGTTGGCCGATATTTATCTGGGCAATATTACCAAATGGAATGACGCAAAAATCACCGCACTCAACGAAGGGTTGACGCTGCCGGATGCGCCGATTACCACCGTATTCCGTTCAGACGGCTCGGGCACCAGCTTTATTTTCACCACTTATCTGAGTCAGGTATCCCAAAGCTGGAAAGACGGCGTTGGTGCTGCCAACACCGTGAAATGGCCCACTTCAAGCTCGGGCGCGGCGGGTAAAGGCAATGAAGGCGTTTCCACTTATGTAAACCGCGTGAAAAACTCCATCGGTTATGTGGAATATGCTTACGCCAAGCAAAACAACATGTCGCACGTGCAGCTGCAAAACAAAGCCGGTAACTTTGTTCAGCCTTCGCAAGAAACCTTTGCCGCCGCGGCTGACGTAGACTGGAAGAGCGTTCCGGGCTTCAGCCTGGTGCTGACCGACCAGCCTGCCGACCAAGCCTGGCCGCTGGCTGCCGCCACTTTCATTTTGGTACACAAAAAAGCGGATGATGCTGCCAAAGCCAAAGCCGTGTTGAGCTTCTTCGACTGGGCTTACAACAATGGCGACGAAGCTTCGGCCAAATTGGATTATGTGCCGCTGCCTGCCAGTGTGAAAGATTTGGTACGTGAAGAGTGGAAACAAATCACCGATGCCAATGGTGCTGCGGTTTATTAATCTGCTCTAAAATCAGGCCGTCTGAAAGCCATTAGGCGGTGTTTCAGACGGCCTGATTATTTACGCTTTGTAGCAAAATCTGATTAATGGATAAAAGAACCTAATCATGAGCACTCTCCAACAAAAACTGAAGCAGCAGCGGCTGTTCGACACCTTGTTTGTCGGCACCACCCGCCTGTTTGCGATCTTGGTGTTGGCCAGTTTGGGCGGCATCCTGATTTCGCTGGTCATCGGCGCGTTACCGAGTATGCGTGAATTCGGCTTCGGCTTTTTCACCTCCTCCGATTGGGATACCGTGCAAAGCAAATATGGCGCACTCGCACCGATTTACGGTACGCTGGTCACCTCATTCATTGCACTGGCGATTGCCGTGCCGGTCAGCTTCGGTATTGCCGTTTTTCTGACCGAGCTGTGTCCGGCTTTTCTGCGCCGTCCGCTCGGTATCTGTATCGAACTTTTGGCCGGTATTCCCTCGATTATTTACGGTATGTGGGGTTTGTTTGTATTCGCCCCGGTGTTTTCCGACTACATTCAGCCGTTTTTCATCAAATATCTCGGCCCGATTCCGGTTGTCGGCGCGCTTTTCCAAGGTGCGCCGATGGGCATCGGCCTCTTTGCCGCCGGTTTGATTCTGGCCATCATGATTATCCCGTTTATCGCGTCAGTGATGCGCGACGTATTTGAAGTGACCCCGCCGATGCTGAAAGAATCTGCCTACGGTTTGGGCTCGACCACCTGGGAAGTGGTGCGCTATGTCGTGTTGCCCTACACCAAGGCCGGCGTGGTCGGCGGTATCATCCTCGGCCTCGGCCGCGCGCTCGGCGAAACCATGGCCGTCACCTTCATCATCGGCAACACCTTCAACATCAGCGCCAGCCTCTATAACTCCGGCGTATCGATTACCTCCGCATTGGCCAACGAATTTGCCGAAGCCGTTGATCCGCTACACCTTTCGTCACTGCTTTACTTGGGCTTGATCCTGTTTGTGATTACCTTTGTGGTGTTGTGTATTTCCAAACTGATGCTGTTGCGCATGCAGCGCAATGAAGGCCGCTCACATTAAGGTTAAGGAACCCCGTTTATGTCAAACGATATGAATAACGCAGTCTACCGCCGCCGCCGCCTCGTCAGCCGATTCAACCTGCTGATGTCTTGGCTGACCATGGCTTTCGGCCTCTTCTGGTTGGGCTGGATTTTCTACACCCTGTTTTACGAAGGCTTCAGCGGCTTGGGCGCGCACATTTTCACCCTTGACACACCGCCGCCCGGTATGGAAGGCGGTTTGCGCAACGCCATTTTCGGTAGTTTGCTGATTACCTTGTTCGGCCTCTTGGTCGGTACGCCCATCGGCATTTTGTGCGGTATTTTTCTGGCGGAATTCGGCCAGCGCAGCAAACTGGCCGCCGCTACCCGCTTTATGAACGACATCCTGCTCTCCGCGCCGTCTATCGTCATCGGTCTGTTTATTTACGAACTGATTGTAGTGCAGCAAGGCCACTTTTCAGGTTGGGCGGGCGCATTGGCGCTGTCGCTGCTGGTGATTCCCGTGGTGGTGCGCACCACCGAGAATATGCTCAAGCTCGTGCCCAACAGCCTGCGCGAAGCCGCCTACGCACTCGGCACGCCCAAATGGAAGCTGGTGACGATGGTGACCTTGAAAGCCGCCCAGGCAGGCGTGTTGACCGGCGTATTGCTCGCCTTTGCCCGCATCTCCGGCGAAACCGCGCCGCTGCTGTTTACCGCGCTGAACAACCAATTCTTCAGCACCAACATGAATCAGCCGATTGCCAACCTACCCAACGTGATTTACCAATTCGCCATGAGCCCCTACCGCGACTGGCACGAATTGGCCTGGGCTGCCGCGCTCCTGATCGCGCTGACCGTATTGGCCGCTAACATCGGCGCACGCATCTTGGGCAGCAAAAAGCATTGATGCAGGCCGTTTGAAAACATATGGCCGGATGCACAACACACGACAGCGTGGCCGGCCGTCACCCTGTAAGCCCTGCGTTATCCGGCTATACATAAAAACAGAAAACAGTATTCACAAGGAAACCTCTAATGGAAACCAAAATCGCCGTGCGCAATTTCAATTTTTACTACGGCTCGTTTCATGCGCTGAAAAACATCAACATGGACATCCCGACCAACAAAGTGACCGCTTTTATCGGTCCGTCGGGCTGCGGCAAATCGACCTTGCTGCGCACGTTTAACCGGATGTACGACCTCTATCACGGCATGAAAGCCGAAGGTGAATTGCTGCTCGACGGCAAAAACATCCTCGATAAAGACATCGACTTGAACCTGTTGCGCGCCAAAGTCGGCATGGTGTTTCAAAAGCCGACGCCGTTTCCGATGTCGATTTACGACAACGTCACCTTCGGCGTGAAACTGTATGAAAAACTCAACAAAAGCGAGCTCGACGAGCGTGTCGAATGGGCGCTGCGCAAAGCCGCCTTGTGGGGCGAAGTGAAAGACAAGCTCAAGCAAAGCGGCAACTCGCTTTCAGGCGGCCAGCAGCAGCGTTTGTGTATCGCCCGCGCCGTTGCCAGCAAACCCGAAGTGGTGCTGCTTGACGAGCCGACCTCGGCGCTTGACCCGATTTCGACCGCCCACATCGAAGAGCTGGTGAGCGAATTGAAAAAAGACTACACCATCGCCATCGTCACCCACAACATGCAGCAGGCCGCGCGCGTGTCGGATTTCACCGCCTATATGTATCTGGGCGAGATGATTGAAGTGGGCGACACCAAGCAGGTATTCACCAACCCTGCACGCAAGGAAACCGAAGACTACATCACCGGTAAATTCGGTTGATGCGCTTGCATTGACAAAAGGCCGTCTGAAACAAGGTGTTCAGACGGCCTGTTATTTTGTTTGATGCCGATTCGAAAAAGAAGCTGGCAAGGGTATGCGCAAGTAAGCGTTTTGTTATTCCGGTTGCCATACGCTCCGCCGCAACCGTAGTGGGCTCAGTCCACGAAAATACCGCAGGCCGGAATTGCGGTATGTATAGTCGTTTCAATTTAGATTGAGACAAGGCAGCAAGCCGCAGACAGTACAGATAGTACGGCAAGGCGCAGCAACGCTGTATCAAGCTAAATTGAAACGACTATATAGTCGAAGAAATGAGATTCTGCTACGGCATTGGCTCGCCTTGTATCAGAATCTAATTTCTCCAACTATATATAGATAACGTGAATTCGGGATAAGTATTTTGAGCAATTGTTGTAATTTCAGTAACTTGCTCCCTCTCCCGCTTGTCCTCGCAGGGGATGAGGAGAGGGTTGGGGAGAGGGCTAAACACTCGGGCTTAAGTAATGTTTCTTCCTCCGACAGCTTTGCACTCTCTCTAACTCTCTCCTCATCCCCTGCGAGGATAAACAGGAGAGAGGACAGATTGCTGAATTTCCACAGGTTTCTGCATTGTCTATGCATTTACCTTATCCCGAACTCACGTTAGATAGAGACCTTTGCAAAATACCTTTTGCTGCATCGCAAAAGCATCCGCTCCGTCATTCCGGCGCAGGCCGGAATCTATAGCTCGCCATGACAACCCATTTGAAATCAAATAACTGAATCTTGAAGAAATGGATTCCGGCCTGCGCCGGGGTAGCGTAGCGGACTTGCGAAGCTAATGACGAATGTAATGGATATTTCCAAGAAAAAAGTATTTTGCAAAGGCCTCAGATATAGTGAAAAAACTTACTCTACTACCGCGTTGTTGCGCCTGGCCGTACTATTTGTACTGTCTGCAGCAGGCGCATCGGCAGGGAGATGACCGCTATTTTCTTGTGCAAAATCATGCTTTGCTGCAAAAACGCTGGCTTGGCTATTGAAAAGCGTTTTATACTGTGTTGTCTGTGTTATTTTCTTTCAGACGGCCTTGTTTTACGTGAGTTCGAGATAAGCCGACGGGTTTGGAAAGATAGAAGTCTTTGATTATCGGGTAACCTTGCCTTCTTTTCCCGAGCTTACGTAAAACAAGGCCGTCTGAAACCCAAACCATGAATATTTTCCGAAAAACCCTGTGGGGCATTGTTGTTTTGTCGGTGTTGACCGCCATCGGCTCATTTTTTTCCCAATACGTATTGGGGCTGAACCCGTGTGTATTGTGCATCTTGCAGCGCGTGTCGGTGCTCGCGGTCGGGTTGCTTGCCTTGTTTGCCGCGTTTTCCGCGCAACGCAGCAAACCGGTGCGTATGCTCAGCGCCTTGTTGGTCAGCATACCTGCCGTTTATGGCGCAGGCGTGGCGGTGTATCAATTGTGGCTGCAAAGCCTGCCGCCCGGCATGGCGCCTGCCTGTGGCGCGCCTTGGACTTTCCGTTTGAAGGAGTGGCCATTGTTTGAGCTGTGGGAGCCGGTGGTGCGCGGCTTCGGCGATTGCGCCATTCCCGATTATTTCCTCGGCGTGCCGTTACCGGTGTGGAGCGTGTTGTATTTCAGCTTTGTGTTGCTGCTGGTGTGGGCGGCGTGGTGGAAAAGCCGCCGCTTGTAATGCACCCCGGCGGGCGCAATTATCGGCCATTCCGCAAAAAGCCTCAGTTTCTGATACAAGTGCCGTCTGAAACCTGTTTTCAGACGGCACTTGTATCAATGAATCCGATTCATGCGGCGGTGAAAAATTCGCCGTTGCCTGCATAAGCGGCTTTGATTATAGTTCACGCTCGTTTCAAACCCGCAGCAAATGGCGGGAAAACCGCAACAATACCCACTCATTAAATATCTTAAGTCCTTATCCCGAACTCACGCTATATAAGAATATAAGAGGGCAATCAAAAACGCAGTACCGGCTGCTTTAATTTTGGATTAATGCATTGAATGGGTATAAACAAGGATAACAGCATGGATTTACGCACCAAAATCGCCACCAGCCCGATGAGCGGCTACCAGTGGCTGATTGTGATTTTGTGTTTTTTGCTCAACGTGTTGGACGGCTTCGACGTATTGGCGCTGGCCTTTACCGCTGCCAGCATCCGTCAGGAATTCGGCCTCAGCGGCGCCGAAATCGGCACGCTGATGAGCGCCGGTTTGTTCGGCATGTCGGCAGGCTCGTTGCTGTTGGCGCCGCAGGCCGACCGTTTTGGCCGCCGCCCGCTGCTGATTGCCGCAACCGCCTTGTCGGCGCTCGGCATGGGCATGAGCGCCTTTGCCGACAGCACCGTCGCGCTCGGCGTGTGGCGGGTGGTGACAGGTTTGGGTGTCGGCGGGATTCTGGCCTGCACCAACGTCATCACCAGCGAATATTCGTCCAACAAATGGCGCGGCCTGGCCATCAGCATCTATGCCGCCGGTTTCGGTATCGGCGCAGTATTGGGCGGCATCTCGGCGGTATTTTTGCAGGAGCAATACGGCTGGCGCTCGGTTTACGCCACCGGTGCAGCGCTCACCGCCCTGGTCGGCGTGGCCTTGCTGGTGTGGCTGCCCGAATCGGTCGACTTCCTAATGAGCAAACGCCCCGCAGGCGCCAAAGAGAAGCTCGACAAAATTGCCGCCAAAATCGGCAAAGCAGGCGACTGGGCGCTGCCGGAGCACAGCAAAACCGCTCAAAAAGCGCCGGTATTGCAGCTCTTTACCAGCAAATACCGCCGCGCAACGCTGCTGATTTGGGCAGCGTTTGTTTGCATCATGTTCGGCTTTTACTTCGTCAGCTCGTGGACACCGGCGCTGCTGGAGCAGGCAGGCATGACCAAGGCGCAAAGCCAAACCGTCGGCATGATGCTGGCGCTTGGCGGCACCGTCGGCTCACTCTTGTTCGGCGCATTTGCCAGCCGCTTCAGCGCCCGCTCGGTATTGGTGGTGTTTTGCGTCGCTTCCGCCGTCGCCATCTGGATTTTTGTCGGTTCGTCGGCCACCCTCGCGCTGGCAATTACCCTCGGCATATTGGTCGGCGGCCTCATGAATGGCTGCATCACCGGCCTCTACACCATCAACCCGACGCTGTTTGATGCCGATGTGCGCAGCACCGGCGTCGGCACCGGTATCGGCATCGGCCGCCTCGGCGCCATAGCCTCACCGATGATTGCCGGCGTGTTGCTCGACGGCGGCTGGAGCGGCGCACAATTATATGTCGGCGCCGCATTTGTGGTGTTGCTGGCCGCCGTGGCCGTGTTTGCGCTCGGCAAGAAAACACGCATTGCCGCCGCCTGATTGACGCAACAATATAAAAGGCCGTCTGAAAAACAAATTTCAGACGGCCTTAAACCTTTGCAAAAAAATAATATTTGTCGCTCCTGCGCAGGCAGATGCCCAGTGCAAAGCAAAGCTTTGCTTGTTTGGCACGCTTCTGAGGCATTCATTTATAAAATCAAATAGTTAGTATCTGCTGCTCGATTACCGGTGCCCGGCGGGCAACTGAAGCGTTGCCTCAGACTGGGCACCCGCCTGCACGGGTGCGACCGACAGGGGAGTTTTGCAAAGGTCTCAGCCTATTGCCTATTGTCAGGCATCGCCGTACCAAAGCTTCCCCGTTTCAGTAATCTTCGCTGTAGGTCGAGCAGTGATGCTCGACATCTCCCCTTTGCATAACAACCATCGGGAAACCATAGCCCTCTCATTAAAAAAAACCGCCAAAACCAAACCCCGGCAAAACCCCGCCTGGGTCAAAACGTAAACAGAGCAAACGGCTCATAAATTGCATCGCCGACCGCCGTCGCATTACCCGTCCACAGCCCCGCAGCCGCCTCTGCAAATCCCCCGTCAAGCAGTAAAATCAACCACGCGGCCTTTATTATGTGTCAAAAAGCAACAAAACACCCCGATGTGTTGTAAACCTGCAAATCACATTCAAGCCTTTTATAGAATGCTGATTTTCAAAGGATTTAAAAACAAGTGTGGAAGAAACAACACACATTTGGGCATAAACATGCGCAACAAAGGCCGATAAAGTTTGTTTTTTTACAACGAAGCAATTATATTAGCAGACATGAAATCGCTAACGCTGCGATGAATGCAAAAGCTTGGATGGATTTCATATACCCCCATTTAAGTTTGTTTTCTTAAACACAGAAAAGGAATACAGCAATGAAAAAAACTCTGATTGCTTTGACCCTGGCGGCTCTGCCGGTTGCAGCTTCTGCTGACGTAATCTTGTATGGCCAAATCAAAGCCGGTGTGGAAGTTTCTCAAGTTAAACTGGGTGACGGCATCGCTGCTGACTTGGGTCGTGATGGTGGCAAATCTAAAACTGCTACCGAAATCGCTGATTTCGGTTCGCGCATCGGTTTCAAAGGCCACGAGCATCTGGGTAACAACCTGAACGCTATCTGGCAAGTTGAAAACAGCGTGTCTGTAGCTGGCGGCGGCACTTGGGCCGGTCGTGAGTCTTTCATCGGTTTGGAAGGCAACTGGGGTAAAATCCGTGCCGGTAAACTGGAAACCCAACTGAAATCCATGGACAACTTGGATCCGTGGGAATACAGCAACAACGCTCTGGGCTTGGGCGTGTTCCAACGTACCGGCGAACGTGTAACTTCAGTTAAATACGACTCTCCGGTTTGGGCTGGTTTCAGCGGTAACATCCAATATACTCCGCGTGACAACGCCAATCCCGATGACAAATATCGTCATGAAGATCCGTCACGTGACGCTTACTACGCTGGTCTGAACTATGAAAACGCTGGCTGGTTTGCTCAATACGGTGTTGGCTACAAAAAGAACAACTACGTAGCAACTGCAAGTGGCGAATCTAAAGACGGCTACGCACACAAACTGGAAGCTGGTTACGATGCCAACAACCTGTTCGTAGGTCTGGGTGCTCAATACACCAGTGGCTGGGACACTTTGGGCAGCTACGCTGAAGCTTTGAGCAATGGTGCTATTACTGAAGATGAAGTAATCGCTGCAGGCGCTGATAACAACGGTATTAAAACTACTGAAGTTGCTGCTACCGCCGCTTACCGCTTCGGTAATGTGACTCCGCGTATCTCTTACGCTCACGGTTTTAAACCGAAAATGGCTGGTGACAAAATTGATTTGAAATACGATCAAGTTGTAATCGGTGCTGACTACGACTTCTCTAAACGTACTTCTGCTCTGGTTTCAGCTGGTTGGTTGAAAGCTGGCAAAGGCGACAACAAGATTACCAATACCGCTGGTATGGTTGGTCTGCGTCACAAATTCTAATCTCACGATTAGTCTTGAAAAAGAGCCTGCATTGCAGGCTCTTTTTTTACGCCCTCCGGCAACCTCCGCTGTAGGTCGGGCAGTCATGCCCGACATTCTCCCATTACACGACAACAACCGGAAACCCAACAAAATCTACTGAACACCATTCAGACGGCTTGCCGCCACTTCTCCCTCCCGCACCGCAACCCGCCGATTGTCGGGCATGACTGCCCGACCTACAGCCAAGATTGCAACTATTTGAAGTTTCTTCGTTTCAGTAAAGGCAATGACCTGATAATATGATATCCGATATGTTTTGAATATTTCCATATTATAACTATGGTAAAATTTACAGATATCTTTTTATTTGATGCCGAAGATTGAGACGAATCAGTAATTTCAAATAGTTCAAACGTTTAAAGGGGAGAATATTGCACTATCGAAGAAATTATCATCGGGGCGGGCTATATTTTTTTACGTTGGTGTCGTTCCAGCGCCGTCCGATTTTGACGCAGTCTGAAATCCGGCAATCCTTGCGTGAGGCGGTATACATTGTCCGCGACAAGCATCCGTTTGAAATTGTGGGCTGGGTGTTGCTGCCTGACCATCTGCATACTATTTGGCAGTTGCCTGAAAATAATGCGGATTATTCGATGCGCTGGAACCAAATCAAACGCCGCGTCAGCTACCGGCACCGTGAAATGAAAATCTGGCAAGGCCGGTTTTGGGAGCATACAATTCGGGACGATCAGGATTTTGCAAGACATTTTGATTATCTTCATGTCAATCCTGTCAAGCATGGATATGTATCTGCTGTTGTTGACTGGCCGTATTCTACTTTTCACCGCTATGTTCGTGAGGGAATATATCCTCGTAAATGGGGTGGAAACGGTTTGGATTTTACGGTAGCTTATGATGGCTAATTGAATTGTGGCAAATTGCCGACTGAATTCGATTTATATGTTTTTTGTCAGGCCGCCACAACCTGCCGATTGTCGGGCATGACTGCCCGACCTACAGCCAAAATTGCAGCCATCCGAATCTTCCCCGTTGCAGCAGCCTCCGCTGTAGGTCGGGCAGTCATGCCCGACATTCTTCTGTTACACGGGTTGTGGTGGTTGCTGTGAAAAAATCCACGCTAGGGGCTTGAATTTGGGTGTTCCAGCCTTATGTTGTGTTGCATCTTTAACGATGGTTTGTTGCCTGCAAACGGCAAGCAAACCGTTTTCTGACACGCCTGCTTGCAGGTATTTGTTTTGTTTATTTTTATCGGAGCATACACAATGACCATTCGTCCTCTGCACGACCGTGTAGTCGTCAAACGCTTGGAAGCTGAAGAAAAAACCGCCTCAGGCATCGTTTTGCCGGGTGCTGCTGCTGAAAAACCCGATATGGGTGAAGTCGTCGCCGTGGGCGCGGGCAAGGTTGGCGAAGACGGCCAACGCCGCGCGCTGGATGTGAAAGTCGGTGACAAGGTGATTTTCGGCAAATACAGCGGCCAATCGGTGAAAGCCGACGGCGAAGAGCTGTTGGTGATGCGCGAAGAAGACATTTTCGGCATCGTTGAGTAAGCCTTTTTATTGAGAGGCCGTCTGAAAAGATTGTAGGTTGGGGTTTCAACCCAACATTCAGGCTCAAATGCCGTCTGAAACGGTGTATTTTTTCAGACGGCCTCAAATGATTTAACCAATAATTTTGGGAGTTAAAAACATGGCAGCAAAAGACGTACAATTCGGCAATGAAGTGCGCCAAAAAATGGTTAACGGTGTCAACGTATTGGCCAATGCGGTAAAAGTGACTTTGGGCCCGAAAGGCCGCAACGTGGTATTGGATCGCGCCTTCGGCGGCCCGCACATCACCAAAGACGGCGTATCCGTTGCTAAAGAAATCGAATTGAAAGACAAATTCGAGAATATGGGCGCGCAAATGGTGAAAGAGGTTGCCTCTAAAACCAATGACGTGGCGGGCGACGGCACCACCACCGCCACCGTGTTGGCGCAAGCCATCGTGGCCGAGGGCATGAAATACGTGACCGCGGGCATGAACCCGACCGACCTGAAACGCGGCATCGACAAAGCCGTGACCGCTTTGGTGGGCGAGTTGAAAAACATCGCCAAGCCTTGCGACACCTCTAAAGAAATCGCCCAAGTCGGCTCGATTTCCGCCAACTCCGACGAGCAAGTCGGTGCGATTATCGCCGAAGCGATGGAAAAAGTCGGCAAAGAAGGCGTGATTACCGTGGAAGACGGCAAATCGCTGGAAAACGAATTGGATGTGGTAGAAGGCATGCAGTTTGACCGCGGCTATCTTTCTCCTTACTTCATCAGCGATGCCGAAAAGCAAATCGCCGCTTTGGACAACCCGTTTGTATTGCTGTTTGACAAAAAAATCAGCAACATCCGCGACCTGTTGCCGGTATTGGAGCAAGTGGCCAAATCCAGCCGCCCGCTGTTGATTATCGCTGAAGACGTAGAAGGCGAAGCGCTGGCGACTTTGGTGGTGAACAACATCCGCGGCATCCTGAAAACCGTGGCCGTGAAAGCGCCGGGCTTCGGCGACCGCCGCAAAGCCATGCTGCAAGACATCGCCATCCTCACCGGCGGCACCGTGATTGCCGAAGAAGTCGGCCTGTCGTTGGAAAAAGCCACTTTGGAAGACTTGGGTCAAGCCAAGCGCATCGAAATCGGCAAAGAAAACACCATCATCATCGACGGCTTCGGCGATGCTGCCCTGATTGAAGCCCGCGTGGCCGAAATCCGCCAGCAAATCGAAGGCGCGACCAGCGAATACGACAAAGAAAAACTGCAAGAGCGCGTGGCCAAACTGGCCGGCGGCGTGGCAGTGATCAAAGTCGGCGCGGCCACCGAAGTGGAAATGAAAGAGAAAAAAGACCGCGTGGAAGACGCGCTGCACGCCACCCGTGCCGCTGTTGAAGAAGGCGTGGTCGCAGGCGGCGGCGTGGCGCTGTTGCGCGCCCGTTCTGCCCTGAGCAGCGTGGCCGCGGCCAATGCCGACCAGGAAGCCGGTGTGAAAATCGTTTTGCGTGCCGTTGAAGAGCCGCTGCGCCAAATCGTTGCCAACGCAGGCGGCGAGCCGAGCGTGGTGGTGAACAAAGTGTTGGAAGGCCAAGGCAACTTCGGTTTCAACGCAGGCAGCGGCGAATACGGCGACATGATTGAAATGGGCGTACTCGACCCCGCCAAAGTGACCCGTTCTGCATTGCAACACGCCGCGTCTATCGCCGGTTTGATGCTGACCACCGATTGCATGATCGCCGAAATTCCGGAAGACAAACCCGCTATGCCCGATATGGGCGGCATGGGTGGAATGGGCGGCATGGGCGGTATGATGTAAGAGGCCGTCTGAAACCGCCGGTTTCCCGGTAAAAAAATCCCGCAAGGCTCAGGCTTGGCGGGATTTTTTTTATTTTGGCAGTTTTGTAGCGTGGGCTCTGCCCACGAAACCTTGTTTGGATAAACGAGAAACAGCGCTCAAGCCACAAGAATTTTTTCAGACGGCCTCAGTATGAAATGCCTGCTTAAAACGGCAAAGTCAAATGCCGAGACCTTTGGAAAAAATAGCCGTCGCGCCCGCGCAGGCGGGTGCCCAGCCTGAAACATAGCTTCAGCTTAAACTTATCAGCCTTGGAAATTCACAACTTTATGATTCAATTTGATTTTTTACAATCAGAAAATGGATAGACAAGCAAAGCGACGCTTTGCACTAGGCACCCGCCTGCGCGGGTGCGACGGGCAGGGGAGTTTTGCAAAGGTCTCATGCCGTCTGAAAACCTTCAGACGGCCTTGTCACATAACAGTCATTTAATTCACATCAAAGTGTCATCTTCAAGCCTTATGCTGTTTCCGTTTACATCGGCGCATTTCTTGAATGAAGTGCGCGTTTCATTAATAAAAAACGAATCGGGAACCAAACCATGGGCAAACCATTAAAAAAACATTTGATTAAAAACAGTCACGCCGACGAAATCAGCAATGAGAGCAACAATGCCGTATTCTCCAATGTGATGAACGTGCATTTATCGCGCCGCACCATGCTGCAAAGCAGCGGCGCTTTGGGTGTGGCGGCGGCATTGCCCTTGGGCGTGTTCGGCAGCCAAAACGCGCAAGCCGCCGTGCTCGACAGCAAAATGCAGCGTGCGCGCAATTTGGGTTTCAAACCCGTGCCGTTTTCTGCCGAAGACAAAGTGATTGTGCCGGAAGGTTATACCGCCCGCGCGTTCTACAAATGGGGCGACCCCGTCGGCATTCCCGGCCGTATGCCCGCCTTTAAAACCGATGCCTCCAACACCACGCAAGAGCAAGCCCTGCAAGCCGGTATGCACCACGACGGCATGGCTTATTTCCCCCTGCCGCTCGGCTCGGAAAGCAGCAACCGCGGTCTGTTGGCGATGAACCACGAATACGTCGACAACGGCTTGTTGTTTAAAGACGGCACGGCCAATTGGGATTTGAACAAAGCCCGCAAAGGCCAAAACGCCATGGGCGTTTCTATCGTCGAAGTACAAAAAGGCACAAACGGCTGGAACGTGGTGCGCCCGTCCAACTATGCCCGCCGCATCACACCCTCCACCCCGATGGGCATCACCGGCCCCGCCCGCGGCCATGATTTGATGAAAACCCGTGCCGATTCGCGCGGCGAACGCGTGTTGGGCACGATGCAAAACTGCGCCAACGGTTACACGCCGTGGGGCACTTACCTGACTTGTGAAGAAAACTGGAGCGATATTTTCACCAATCCGAGCGGCAACGCGACGGCTTTGGAAAAACGCTACGGCATCGGCAAGGAAGAAGACGGCTATCTGTGGAGCAAGGTGGATGAGCGCTTCAACAGCGAAATCAACCCCAACGAGCCGAACCGTTTCGGCTGGGTGGTGGAAATCGACCCGTTCGATCCGAAATCCACCCCGCGCAAACACACTTCGCTCGGCCGCTTCAAGCACGAAGGCGCGAAAGTCACCGTTACCCCCAACGGCCAATTGGCGGTGTATATGGGCGACGACCAACGCTTCGAATACATCTACAAATTCGTGTCGAAAAACAAATACCAGCCAGGCAACCGCGCCGCCAATATGCGCCTGCTGGAAGAGGGCACGCTCTATGTTGCCCGCTTTAATGAAGACGGTTCGGGCGACTGGCTGCCGCTGGTGCACGGCCAAAACGGCCTCACCGCCGCAAACGGTTTTGCCGACCAGGGTGAAGTGTTGGTGAAAACCCGCATGGCTGCCGACCAAGTGGGCGCGACCAAGATGGACCGCCCCGAATGGATTACCGCCGACCCGTTTGTGTCCGGCAGCGTGTATTGCACCCTCACCAACAACAACCAGCGCGGCGCCGAAGGCAAGCCCGGCGTGGATGCGGCCAACCCGCGTGCCGACAACCGCTTCGGCCACATCATCCATTGGCAGGAAGCCAACGGCGACGGCACCCGCAGCAACTTCAAATGGGATATTCTGGTGTTGGCGGGCAACAGCAATTCCAGCAAAGCCGAGCACAAAGGCAACATCAACGGCGACGATTTCGGCAGCCCCGACGGCTTGGCGTTCGACAGCCGCGGCGTATTGTGGATTCAAACCGACGTATCCGCTTCCACCGTGAATCTGAAAGAATACGCGGGCATGGGCAACAACCAAATGGTCGCCACCATCCCCGGCACTAATGAATACCGCCGCTTCCTGACCGGCCCCAACGGCAGCGAAGTGACCGGCATTGCGTTTACGCCCGACAACAAAACCATGTTCATCAACATCCAGCATCCGGGCGAGCCGGCCGCGGGTGACAGCGATCCGGCCAACCCGACCGCCGTTTCCTCCTGGCCCGACGGCGGCCGCCCGCGCGCGGCCACCGTGGTCATCACCAAAAACGATGGCGACGTCATCGGCAGTTGATAAAAAATTGATGTAAATCAGGCCGTCTGAAACTTTCAGACGGCCTTTGGCATTGTTGGCGGAGAGTTTCAGTTAAAATAACACCTGATTACATTTCAGACGGCCTGCTGATATCCATGCAAAAAACCAGTCGGCGGCGCGGCCGGAGCGGAGTAGGCCGACGTAGCCGACTGGTTTTTGAATGAAAGTAAACCGCATCCGTCTGCAGGCCGTCTGAATACACAGAAAGGAACCACATGACCACACGCCGCCAGATTCTCGAATGGTGCGACCAAACCTTACAAACCGATTTGTTTAAAGATTATGCCCCCAACGGCCTGCAGGTAGAGGGCAGGGAAGAAGTGGGCAGGATTGTCACCGCCGTCACCGCCAGCCGCGCCGCCATCGATTATGCCGCCGCAACCGGTGCGGACATGCTGCTGGTACACCACGGCATGTTTTGGAAAAACGAGCCCGTGACCGTCACCGGCTGGAAAAAACAACGCATTGCAACATTGTTGCAACACCAGATTAACATGGCGGGCTACCATCTGCCGCTGGATGCGCATCCCGAATTGGGCAACAATGCCCAGTTGGCCCGGCGCATGGGCTGGCAGACGGAGCGCCGGTGCGGCGAGCAAAACCTGCTCTGCATCGGCAGCGCGCCGATGGCGGAAACGCTCTCTTATTGGGCGGGCGAGTTGATGCACAGGCTGGGGCGCGAAGCCGTGGTGGTGGGTGATGAAGCTATGGAAATCAAAAAGATAGCCTGGTGTACCGGCGGCGCGCAGGGTTTTTTTCAGACGGCCATTGATGAAGGTGTGGATATGTTTGTGACCGGTGAAATCTCCGAAGCGCAATACCATCTGGCCAATGAAACCGGTGTGGCGTTTGTCGGCGCGGGACACCATGCGACAGAACGCTACGGCATCCAGGCTCTGGGCAGGGCGGTCGGCGCTGCATTCGGGCTGGAAACCGAATTTTTTGACGAACAAAACCCCGCATAAATACAGGGAAATGCCGCAAAAACTTTACCTTATTTTAAATAATGCTTTAAGTCTGCCGATAAAATCGGGTAGAATTAAAGAGTTTAATGGCTCGGTATTCCCAATCGTTAGGATGACTGGATAATGGATAATAAAGAAATCAATCAAGGACGCCGCCGCTTCCTCACCATGGCTACGGCAGGTGCGGGCGGAGCGGCCGTCATCGGCGTGGCCACTCCGTTTGTGGCCAGCTGGTTTCCGTCGGAAAAAGCCAAGGCTGCCGGTGCGCCTGTCGAAGTGGACGTCAGCAAAATCGAAGCAGGCCAGCTGATGACCGTCGAATGGCAGGGCAAGCCGGTGTGGGTGTTGAACCGCACCGAAGCGCAACAGCAAAGCATTCCCAAGCTGGACGGCGAAATGGCCGACCCGTCTTCGGAAGTGAACCAGCAGCCCGAATACTGCAAAAACGAATTGCGTTCCATCAAGGACAATATTTTTGTGGTTATCGGCATCTGCACCCATCTGGGCTGCTCACCGACCTACCGCCCGGATGTGGCGCCGGCCGATTTGGGCGCAAACTGGCAGGGCGGCTTCTTCTGCCCGTGTCACGGTTCCAAATTCGACTTGGCCGGCCGCGTGTACAAAGGTGTGCCCGCACCGACCAATCTGATTATTCCGCCTTATAAATACCTGACCGACACCACTGTTTTGGTGGGTGACGACAAATAAAGGGACTCATCATGGCAAACCAAACCAATAATGAAAACAAATCATTGTTAGGCTGGGTAGACGCACGTTTCCCTTTGTCTAAAATGATGAAAGAGCACGTAACCGAATATTACGCGCCCAAAAACTTCAACTTCTGGTATTTCTTCGGCTCTCTGGCCATGCTGGTGCTGGTGATTCAAATCGTCAGCGGCATCTTCCTGACCATGAACTACAAGCCCGACGGCAACCTCAACCAATACCATCTGCCTGCGGCCTTTACCGCGGTGGAATACATCATGCGCGATGTGTCGGGCGGCTGGATTATCCGCTATATGCACTCCACCGGCGCTTCGATGTTTTTCGTGGTGGTGTATCTGCACATGTTCCGCGGCCTGATTTACGGCTCGTTCAAAAAGCCGCGTGAATTGGTGTGGGTGTTCGGCTCGCTGATTTTTCTGGCGCTGATGGCCGAAGCCTTTATGGGCTACCTGCTGCCTTGGGGGCAAATGTCGTTTTGGGGCGCGCAGGTCATCATCAACCTCTTCTCTGCCATTCCCGTTATCGGTCCTGACCTGTCGGTGTGGATTCGCGGCGACTTCAACGTTTCCGACGTGACCCTCAACCGCTTCTTCGCCCTGCACGTGATTGCCTTGCCGCTGGTGTTGCTTGGTCTCGTGGTTGCCCACTTGATTGCCCTGCACGAAGTCGGCTCCAACAACCCCGACGGTGTGGAAATCAAGAAACTGAAAGACGAAAACGGCATTCCGCTCGACGGCATTCCGTTCCATCCTTACTACACCGTGAAAGACATTCTCGGCGTGGTGGTGTTTTTGATTGCCTTCTGTGCGGTGATGTTCTTTGCGCCCGAAGGCGGCGGCTACTTCCTTGAAGCGCCGAACTTCGATCCTGCGGATCCGATGAAAACCCCTGCCCACATTGCGCCGGTATGGTATTTCACTCCGTTTTACGCCATCTTGCGCGCGATTCCGTCGTTCTTCGGCACTCAGGTTTGGGGCGTGCTCGGCATGGGTGCGGCAGTGGTCTTGATTGCCCTGCTGCCGTGGTTGGATCGCTCGCCGGTGAAATCGGTGCGCTACCGCGGCCCGATTTTCAAAACCATGTTGGTATTGTTTGTGATTTCCTTCATCGGTTTGGGTATCTTGGGTGCGCTGCCTGCGACCAATGTCCGCACCATTGTGGCGCAAATCCTGAGCGTCATCTACTTTGTCTTCTTCCTCGGTATGCCGTTTTATACCAAGATAGACAAAGATCGTGCCGTGCCCGAGCGCGTCACCATGAGCACAGGCAAACAAAAAATCATGTTCTTTGTTTATACGGCCATTGCTTTGGTGGGTGCGTATCTGTTTGCAACCAATATCTGATGAGGGCAGCGAAAATGAAACAAACATTGAAAAACTGGTTTGCTGCCCTGTTGCTGGCAGCCCCGATGAGCGTGGCCGTGGCCGCAGGCGGCGGTGCCCATTATGAAAAAGTGGACATCGATCTGGCCAACCAGGTAAGCCTGCAGCGCGGTGCGCAGATTTTCACCAACTACTGCCTGTCGTGCCATTCGGCCACCGGTATGCGCTTCAACCGCTTGCAAGACATCGGTTTGACTGAAGATGAAATCAAGAAAAACCTGATGTTCACCACCGATAAAATCGGTGATGTGATGCAGGCGGCGATGACGCCGGCGGATGCCAAAAAATGGTTTGGCGCAGCGCCGCCGGATTTGACCCTGATTGCCCGCTCGCGCGGCGCGGATTACCTCTATGCCTACATGCGCGGCTTCTATAAAGATCCGACCCGTCCGACCGGCTGGAACAACACCGTGTTTGATAAAGTCGGCATGCCGCATCCGCTGTGGGAGCAGCAAGGTGTGAAGGCCGTGGAGCTGGACAAAGACGGCCAGCCTGTTTGGGAGGCAAACGAGCAGGGCGTGCTGGCACCCAAGCTCTATTGGGAATCCACCGGCCTGCACAGCCGCCGCCTGCCTAACGGCAGCGTCATCGAAAAAGAATACGATGATTATGTGCGTGATTTGGTGAATTACCTGGTGTATATGGGTGAACCGGCACAGCTTGAGCGCAAACGCATGGGCTATATCGTGTTGATTTTCCTGTTGGCCGTGATGTTGCCGCTGGCTTATTTCCTGAAAAAAGAATATTGGAAAGACGTTCATTAAACGCCGGTGTTCATTTAAAGCAGGCAAAACCGTTTCGGTTTTGCCTGCTTTTTTATCGCCGTATCCTTCTGCAACCGATGCCGTCTGAAAGCCCGAGATCTTTGCAAAATACCTTTTGCTGCATCGCAAAAGCATCCGCTCCGTCATTCCGGCGCAGGCCGGAATCTATCGCTCGTCATGAAAACTCATTTGAAATCAAATAACTGAATCTTGGATAAATGGATTCCGGCCTGCGCCGGAATGACGGATGTAATGGATATTTCCAAGAAAAAATATTTTGCAAAGGCCTTAGCCTGTTTCCCGGGGCTGATGTGTTGTGTTTGGTTCGTATGCCTACAAACAAGTGGGTAAAAAGTTGATTTAAGTCAAAATTTATTGTTAAATTACCACCTCTTTGTTTATTAGAAAAAACACAATGAAAAAACTCATCAAGATTGGCGCCTATCTCGTGGTAGCGGCTGTGGCCGCCGCCCTGATATTTTTAAATTGGCCGCTTTATCAGCGCAGCGTGCCCGCGGCTGAAAACGAAGAACCCGTGGATGTGGTGGTGATCGGCGGCGGCATCATGAGCATGACGCTGTCGACGCTGTTGCAGGAATTACAGCCCGATTGGAAAATCGAAGCCTTCGAGCGTCTCGATGCCGTCGGTTTGGAAAGCTCCAATGGTTGGAACAACGCCGGTACCGGCCATGCCGCATTTGCGGAATTAAACTACACGCCTGAGAAAAACGGTGTGATTGAAACCGAGCGCGCGGTGCGGATTACCGAGCAATTTGAAGTATCGCGCCAATTTTGGGCGCATCAGGTGCGCGAAGGCCGTTTGAGCAGCCGTCCGCAAGATTTCATCAATGCTACGCCGCACATGAGCTTTGTGTGGGGTGATGCGAATATCGAATTTTTGCGTAAGCGCCATGCCGCGCTGGTGCAAAACCCGATGTTTTACGGCATGGAATTTTCCACCGACCAAGAGCAGATCCGCCAATGGGCGCCGCTGCTGATTGAAGGCCGCGACCCGCAGCAAAAAGTGGCCGCGACTTATATGCCCTTGGGTACAGACGTCAACTACGGCGTGATCACCAATCAGCTGACCGAGTCGTTGAAAAAACAGCCAAATTTCACCCTCAATCTGCAACATGAAGTGCGTGCTTTGCGCCAAAATACAGACAAGAGTTGGAATGTGACCGTTTACGATTTTGCCACGCAAAAAGAGAAAACCGTCAGAACCCGTTTTGTCTTCATCGGTGCGGGTGGCGCGGCCTTGAAACTGTTGCAGATGTCGGGTATTCCCGAATCGAAAAACTACGCCGGTTTCCCTGTCGGCGGCCAGTTCCTGTCGTTTGAAGATCCGAAGCTGACCACGCAGCACCGCGCCAAAGTTTACGGCCAAGCCGAAACCGGTGCGCCGCCGATGTCGGTGCCGCATTTGGATACCCGCTTCCTTGACGGCAAGCAAAGCATGTTGTTCGGCCCGTTTGCACTTTACAGCACCAAATTCCTGAAACAAGGCTCATGGTTCGATCTCTTTAGTTCGGTGAACAGCAGCAATGTATACGGTATGCTGAAAGTGGGTGCGGACAATTTGGATCTGGTCAGCTATCTGGTGCAGCAGGCGATGCTGAAAGACAGCGACCGTCAAGCCGAATTGTTGAAATACTACCCGACCGCCAAGCCTGATTCGTGGAAACTGATTACCGCCGGACAGCGCGTTCAGATCATCAAAAAAGACCCGAAAAACGGCCCGGTATTGCAATTCGGTACGGAAGTCGTCACCGACCAAGACCACACCATTGCCGCTTTGTTGGGCGCATCGCCCGGCGCTTCGACCTCGCCCTCCATCATGCTCGGCCTGCTGGCCAAAGCCTTCCCCGAGCAAATGGCGCAAGGTTGGGAAGCGCGTTTGAAAGAAATCGTGCCTTCTTACGGCGAGCAAATCAACAGCAGCCCTGAGTTGACCAACCAAATCCGCCGCGCCACCAGCGCCGCCCTGCAATTGCCGTACATCGAAGTACCCGCCGATTTGGGCAAAGAAGCGGAAACGCCGGTTTTGCTGGTCGATCCGGACAGTCAGGAAAAAAACCTGAATAAAGAAGAACAGGCACTGTAAACAAATCAGGCCGTCTGAAACAAGCCGACCCGGAAGGGGTCGGCTTTTTTGCTGCTGTCACTATATCTCGACGGGCAATCGCTTGCACGGCTGCTGGCCGGATGTCATCACCAATCGGGTGGTTTGTCCGGCATCCGGCTGTTGGGGCGGAATCAATGTGCCTTGGTTATATTTCTAATTAATTCAAGCAATTACATTGATTTAATGGCGAAAAAGCGCATGATTTGTTATAATTTCTTCATTTTAAAGATGATATCAGGCCGTCTGAATGTTGGTGGCCGTCAAACGTGCAGGAGCAAAATATTATGATGACTTTATATTCGGGCATTACCTGCCCTTTCAGCCAACGCTGCCGCTTCGTTTTGTTTGAAAAAGGCATGGATTTTGAAATCAAAGATGTGGATATTTTCAACAAGCCTGAAGATTTGGCCATCATGAACCCTTATAACCAGGTGCCGGTGCTGGTAGAGCGCGATTTGATTCTGCATGAGTCGAACATCATCAATGAATACATTGACGAGCGCTTTCCGCATCCGCAATTGATGCCGGGCGATCCGGTGATGCGCGGCCGCGGCCGTCTGGTGCTGTACCGCATGGAAAAAGAGCTGTTCAGCCATGTGCAGGTGCTGGAAAATGCCGAATCCAGCAGCAAAGAGCAGGCAAGGGCGCGTGAAGCCATCGGTCAGGGGCTGACCATGTTGGCGCCGGGCTTCTCCAAAAACAAATACATCATGGGCGATGATTTCTCCATGATTGATGTGGCGCTCTCTCCTTTGTTGTGGCGCCTCGACCATTATGACATCAAACTCGGCAAAACCGCGGCGCCGCTGCTGAAATACGCCGAGCGTATTTTCCAGCGGGAAGCCTTTATCGAAGCACTCACCCCTGCCGAAAAAGCCATGCGCCGCTAAACCGGCCGGAGGGAGAAAAGATGACATCCGCTACCAAACCCTATATTTTACGCGCCTTGTATGAATGGTGTGTGGATAATGATCAAACGCCGCACATTGTTGTATGGGTCAACGAGCATACCCGCGTGCCGATGCAATATGTGCGCGACAACGAAATCGTGCTCAATATTGGTGCGACGGCCAGCCATAATCTGATTATCGACAACGAGTGGATCAGTTTTTCCGCCCGTTTCGGCGGCGTTTCCCATGAAATCTGGATTCCGGTGGGTCATGTTATCAGCATCTTTGCGCGTGAAAGCGGTGAGGGCATGGGCTTCGAAGTAGAGCCTTATCAAACGGAAAGTGAGAAAAAGGGTGAAGCGCCGCTGCATCTGCTCGAAACGGCCGGCGAGAGCCTGCCGCACGCCGACGAAAAACCTGCTTCAGAAGCCGAAGTAAGTGAGCAAGCCGGTGCCGCAGATGCGCAAACGCCCCCCAATAAACCGAAAAAAGGTTTGAAGCTGGTGAAGTAATACTCACACAAAATTCTCCTGCCCGTCGCACCCGCCCAGGCGGGTGCCCAGTCTGAAGCAACGCTTCCGCTCAAATTTGCCAGCCCTGAAAATACGCAACCTTATGATGAATATTGGATTTTTAGAATCATAAAAACAGGTAGACAAGCAAAGCTGCGCTTCGCATTGTGCACCCGCCTGCGCGGGTGCGACGGTTATTTTTTGCAAAGGTTACAGGCCGTCTGAAAAGCTTTCAGACGGCCTGTGTTGTTACAGAAATCCACAATCGGAATGTTTCACAGCCGTCATGTGCGGTGCTTCTTTGACAGGCCGCTTTGTTGAAAGGCGGTTATTCCTTGACCCGGATGGCCATCAGCGTGTGCAGGCGACGGTTGTCGGCGCGGGCGACGGTGAATTGCAGGGGGCCGATAACCACTTTTTCGCCGCGCACGGGCAGGTGGCCGATTTCCTGAATCACGAGGCCGCCGATGGTGTCGACTTCTTCATCGCTGTAATCGGTGCCGAAATATTCGTTGATGTCTTCGATTTCGGTGATGGCGTTGATGCGCCAGCGCTCGGCGGATACGGCGAAAATATTGTCGGCGCTGTCGTCTTCGTCGAATTCGTCTTCAATGTCGCCGATGATTTCTTCGATCACGTCTTCAAAGGTAACGAGGCCGGAGGTGCCGCCGTATTCGTCGACCACAATCGCCATGTGGTTGCGCTGCTCACGGAATTCTTTCAGCAGCAGGCTGAGCGATTTGCTTTCGGGTACGAATACGGCAGGGCGCAAAATCGCCGCCAGGTTGAATTGCTCGGGGGCGAGCGTGTATTTGAGCAGGTCTTTGGCGTGCAGGATGCCGATGATTTCGTCTTTGTCTTCACCGATGACGGGGAAGCGCGAGTGGGCGGTTTCGACGGCGTAGGCGATGATGCGCTCGATGCTGTCGTCGGCTTTGATAACGTCCATCTGGCTGCGGGTCATCATGGCGTCGCGCACTTCCAGCTCGGTGAAATCGAGCACTTTTTCCAGCCGTTGCAGGGTTTCGCTGTCAAACGCTTCCTGCTCATGCGCCTGACGCAATACGTCCATCACTTCGGCGTGGGTTTCGGGGGCATCGCCGGCGAGGCGGGAGATGATGCGTTCGAAAAAATTGGGTTTCGACGGGCTGTCGTCCATTTCGGGTTCAATCCTCTGTGTAGGGGTTGGGATATGCTAACTGATTCATCAGGCGGATTTCAAGTGTTTCCATCACTTCGGCTTCGTCATCTTCGATGTGGTCGTAGCCCATCAGGTGCAAAATGCCGTGGATGGTGAGGTGGGCAAAATGCTGCGCGGGCGTTTTGCCTTGCTCTGCGGCTTCTTTCAAGACCACTTGCGTGCAGATGATGAGGTCGCCGTAGAGGCCGTCTGAAGGGGCGGCAAACAGTTGCTCGCCTTCGTTGAGGGCGAAACTCAATACATTGGTGGCGTAATCCTTGCCGCGGTAATCGCGGTTGTAGGCGCGGGCTTCTTCTTCATCGAGCAGCACGAGGCTGATGTCGGCGCGGCGGTATTCGTTTTTCAGCGCCTGCCATGCCCAGCGGTAAAAGTCGGCTTCGGCGGGCATGCCTTCGGCGCTGCTTTGGTTGTCGAAATGCAGTTTAAAACGCTGTTGTTGCAGTTTTAAGAAAGGATATTGTTTGGCGGTTTTCATCGGGCTTTCAGACGGCCTGTTTGTTTAAACGGTTTGAATTTTATTACGCTGGTAAGTGCGGTATTTGCGCCACAGCCAGAAGGCAATCAGCAGCAACACGGCCACGGCGGCAAAGGGCACAAACAGGCTCAGCAAGGTCATGAATACGGCGGTGCCGGTTTCGGCAGCCGATACCACCGGGTTGGCGAGGCCGCCGGTGGTGGCGGTGCTGGCCACGCGGGTAGTGGCAGTGGCGCCTTTGATGGCTGCGGCCGCGCCGCCGCCGGCGATGATGGCCAGCGCCCAGGTGACGGCGGGGCTCAAGTCGGCGGTGGTGGAGGCCATCACAGCAGTGCCCGCGAGACCGGCCAGCGGCACGGCGATTGTGTCGAGCAGATGGTCGATAAAAGGAATCAGATAGGCGAGGATTTCCGCCAGCGTGGCCACGCCGAGGATAATCAGCGCGGGGGTAGAGGCGAGCCATTGCCAGTTTTCGTTAATCGGCCACAAGCCGAACCAGGCGGAGAGGCTCAAGGCAAACAACGGCAGGAAGACGCGGAAACCCGCGCTGGCGGCCAGGCCGATGCCCAGCGCGATGCTTAAAATCGTGGTGAAAGTCATGAGATCGGTCTGTTGGTGTTAACCTTGAAATCATACTGAATATGAGGCCGTCTGAACAATGCGTTTGCCTGATTTTTCAGACGGCCGTGGCGGAGTGTGGCTTTTTGACTTTTTGACTTTTTGATTAGTGCAGCAGCCAGAGCAGCAGCGCCGTCAATGCGGGCAGACCCTGTATCCACAAAATGCGTTTGCTGGAAGTGAGTGCGCCGAATACGGCGGCGGTCAGCACGCAGCCGAGGAAAAAGGCTTGCAGCGGGCGCGCCAGCTCGGGCGCGGCAAACAGGCTCCAGAGCAAACCCGCGGCGAGAAAGCCGTTATACAGCCCCTGATTGGCAAATAAGGTGCGGATTTCTTTTTGCGCCAGTTTTTCTTCGCTCATGTTAAAGGCGCGGGCTGCACGGGCGGAAGGGACGGTCATTTCCAGCCACATGATGAAGAGGTGTTCGAGGGCGACGAGTAAAACGAGCAGGGTGAGCAACATGGTTTCGGCCTTATGGGATGAAGCGGATTTCGGAGATGTGCATGTGGTGCAGCCATTCGCGCAAAATCAGCAGCGCGGCATAGGCAGCGGGTGAAGCGGGCAGGGCGGGGTCGCTGCCGTAGCGGGTGAGGCGTTGGAAGATTTGTTCGACCAGCGTTTGCGTGAGGAGGCCGTCTGAAAGGGCAAGAGGGCGCAGTTCAGCGACATCCAGCAGCCAGTCGGTTTGCGGCGGCAGCAGGGCTTGCAGCGGCGCAATACTGTCTTCGACCGTCATGATGGCGTATTCCCACTCGGTTTCGTCGGGCGGCAGATGGTGGAAATGGCGGCGGCTGAGGGTGTGGCTGCCGATGTCGAGCGTGTGCCGGCTGCGGTCGGGCAGGCTGACGGTCAGTTTGTCGGCGGCAATGCGGAGGGTGGCGGTCATGGCGGAAGGGGTTTTCAGGCTGGTTTTTCCGCCGCGCGGCGGGCTTTTTGTTCCGCTTCGGCGGCTTCGTCGGCGGCATCGTAGGCTTCGACGATTTTCTGCACCAAGGGATGGCGCACCACGTCTTCGCTGGTGAAGGTGTGGAAATACAGCCCTTCGATGTCGCGCAGCTTTTCTTTGGCATCTTTGAGGCCGGACTTGATGTGGCGCGGCAGGTCGATTTGGCTGATGTCGCCGGTAATCACCGCTTTGGCGCCGAAGCCGATGCGGGTGAGAAACATCTTCATCTGCTCGGGGGTGGTGTTTTGCGCTTCATCCAGAATCACATAAGCGCCGTTGAGGGTGCGGCCGCGCATATAGGCCAGCGGCGCGATTTCAATCAGACCTTTTTCCATCAGTTTGGTGACGCGGTCGAAGCCCATCAAGTCATACAGCGCATCGTAGAGCGGGCGTAAATAGGGATCGACTTTTTGCGCCAAATCGCCCGGCAGAAAGCCGAGTTTCTCGCCCGCTTCGACGGCGGGGCGAACCAAGACGATGCGTTCGATTTGGTGTTTGTCCATCGCATCGACGGCGGCGGCCACCGCCAGATAGGTTTTGCCTGTGCCCGCAGGCCCCAGGCCGAAGACGACGTCGTGATTGAGCAGGGCGCGGATGTAGCCGTTTTGGCGTGGTGTGCGCCCGCCGATGCTGCCGCGTTTGGTGCGGAAGTAATATTGCTGCTCGTGATTCTGTTGCTCAAACGCTTCGTCGCGGGTTTTGGCTTCGACGGCGGCCAAACGGATGTCGTTGTCGGCGAGCTCGCCTTTTTCGGCACCGCCTGCCAGCGTCACCAGCGCATCGCGCCCGGCGTGGGCAAGCTTGCCGGTGAAGGTGAAGTTGCTGAAATGGCGGCTGATTTCGATATCCAGCGCTTTGCCGAGCGTGGCCAGATTGCCGTCAAGCGCGCCACAGAGGCGTTGCAATACGGCGTTGTCCATGTCTTCGAATTGCAGGTGTACGGTATGTGTCATATTCTTTCCATCGTGTAGGTAGAGCCAATATGGTCTTTCATAAGCAAAAAATCAAGCAGGCCGTCTGAAAAAGTGGCAAACAGGCAGCGGGTTTTGTGATACATTAACAGACTTGTGGCCGGTGTTCAGACGGCCTGCAAGATTTAAGCGAAAAAGATTTCATCATGACTGCCCTCACCGATATTATCCGCGCCGATGTGCGCGCCATGGCCGCTTATCAGGTGGCCGATCTGCCGGAAGGTTTTATCAAGCTGGATGCGATGGAAAGCCCGTATCATCCGTTTGCCTCGTCGCCCGAATTGATGGCCGAATGGCAGCAACGCCTTGCACAAGCGCCGATTCATCTTTACCCCAATCCTGCCACCAGCGGCCTGCAACAGGCGCTGCGCGAGGCATTCGACATTCCCGAGGCCGCCGCGATTGCGCTGGGCAACGGCTCCGACGAGCTGATTCAGCTTGTCACCATGCTGGTGGCGCAGCCTGGCGCGACCGTGTTGGCGCTGGAGCCGAGCTTTGTGATGTACAAACACGATGCGCTGGCTTACGGCCTGAACTACGTCGGCGTGCCGCTCAACGATGATTTCAGCATGAACCTGCCCGCCGTGCTGGCGGCGATTGAAGCGCACAAGCCCGCGCTGGTGTTTGTGTCGTATCCCAACAATCCCACCGGCGTGTGTTTCAAGCGCGAGGAGGTGGCGGCGGTTATCGAGGCGGCCGGCGGCATTGTGGTGGTAGACGAAGCCTACGGCGCGTTCAGCCGCGACAGCTTCCTCAACGAAGCGGGCAGCATCGAAAATCTGGTGGTGATGCGCACCGTGAGCAAAATCGGTTTTGCCGGCATCCGCATCGGCTATGCGGCGGGCAACGCCGCGGTGATGGACGAGCTGGCCAAAATCGTGCCGCCTTACAATATGAACCAGCTGAGCCTCGCCACTGCCAAATTCGCGCTGGAGCACGCCGATAAAATCGCCGCAACCACTGCCAAACTCAAGGCCGAGCGCGAACGCATGTTTGCCGCATTGGCGCAAACAGGCCGTCTGAAAGCCTTTGCCAGCGAAGCCAACTTCATCACCGTGCGCGTACCCGATGCGCTGGAATTGTTTGAAACGCTGAAGCAAAACAAGATTTTGGTCAAAAAAATGCATGGCGTGCACCCGCTGCTGGAACAATGCGTCCGCATCACCGTGGGCGCGCCCGAGCAAAACGATGCCGTATTGGCCGTGATTCGAGATTTATATTGCCGTTAATTGATTATTTACCAATAGGTTGTTGATATGAATAAAGCCAAAATCCATTTACAAAACCTTTATACGCTGATACGGGAAGCAGGAACGCTGTCCGAATTGGCGCGCCGTTGCGGTTACACGGCATCGGCTTCCCTTTCCAAAGCGAAAAGCCGCCTTGAACAAAACGCACAAGATGGCGCAGAAAGCACCCGGGGTTTGAACCGCGCCGTGTTGCTCAAGCTGGAAAGCGGCATGGGCAAGCGCAAAGGCTGGATGGACCGCGTACACGTTGAAACACCGAAGCAAGCGGAGCAAACACCGCAGGTTGAAGCGGAAGATGCTGTTGCCGAAGCCGCCGGCGGCCGCACCGCTACCGTGACCCGCAATACCAGCGAAACCCAAATCAGCGTGTCGATTAATCTCGACGGCACCGGCAAAAGCACATTCGACACCGGCGTGCCGTTTCTCGAACACATGCTCGACCAAATCAGCCGCCACGGCCTGATCGACCTCGACATCACCTGCAAGGGCGACCTGCACATCGACGACCACCACACCGTTGAAGACATCGGCATCACCCTCGGTCAGGCGCTGAAACAGGCGCTGGGCGACAAAACCGGCATCCGCCGCTACGGCATGAGCTACGTGCCGCTTGATGAAGCGCTGAGCCGCGTGGTGCTCGACTTGTCCGGCCGCCCGGGGCTGACCTACAACATCGAATTCACCCGCGCCATCATCGGCCGCTTTGATGTCGACTTATTCAGCGAATTCTTCCACGGCCTCGTCAACCACAGCATGATGACGTTGCACATCGACAACTTGCGCGGCGACAACGCCCACCACCAGGCCGAAACCGTGTTCAAGGCTTTCGGTCGCGCCCTGCGCATGGCGGTGGAATTCGACGAGCGTATGGCGGGCAAAATGCCGTCAACCAAAGGCACGCTGACTGCCTGAGGCTGCGTCATGCCAAGACAGTCGGAAAAATAAAGCAGGCCGTCTGAAACCCAAGTTTCAGACGGCCTGCTTTATTAGGGCATCCGGTCAGTTTTTATCCAGATCCAAATCGGCCTTGTATTCAATCACGCCGTGATCTTTGGTTTCGATGGAAACATCCAGCTCCTGGTTGCGGCGTTTGAATTTCAAATCGGCATCGTCGCGCTTCACTTCCGATTCCACCACTTTGAAGCCGTGGCGTTCGGCATGGTTGCGCACCTGGCGGGCAAGGCCGCGCACATCGTTGCCGCGCAGGCGGAATTCGGCTTCGAATTCGCCGCCGCCCTGGCGGTCGGCTTTCACCACTTCGGCACCGCGTGGTTGGAAAATTTCGCCGGGCATGGAAGCGGCGAAAACACTGCCGGAGAAGAGCGCCATGATACCGGTTAACACAATGGCGCTTGATTTGCTTTTCATGATAGTCCTTTCGGGGCTTGGAGTTTTCTGCACGCATGGTAGGGGCTGTGCCGCTGCAGGGCAAGCAGGTGAACGTCTTTTTACCCGCGCCGCCGCCCGGCTGCCAATTGCTTACGCGACTTTGCACAAACAGGCGAACTTCTGCCGGGAAATCACGGCAAATGCGCTAAAAATGCAGGCTTTGCCGAGATGTGAATATAAGCGGATGTGATAATCCCATGATGATTGTGAAAAGACTTAAGGCCGTCTGAACAAGGTTTTCAGACGGCCTTATGCCTTTTCATAATTCCCGCCACAGCCGTAGCGTGGGCTCTGCCCACGAAAACCAACGGCATGCGGAGATAACGTTTCCACAAACGGAGATAACGTTTCCACAAATCAAATCCGCGTTATCTGTTGTTGAGGTGTGAAAAGAAACCGCTTTCAGACGGCCTTACCACTTTTCACAATCTCCGTCAGCGGCCAGCGCGGTTTCACCGTAAACCCGCCCGCCGCCTGTTGCGCGGAGAGCCGCATCGCGCCGGCAAAAGCAATCATCGCGCCGTTGTCGGTGCAGTATTCGAGCGGCGGGAAAAACACCTTCACTTTTTCGGCGGGTGGGCGTTTTTGGCCTTTCGCCACATACGGGCGCACGCTGAGTTTGCCCAATGCTTCGCGCAGTTTCCAGTTTGCGCCCACGCCGCCAGCTACCACCAAGGTGCGGAAACCCGTATCCAGCAAGGCTTTTTGTGCTTTGGCGGCGAGCACGTCCACCACCGCATCCTGAAACGCGCGGCAGATGTCGTTGCGGGTTTGCTCGGGGATGTCGCCGCTGCCGTTTTCCTCGCGCACTTTCTGCACCGCCGTGAGCACCGAGGTTTTCAGGCCGGAAAAGCTCATCTGCAAATCATGAGAATGCAGCATCGGCCGCGGAAAAGTGAAGGCATCGGGTGAACCGAGTTTGGCCAGCTCCGACAATTTCGCGCCGCCGGGATAGGGCAGGCCGAGCAGCTTGGCGGTTTTGTCAAACGCCTCGCCCGCCGCATCATCAACGCTCTCACCGAGCAAGGTATAGTCGCCGAAGCCGCGCACCGCCATAAATTGGCTGTGGCCGCCGGAAACCAGCAAGGCCACAAACGGAAATTCGGGCTGTTCGTCGGCCAACAGCGGCGAGAGCAAATGGCCTTCCAAATGATGCACCGGAATTACCGGCTTACCGAGCGCAAACGCCAGCGCGTTGGCATAGCTCGAACCCGCCAACAACGCCCCGCCCAAACCCGGCCCTTGGGTGAACGCCACCGCATCGATATCGGCATAGCTTTTGCCCGCCGCTTTCAAACAAGCCTCGGTGAGCGGCACCAGGCGGCGGATGTGGTCGCGGCTCGCCAGCTCCGGTACCACGCCGCCGTATTCCGCGTGCATCGCCATCTGCGTGTGCAATTCGTGCGCCAACAAGCCGCGCTCGCCGTCGTAAAGCGCCACGCCGGTTTCGTCGCATGAAGATTCGATTCCCAATACCAACATCTGTGATGAGCTCCTGTGAGGCCGTCTGAATGTGTTTGCGGGGCAGCAAGCCCCGAGGCTTGCTTTCCTTATCATTCCGCAATTTTTTCAGACGGCCTCAAAAAGCCGATTAAGGCCGTCTGAAAAGTAAAACACGATATTTTAACGGATTTTCCGATTGATTTGGCTTATAATCGCGTTTCGATTTTTTGGGCGGTTCGCAACCATCCCGCCATGAACCCGTGTTCTAAACCAAAACTAGGATAAACCCATGAACAGCGAAAAAGCCCTGGTCATCTTCTCCGGCGGCCAGGATTCCACCACCTGCCTGATACAGGCGATTCAGCAGTATGGCCGTGACAACGTCGAAGCCATCACCTTCCAATACGGCCAACGCCACGCCATCGAGCTGGAAAAAGCGCGATGGATTGCCGAAGATTTGCGCGTGCGCCAAACCGTGCTCGATTTGAGCCTGATGCAGCAAATCACCCATAATGCGCTGATGGATGAGCAAGCCGAAATCCAAACCGCTTCAGACGGCCTGCCGAACACGTTTGTCGACGGCCGCAACGCCCTTTTCCTGCTCTACGCCGCGATTTACGCCAAAAGCCAAGGCGCGCGCCACATCATCACCGGCGTGTGCGAAACCGATTTTTCAGGCTATCCCGACTGCCGCGATGTGTTCGTCAAATCGATGAACGTCACCCTCAATCTGGCGATGGACTACGCCTTCCAAATCCACACGCCGCTGATGTATCTCACCAAAGCGCAAACCTGGGCGCTGGCCGACGATTTGGGCGCGCTCGACTACATCCGCGAACACACCCACACCTGCTATCTCGGCATCGAAGGCGGCTGCGGCGAATGCCCGAGCTGCGTGTTGCGCGAACGCGGCTTGGCGGAATATCTGGCTGCCAAATAATTCATTTTTATTTAGGCCGTCTGAATGCTGTTGTTGGGCACTTGGCAAAGCAAACCTGCGGTTTGCAACCCTCACCTTTGCCCTGAAAAGTGGGGCTAGCCCTCTCCCAGGGGGAGGGGACTTAAGTTACAGGCCGTCTGAAACCGTTCTCGCTTCAGCAATCTGATTCCCTCTCCCTCTTGGGAGAGGGTTAGCCCCGCTTTGCAGGGTAAAGGTGAGGGTAACAAGCCGCAGGCTTGTATGCGCCACAGTGTGTTTTAACTGACTTTTATTTCCCCTGAAACCTTTCAGACGGCCTCCGTATATACCTATTATGAAAATCACCAAAATCTTCACCTTCGACTCCTCCCATATGCTCGACGGCCATGACGGCAAATGCCAAAACCTGCACGGCCACACCTACACCCTCGAAGTCACCGTGTCCGGCAGCCTGATTGACGGCGGCGCGAAAGACGGCATGGTGATGGACTTTACCGATTTGAAAGCCGCGGTCAAACGCAGCATCATCGAGCCGTTTGACCACGCCTTTATCTACCATGCAAACAACGAACGCGAACGCCAAATCGCCGCGCTTTTGGAGGGCTGGCAGATGAAAACCCTGCCGCTCGAGCGCCGTACCACCGCCGAAAATATGTGCGTGGAAATGTATCGGCGGCTGCAAAACGAAAACATCAAGGTATGCCGTCTGAAACTGTGGGAAACGCCGACTTCCTGCGCCGAATACGAAGGCGGGGCCGTCTGAAATGCACGCCATCCGCCCCGAAAACCCCGAATACCGCATCGTCGAAATCTTTGAAAGCCTGCAAGGGGAGGGCTACAACACCGGTATGCCCGCCATCTTTATCCGCCTCGGCAAATGCAACCTTGCCTGTGCGTGGTGCGACACCGATTACCTGAAATTCGAGATGATGCGTTTGCACGATATTTTAGGCCGTCTGAAACGCTATGCTGCCCGCAACATCATCATCACCGGCGGCGAACCGACCATCCAGCCGCATCTCGATACGCTGCTGAATGTGCTCAAGGCCGAGGGCTATTATCTCTGCATTGAAACCAACGGCCTCAACCCCGCGCCCGCGCAATTCGATTATGTCGCCACCAGCCCGAAAGCCTGTTATGCCGACAAATATGCCGAGAAGTGCATCGAAACGGCAGATGAGGTGCGGATTGTTGCCGATGGTGAAGTGACCGATTTCTGTATGGCGATGGAACACAAAATCCGCGCCCGCCATTATTATTTGTCGCCGTGCGAGCAAAACGGGCAGATGAATATTTACGACACCATCCGTCAAATCGGTGAGCTCAACAGCCGCGCCGATGCGCCCGTGCATTGGCAGTTGAGCGTGCAAACGCACAAATGGGCGGGGATCGAATAGGCCGTCTGAAAGTTATAGTCGAAGAAATGAGCTTCTGCTACGGCGTTGGCTCGCCTTGTCGTACTATCTGTACTGCCTACGGCTCGCCGCCTTGTATCAGAAGCTCATTTCTCCGACTATATTTAAAAAGTAAGATTGATACAAAAAGCAGCTTGGCTGCATCGGTTTGTTTTGTTTATCCTATTGTATTGATACAAATAAGGCCGTCTGAAACAGTTTCAGACGGTTTTTTGATGATTACCGCAGCCTTAACGTGTATTTTGCCCACGAAAACACCGCAGCTTGCCACCGCTTTCGGCATGTGGGGCAGCGCTTTTGAAAGCGCAATGCAAATATTGAACGTGAGTTCGGGAAAGGGTTGGTCAAAATCTCAGGCCGTCTGAAGAGAGTTGGTTTGGATGGGCGGTTTTGCCGGCGGTTCTGAAAATCAGTCAAAAAAAGGCAACCCGAAGGTTGCCGAAATACTGACTGAAATCAATAAACTGTCTGCTGTGCTGCCGGTTTGTTAGCGAATGTCGGCGTAGCGGGCGCGGAAGTTGTCGGTGGGGTAGAGGTTGTAATCTGCGCCGTCACGGTCGCCGACGTAAACGAATTTTACGCTGTCATCGCTTTTGGCCGGACGCAATACGGATGCGGGGGCGGCTTGCACCAGACCGCGTGCTTCGAGGTCAGCGTGCGGCTGGAAGCCGTTGGGGTAGATGTCGGTGGGGGCGCCGTTGGCAAAAGCGGTGGCGGCGGTGAGGCTCAGGGCGGCGGCAAGTACGATATTTTTCATGATGGTTTCCTTTTTGAAAGTTGTCGGTGAAACAGGCTGCGTGTCATGTCACGTGTTTGTTTCGATGAGTGCAGTATACGTACAGCGATGATTGTAATAAAGCAACATTTAGTTAAAACATAATTTCGTATTTGGAAACGTTAATGAATGTCGAACGGGGCGCTGCTTGATTTTATTTGGATTAAATTGTTATAAAATCAATATATTGGTTTTTGAAAAAGCCTTGTTTGGATTGTAGTTGATTGCGCAAGGTTAAAGAGGCGGGGGATTGTGTGAACGGCTTTTACATTGTGCGCGGCGGGTTTCGCCTGTGCAACATCATGAAAGCAGTTCTGCCGATTGCTTTAGTGGCGGCGCGTTCGACTGCCATGCCGAAAGGTGCAGCAGGGCTGTCAGGAAGCCCTAGGAATATAGCGGTTGGGCGGCGGATGAGATTCAGGCCGTCTGAATACCTGTCCGGCTATGTTCGGCAGGTGATTTTTGATACACTACGCGGTTGGATTTTTTATCGGATAAGGGATTCAGACGGCCTGTTGCAGGCCGTCTGCAATCATGGAAAGATTATGTTGCTGGATTTGAATGCGTATTCCTGGCCGGTGTTCAGGAAAGAAATCAACAAGCTGGCGGTGTTGGCGCTGCCGATGCTGGTGGCGCAGGTGGCGCAGGTGGGCATCGGCTTTGTGGATACGGTGATGGCGGGCGGCGCGGGCAAAGATGATTTGGCGGCGGTGGCGCTGGGCAGCAGCGTGTTTGCGACGATTTACATCACGTTTATGGGGGTGATGACGGCGCTCAATCCGATGATTGCGCAGCTTTTCGGCGCGGGCAGGGCGGATGAGGTCGGTGAAACGGGGCGGCAGGGCATCTGGTTCGGCCTGATGCTGGGCGTCATCGGCATGCTGCTGACTTGGCTCTTGATTTGGCCGTTTCAGGCGTGGCTGGATTTGGGCGGTGAGGTTGAGGCAATGATGGCGCTGTATATGGGCTTCGCGGGGCTGGCGATGCCGGCGGCGATGCTGCATCGGGCGCTGCATGCTTATGCGTCGAGCCTGAACCGGCCGCGCGTCATCATGATTGTGAGTTTTCTGGCGTTTTTGCTGAATATTCCGCTCAATTATGCATTTGTATACGGTAAATTCGGCATGCCCGCGCTGGGCGGGGCGGGCTGCGGTTTGGCGACGGCATTGGTTTTTTGGTTTAATGCGCTGGTGTTGTGGCTGTATGTGGCCAGGCAGCGCTATTTCCGCCAGTTCGGGCTGATGGCGCGGTTTAGCCGTCCGAGCGGGGCGGTGTTCCGGCAAATCTGGAAGCTGGGCATGCCCATCGGCTTGTCGTTTTTCCTGGAGGTGAGCCTGTTTTCGGTGATTGTGTTTCTGGTGGCGCGCCAGGGCGCGGATTATGTGGCGGCGCAGCAGGTGGTCATCAGCCTCACCGGGGTGATTTATATGATTCCGCAGAGTGTCGGCGCGGCGGGCACGGTGCGGGTGGGCTATTCGCTCGGGCGCGGCGAATATGTGCGGGCGCGCTATGTATCGGGCGTGTCGCTGGTGTTGGGGCTGGTGTTGGCGGTGGCGACGGCGCTGGTGTTGGTGCTGTTCCGCCATCAGTTGGCGGGTATGTATACCGATGATGCGGGCGTGTTGGCGATTGCGGCGGCGGTGTTGCTGTTTGCGGCGGTGTTCCAGCTGGCCGACTCCACTCAATGCGTGGCGTCTTACGCTTTGCGCGGTTATAAACTGACGCGGATGCCGATGCTGATTCACGCGGTGGCGTTTTGGGGCTTCGGCCTGCTGCCGGGCTATTGGCTGGCTTATGGCTACGACATGGGGATTTACGGATTCTGGACGGCGCTGGTACTGTCGCTGACGGTGGCGGCGGTGGCGCTGGTGTGGTATCTGGAGCGGTGCAGCCGTCATATGGCGGCAAGAAAGAGGATGATTTGATGCAGCTTGAGCATGATGTGGATTTGACGCCGCTAAACACTTTCGGCCTGCAGGCGCGGGCACGGGATTTGGTGGTGTTGCGGGATGCGGCGGAATTGCCGCAGATTGCCGCCTTGCCCGAATTCGACCGCGAAACGGTGTTGTGGCTCGGCGGCGGCAGTAATGTTTTGCTGATGCAGGATTATCCGGGGCTGGTGGTATTGGTGCGCAACAAGGGCATCCGCGAACTTTTCCGTTCAGACGGCCTGGTTTATATTGAGGCCGAAGCGGGTGAGGTGTGGCATGATTTTGTGGTGCACACATTGGCGATGGGCTTGTGCGGGCTGGAAAACCTGAGCCTGATTCCGGGTACGGTCGGCGCGTCGCCGGTGCAAAACATCGGTGCTTACGGAGTGGAAGTCAAAGACCTGATTCATTCGGTGCGCTGTTTTGATTTGGATAGCGGCGGCTTTGTGGTGTTGGCAAACGCCGATTGCGATTTTGCCTACCGCGAGAGCCTGTTCAAGCAGGCGGGCAAGGGGCGTTATGTGATTGTGTCGGTGGTGTTTGCCTTGCGCGAAGTGTTTGCTGCCGATGTGCGCTACGGCGATTTGGCGGCGGTGTTGGCCGAACGCTGCGCGGGGCGCGCGGCAACGGCAAAAGACGTTTCCGATGCGGTTTGCGCCATTCGTTCGGCCAAACTGCCCGACCCGAAAACGCTTGGCAATGTCGGCAGTTTCTTTAAAAATCCGCTGGTCGGCGCGGAAACGGCGGCGGCGCTGTTGGCGCAATATCCGGCCATGCCGCATTATCCGCAAGCCGACGGCTCGGTGAAGCTGGCGGCGGGCTGGCTAATCGACCAATGCCGTCTGAAAGGTTTTCAAATCGGCGGCGCGGCGGTACACGACAAGCAGGCTTTGGTGTTGGTCAATAAGCAGTCGGCAAAGGCTGAGGACGTGCGCGATTTGGCCGGCCACATCTGCCGCAAGGTGCAAGCGCAATTCGGCATCGCCCTGCAGACGGAGCCGAACTGGCTGCCGGTTTCTTTTACAGTATGATTACAGCAATCATGTTGATTATTGGCTATAATCGGCGTGAATAATGCAGGTTACAGTTATCTCAAGGAGACTCAGGCGCAGCATTGCCCTGCCGCTGCCTGTGCCGGATTGAAGGAGCCATCGTGGTAAAAGAAGCCCGACCGAATACGTATAACCGTATTGTAGAAGCCAGCCTGGTGCTGTTTAATGAAGAAGGCGAACGCAACATCAGCACCAATCATATTGCCGCCCACTTGGGCATCAGCCCGGGCAATCTCTATTATCATTTCCGCAATAAAGACGAAATTATCGTGCAGCTTTTCAAACGCTACAGCGAGGATTTGCTGCAATACCTGCACAATGTCGTGCTGCCGACCAATGTGTGCGACGCAGTGAACTATATGGCCGGTATCTATGATGTGATGTGGCGCTACCGCTTTCTGTTCAGCGACGTCAATACCTTGCTTGCCCGCAGCGCCGAGCTTTTGGGCGAACACAATAATTTCACCCAGGCCAAAGTGTCGCCACTGCTGGTGAAGCTGCTGGTGCGGCTCAACGGCCTCGACATTATCCGCGCCGATGAGCAGGCCATGACCGATATGGCGATGAACATGTGGATTGTCACCAAATACTGGTTCGATTTCGACGGCTCCCTGCGCGGCCGCGCCAGACTGACCGAAGATTCGAAAGTGCGCGGCATACAGCGCACCCTGAGCCTGTTGCGCCCGTATCTGCTGGAAAGCTATGTGCCCGAATTCGATGAAACGCTGGCTTCTTTGTCGCTGGACTCGTCCTGCATGTAAGTTTCAAACGGCCTGATGCCGTATAGTCGGAGAAATGAGTTTCTGCTACGGCGTTGGCTCGCCTTGTCTCAATCTAAATTGAAACGACTATAGCTGGCGGATTTTATAGTCCATTAAAATAAGAAACACGCCAATGTCGCCTCGTCTTGCAGCATCAGGCGCACCGTCTTCGATTCGCTGTCTTGGATTGTTTGGCGTGAATTGCTATATGAAATACAAAAGCATCCGGAGCGGTAAAACCGCCGCTCCGGATGCTTTTGTATAGTCGTTTCAATTTAGATTGAGACAAGGCAGCAAGCCACAGACAGTACAGATATAGTGGCTAAACTTAATATCTGCTACGGCGTTGCAGCACCTTGCCGTACTCTCTGTACTGTCTGCGGCTTGCTGCCTTGTATCAAATATTAAGTTTAACCACTATAGTACGGCAAGGCGCAGCAACGCTGTATCAATCTAAATTGAAACGACTATATTTCGGGCGCAATGCCTGTTGCTATTTTACAAAGGCTTCAGGCCGTCTGAAAACCCTGTGCAGACGGTCTTGACAACTTGCTATTTAAATAATGATAATTAAAATCAATAAAGCAGTATTTTAAATAAAATTAGACTATTTCTCTCTATATGTCTTACAATCCGCTACATTGCCTAGTTATATCGGATGAGACGACAAACGGCTCATGCCGGTGCGGCTGCAAACAATTTAAATGTAAACGAATAAAAAGGCCGTCTGAAAAGACGGCTAAAAAAATTTAGGCAGGAATACAATCATGAATGTAACCAGACGGCAGTTTTTCAAGGTAACCGCCGCCGGCGCAGGCGCGTCCGGTCTGGCGGTGATGGGCATGATGCCGACCAATGCGTGGGCGGAGGTGCGCCAATACAAATTACTCAAGGCATCGGAAGCGCGCAACAACTGTACTTATTGCTCGGTCGGCTGCGGCACGATTCTATACAGCCTCGGCGACGGCGCGAAAAACGCCAAAAAATCCATTTTCCATATTGAAGGCGACCCCGATCATCCGGTCAGCCGCGGCTCGCTCTGCCCGAAAGGCGCATCGCTGATTGATTTTGTCCACAGCAAAAACCGCCTGCACTTTCCCGAAGTGCGCGAGCCCGGCAGCAACGAATGGAAACGCATTTCATGGCATGAAGCGCTCAGCCGCATCGCCCGCCACATCAAAGACGACCGCGATGCCAACCTGATTGTGGAAAACGAAAACGGCGTACCCGTACACCGCCTGCCGACACTGGGCATGCTGACGGCATCCGCCTCTTCCAATGAAACCGGCATCCTCACCCAAAAATGGATGCGCTCGCTCGGCATCGTCGCCACCGATGCGCAGGCGCGCGTGTGCCACGGTCCGACCGTGTCGGCGCTGGCTTCCACCTTCGGCCGCGGCGCGATGACCAATACGTTTGTCGACATCCAGCATGCCGATTTCATCATGGTGATGGGCGGCAATGCCGCCGAAGCGCACCCTGTCGGCTTCAAATGGGTAATCGAGGCGAAAAAGAAAAAAGGCACCAAATTATTCGTGGTCGACCCGCGCTTCAACCGCACCGCCGCTGTGGCCGATTTTTACGCGCCGGTGCGATCCGGCAGCGACATCGCTTTTTTGGGTGCGTTAATCAACTGGCTGATTGAAAACGATAAAATTCAATGGGAATACGTTAAATCCTATACCAATGCCAGCTTTATCGTGGCCGACGGGTTTGATTTCGACGAAGGCATGTTTTCCGGCTACGATGACAATAAAAAACAATACGACAGCGAAAGCTGGTTTTATGCGCTCGATGGCCAGGGTTATGCCCAAACCGACCCGACGCTGCAGCATCCGCGCAGCGTGTGGCAATTGATGAAACAACATTATTCGCGCTACACGCTCGACATGATGAACACCATCTGCGGCACGAGCAAGGAAGACTTTCTGAAAGTGGCCGAAGCATGGGGCGAAATGGCCGCGCCCGATAAAGCGGGCACCATTCTGTATGCATTGGGCTGGACGCAACACACCACCGGCAGCCAGATTATCCGCACCATGGCAATGGTTCAGCTGCTGCTGGGCAACATCGGCATGTCGGGCGGCGGCGTAAATGCCTTGCGCGGCCACTCGAATATTCAGGGCTTGTCGGATTTGGGGCTGCTGTCGACGGCGCTGCCGGGTTATTTGTCGCTGCCGAACGAATTCCGTCATCCGACATTTGCCGACTACATCGAAAAGCAAACCCCCAAAGCCCTGCAGCCCGGCCAGCTCAACTATTGGAGCAACACGCCTGCTTTTTTCGTCAGCTTCCTCAAATGGATGTATGGCGAAAATGCCACCCGCGAAAACAACTGGGGCTACGACTGGCTGCCGAAATGGGACAAAATGTACGACATTTTGCAGCTCACCGAATTGATGTATCAGGGCGAGGTCAACGGGCTGCTGGTGCAGGGCTTCAATGCTCAAGGCTCGTTCCCCGATGCCAGCCGCGTGACCGAAGCGTTTTCGAAGCTGAAATACATGGTGGTGATGGATCCACTCAACACCGAAACCGCCACCTTCTGGGAAAACCACGGCGATGCGCATGATGTGGATCCCGCCAAAATCCAGACCGAAGTGTTCCGTCTGCCCACACCCTGTTTTGCCGAGGAAGCAGGCTCGATTGTGAACTCTTCGCGCTGGCTGCAATGGCACCACCCGGGCGCCAAACCGCCCGGTGAAGCCCTGCCGGATTTGGATATCCTCGGCGAATTGCACATGCTTCTGAAAGAGCTGTATGAAAAAGAGGGCGGTACCGCGCCCGAGCCGATTACCAAACTGGCCTGGCACTACAAAAACCCCTACGGCCCGACGCCGGAAGAAATGGCCAAAGAATCCAACGGTTACGCTTTGGCCGACATCAAGGATGCCGAAGGCAACATCATCCGCAAAAAAGGCGAGCTGCTCGACGGCTTTGCCCAGTTGCGCGATGACGGCAGCACCGAATGCGCCACCTGGATTTTTTCCGGCTCCTGGACCGAAGCGGGCAACCAGATGGACCGTCGCGACAACACCGACAGCGGTCTCGGCAACACGCCGAAATGGGCATGGGCATGGCCTGCCAACCGCCGCATCATCTACAACCGCGCCTCTTGCGACCCGAGCGGAAAACCGTGGGATCCCAACCGTGTGCTGATTCACTGGGACGGCAAAAAATGGACCGGCGCCGATGTGGCCGACTTCAAGGCCGATGCCGCCCCCGATTCGGGCATGAATCCGTTTATCATGAACGAAGAAGGCGTCGGCCGCCTGTTTTGCGCGCGCAAGCTGGTCGACGGCCCCTTCCCCGAGCATTACGAGCCGCTGGAATCGCCCATCGGCACCAACCCGCTGCATCCGAAAGTGATACAAACGCCCGCCATGCGCCTGTTTGACAGCGTGAAAGACCGCATCGGCACGCACGAAGAGTTCCCTTATGTGGGCACCACCTACCGCCTGACCGAGCATTTCCAGTTTTGGACCAAATCAGTGAAGCTCTTGATGATTGCGCAACCGCAGCAATTCATCGAAATCAGCGAAGAATTGGCGAAAGAAAAAGGCATTGAAAAAGGCGACTGGGTGAAAGTCAGCTCCAAGCGCGCCTGGATCAAGGCCAAGGCCGTGGTGACCAAGCGCGTCGTGCCGTTGCAGATTAACGGCCAAACCGTGCATCAGGTCGGCATTCCTTTGCATGGCGGCTGGGTAAACGCATCCGGCGAGAAGCAGTTTATCGTCAATACGCTCACTCCGTTTGTGGGCGATGCCAACACCCAAACGCCCGAATACAAAACCTTCTTGGTCAACATCGAAAAAGCATAAGGAACGGAAACCATGGCATTACAATCTCTCGATATCAAACGCCGTTCCGCCACCGCAGGCATCACCCCGCCGCCGGGCGTGCGCCGGCCGGAGGAAGTGGCCAAACTGATTGACGTCACCACCTGCATCGGCTGCAAGGCCTGCCAGGTGGCCTGCTCGGAATGGAACGACATCCGCGACGAAATAGGCACCAACCACGGCGTGTACGACAATCCGATGGACATGACCTCGAAAAGCTGGACGGTGATGCGTTTCAGCGAAGTCGAGGAAAACGGCAAGCTCGAATGGCTGATCCGCAAAGACGGCTGCATGCACTGCGCCGACCCGGGCTGCCTGAAAGCCTGCCCGTCGCCCGGCGCGATTATCCAATATCACAACGGCATTGTGGATTTTCATGAAGAAAACTGCATCGGCTGCGGCTACTGCATTTCAGGCTGCCCGTTTAACGTGCCGCGCATCGACAAAAAAGACAAGCGCGCCTACAAATGCACGCTTTGCTCCGACCGCGTCGCCGTCGGCCAAGAGCCCGCCTGTGTGAAAACCTGCCCGACCGGCGCGATTCAATTCGGCACCAAAGAAGACATGAAAGGCGTGGCCGCCGAGCGGATTAAAGACTTAAACAACCGCGGTTACGACAAGGCCGGCCTGTATGACCCCGAAGGCGTGGGCGGCACCCATGTGATGTATGTCCTGCACCATGCCGACCGCCCCGGTCTCTATCACGGCCTGCCCGAAAACCCGAGCATCAGCCCGACCGTCAAGCTCTGGAAAGGCTTTTTGAAACCGCTGGCCACCATCGGCATCGCCGCCGCCACCCTGACAGGCTTTTTCCACTACATCACCGTCGGCCCCAACAAAGCCGAAGAAGAAGCGCCCGAAGTCATCGGTAAAGACGGCAAAACCCTGGACGGCGAGGAGGACGCATAATGAAAGAAAAACTGATTCAGCGCTACAAGCGCAGCGAGCGCATCAACCACTGGATTGTGGCCGTATGCTTTGTGTTGCTGGCCATTTCCGGCCTGGCGTTTTTCTATCCCGCCTTTTTCTGGCTCACCGGTGTGTTCGGCACGCCGCAATTGGCGCGGATTATCCACCCCTTCGTCGGTGTGGTGATGTTTGTCGGCTTTTTCGTGCAGTTTTTCCGTTACTGGAAATACAATTTTGTCGATAAAGAAGACATCAAATGGATGAAGTCGGTGAAAACCGTGCTCAAAGGGCATGAAGTGGGCGACATCGGCAAATACAACGGCGGCCAGAAGGGCATGTTTTGGCTGATGACCGCCTGTATGATTGTACTGCTCTGCACCGGCATCATTGCCTGGCGGCCTTATTTTGCCGAACTGTTTCCGATTCCGCTTATCCGTCTGGCCTTGCTGTTTCATGCTTGGGCCGCGCTGATTCTGATTGCCGGCATCATTGTGCACGTGTATGCCGCTTTCTGGGTGAAAGGCACCATCCGCGCCATGGTCGAGGGCGTGGTTACCCAAACCTGGGCGAAAAAACACCATCCGCGCTGGTATCGGGAGGTGATGGAAAAAAATGCCAAAGCAGGGCAAGACAAGGCCAAACCCGACATCACGCCGAAAAAGCAATAAGCCGTATTGATGTAAAAGCAGCCGTTAACGGCTGCTTTTTTGTGCTCAGACGGCCTGAGACCTTTGCCTGCACTGTTTTCGCGGGTATAGAGGGAAAACTTAATTCCTATAGTGGCTAAACTTAATATTTGATACAAGGCAGCAAGCCGCAGACAGTACAGATAGAGACCTTTGCAAAATTCCCCCGCCCGTCGCACCCGCGCAGGCGGGTGCCCAGTGCAAAGCCTGGCTTTGCTTGTCC
>JAUNTY010000016.1 GCA_030538415.1 Neisseria sp. | reverse complement strand
GATTGGCTTGCCTGCTCCAGCGCCAGCTTTTCCTGACGGTAGGCTTCGGCGGCTTCACGGTCGCGGCGGGTGGCCTGGCGCATCATGTAGTAATTGATGAGAATCACCAGTGTGCCGACGATGGCAATCAGAATGGTGGCCAACACATTCATCTGCGGGTCAAGGCCGAGCTTGATTTTTGAGAAAATCACCTGCGGCAGCGTCGATGAGCCGGGGCCTGAGAGGAACGAGGTAATCACCAAATCATCCAGCGACAGTGTGATGCCGAGCAAAAAGCCGGAAGCAATGGCGGGGGCAATCAGCGGCAGCGTAATCACGAAGAAAATCTTCAATGGGCGCGCGCCCAAGTCCATCGCCGCTTCTTCCAGCGACTGATCCAATTCCACCAAACGCGAGCGGATGACCACGGTGATGTAGGCCATGCACAAAGTGGTGTGGCCGAGGAAGATGGTGAAGAAACCGCGGTCGAAATACAGCCATTGCAGCATTTCGCTATTTTGCAGAAACATCTGCACCTGAATAATCAACAGCAGCATCGACAGGCCGGTAATCACATCGGGCATCACCATCGGCGCGGACACCATGCCCGCAAACAGCGTGCTGCCTTTGAAACGCTTGATGCGTGCCAGCGCGTAGCCTGCCAGCGTGCCCAGCACCACAGCGGCGAATGACGACACCAAGGCGATGCGCAGCGACAGCCATGCGGCTTCGAGGATGGTGCTGTTTTGCAGCAGCGCGCCATACCATTTGGTGGAAAAACCGCCCCAAACCGTGACCAGCTTGGATTCGTTAAACGAGTAAATCACCAATACGAACAAGGGGATATACAGAAACGCCAAGCCGATAAACAGCATCAGTTTCAAAAACCAGGAGAGCTTGTGGTTTTGCATTATTTCGCTCCTTCTTCGAGTTCGCGGTTTTCATAGCGGTGGAACAACACAATCGGAATCACCAGCAGCAACACCATCACCACGGCAACGGCGGAAGCCAGCGGCCAGTTGTTTTGGTCGAAGAATGCCTGCCACAATACCTTACCGATCATCAGGTTTTCGGGGCCGCCGACCAATTCGGGAATCACAAATTCACCCACGGCGGGCACGAATACCAGCATCGAGCCGGCGATGATGCCGGTTTTCGACAGGGGCAGCGTGATGGTGAGAAACGATTTGATGGGGCCTGCGCCGAGGTCGGAAGCGGCTTCGAGCAGACGGCCGTCGAGCTTCACCAATTGGGTGTAGAGCGGCAGAATCATAAACGGCAGATAGGCATACACCATCACCAGATTCAAGGAAAAGGCGTTGTAAAACAAATCCAGCGGCTGGCTGATGATGCCGTATTTCATCAAGAAATTATTGATGATGCCGTTGTGGCCGAGCAAGCCCATCCACGCATACACGCGCAGCAGAAACGAGGTCCAAAACGGCAGCATAATCGCCAACAGCAGGCCGTTGCGCAGCGACGGATGCGCACGCGAAATGGCGTAGGCAATCGGGTAGCCGAGCAGCAGGCAGATGATGGTGGTGGTGAGCGCGGTTTTAACCGACAGCCAATAAGTGAGCAGGTAGATGTTGTTGCCGCGCCCTTCGGCAAACGGGTTCAGCATCTGGCCGAGAGTAGACCAGAAATTCTGGAAAATGTCGGCGTAATTCTGATAGCTCAAGGCGATGTTCAGACGGCCCATATCGGGGTCGGTGGTCAGCAGCGGCGAGTAGGGCGGAATCGCCAACTCCTGCTCGGCAAAGCTGATTTTCAACACAATCGCAAACGGCACCAAAAACAGCACCAGCAGCCAGGCATACGGAATACCGATAACCAGGCTGCGGCTGGGCTTGAAGCGCAGTTTGCTTTTGAGGGTGGAGAGATCCATACGGCTTGCCCTTTGCTTAGCGGTTGAGCGGAGTGGGCTGGTTTTCCGGCCAGCTCATGTAGACGGTTTCTTCCCAAGTCGGCGGGGTGATGTTGCGCACATACCAATAAGGCGCGGGCACCTGGCTCTTGATGATGCGGCCGTTGTCGAGCTTCACGTGGTAGGTGGCGAAGCTGCCCAGATAGGCAATTTCTTCCACCGTGCCGCGTGCCCAGTTGAATTCGCCCAAATGCTCGGGCTTGTCTTTATAAAGGTCGATGTCTTCGGGGCGGATGCTGAGCCACAAATCCTGCTCGGTGGGGCCGCCCAAGCCGTGGTCGATGCGCACCGGATTTTCCAATTCGGGGCATTGGATGATGGCGTAATCGGCGTGGTCTTCCACAACCGTGCCTTCAAAAATATTGGTTTCACCGATGAATTCGGCGGTGAAGCGGCTGTTGGGGAAGTCGTACACATCGCTGGGCGTGCCCACTTGCTGCAATTGGCCTTCCGACATAATCGCCACGCGGGTGGCCATGGTCATTGCTTCTTCTTGGTCGTGCGTCACCATGATGCAGGTGACGCCGACTTGCTCGAGGGTGTTGACCAATTCGAGTTGGGTTTGCTGGCGCAGTTTTTTGTCGAGCGCGCCCAAAGGCTCGTCGAGCAAGAGGATTTTCGGGCGCTTGGCGAGGCTGCGCGCCAAGGCCACGCGTTGTTGTTGGCCGCCGGAGAGCTGGTGCGGCTTGCGCTTGGCGAATTGGCTCATCTGCACGAGGCGCAGCATTTCTTCCACGCGCGCGGCGATTTCGTCTTTCGGCATTTTGTCTTGCTTCAAACCGAAGGCGATGTTTTGCTCGACCGACATGTGCGGAAACAGAGCGTAGCTTTGAAACATCATGTTAATCGGGCGCTCGTAGGGGGCGAGCTTGGTGATGTCTTGCCCGTCGAGAATGATTTTGCCCTGATTCGGGGTTTCCATGCCCGCCAGCATGCGCAGCAGCGTCGATTTGCCGCTGCCGGAGCTGCCCAGGAGGGCGAAGATTTCATGTTGTTCGATGTCGAGGTCGATGTGGTCGACGGCGTAATTGTCACCAAACTTTTTCACCAAGCCCTGGATTTGCAGATAGGGTTTGGCAGAAGACGCGGCGGCGGTCATGGGCGAATACTCCAGTAAAGTAACGAGTACCGGCAAAACGGGATGTCGTGGGATAATAAAAAAGCTGTTTGATTGCTGGTAAAAGCGCACGTCAGCACAAGGCAGTGATTCCGACTGCAAACCCGAAATTATATTAGGCCATGGCTTTGCGGGGCAATACTAAATTAGGCCAATGGCAAAATTACAATCAATTTCAAGGCAATATGTATATCATCAGCAACAAAAAAATCAGACGGCCTGCAATTGTAAGCAGGCCGTCTGAAACTTTGATGACAGATGGCGGTCATCAGATTTTCGCTATGATGGAATTCAGTGCTTTTTGCCAATCGGAGGGATGGATGCCGAGCTCGGTTTCTATTTTATGCGTATTCAGCACGCTGTATGCCGGGCGCGGAGCAGGTGTGGGGTAGCCGCTGCTGTCGATGGCATTCAGGTGCGGTGTTTTGAAACCGCTTCGTTTTTCGGCGGCGGTGTGAAATACCGCTTGGGCGAATTCATACCAGCTTACCGATTTGTTGCCGCAATAATGGTAAATGCCGCGTGGAAAAGCGGATTGGCCGATTATATCGATAATCGTTTGAGCCAAATCGCCTGCGTAGGTAGGGCAGCCGGTTTGGTCGTCGACCACATAAAGTTCATCGCGCTCGGCGGCGGCGCCAAGCATGGTTTTGACGAAATTATGGCCGTATTCGCTGAAAATCCATGCGCTGCGGATAATCACGCTTTCTGGGTTGGCCGCCAGCGCGAGCAATTCGCCTGCCAGCTTCGATTGGCCGTATACGCTTTTGGGCGCCGGTGCGGCGCTTTCGTTGTAAGGCACTTTACTGGTGCCGTCGAATACGTAATCGGTCGATACGTGGATAAATTTGGCCTGTACGGCACGGGCGGCGGCGGCGAGGTTGTGCACGGCGCTGCTATTGACGGCGAATGCTTTTTCGCGCTCGCTTTCGGCTTTATCTACGGCGGTGTAGGCGGCGGCGTTGATGATGGCGTCGGGCTGGAAATTGTGTGCCATGTTGAACACGGCGTCGGCATCGGTGATGTCGAGGGTGGCGGAATCGCCTGCAATCAGCTCCCAATCATCGGGCAGCCGGTCTTTGATGCATTGGCCGAGCTGGCCTTTGGAGCCGGTAAGCAGAATTCTCATGGGTTTCGTCCTCTCATTTTTGCTGTCATTGGTTTTGATGGGTTCAGACGGCTTGTTTGAATTATAAAACAAGTGGTAAAGGCCGTCTGAAATTGTTTGGCGATATTCAGCCCGGCCTCAATCCCAGCCGCTGCCCTTGGTAGCTGCCGTCTTGTACCGCGCGCCACCATTTTTCGTTGGCCAGATACCATTCCACCGTTTTGCGGATGCCGCTTTCAAAGGTTTCTTGCGGCTTCCAGCCCAAATCTCTGGCAATTTTGCCGGCATCGATGGCGTAGCGCAAATCGTGGCCGGGGCGGTCGGGTACGTGGGTAATCAGCTCGCCGTAGGATTGCAGATGGGCGGTGGCGGTGTTGCCGGATGCGGGGCGGATTTCATCGAGAATGGCGCAAATGGTGCGCACCACATCGATATTGCGGCGCTCGTTGTGGCCGCCGATATTGTAGGTTTCGCCGTTTGCGGCGCGGGTAAACACTTCCCATAAGGCGCGGGCGTGGTCTTCCACATACAGCCAGTCGCGGATTTGCAAGCCTTCCCCATACACCGGCAGCGGCTTGCCTGCGAGGCAGTTGAGTATCATCAGCGGAATCAGTTTTTCGGGAAAATGATAAGGGCCGTAGTTGTTGGAGCAATTGGTAATCACCACGGGCAGGCCGTAGGTGCGCTGCCAGGCGCGAACCAGATGGTCGCTGGAAGCTTTGCTGGCGGAGTAGGGGCTGCTGGGGGAATAAGGCGTGGCTTCGGTAAACAAACCGTCGCTGCCGTGCAGGTCGCCATACACTTCATCGGTGGAAATGTGGTGGAAACGAAACAGCTTTTTTTCATCGCCTTCGAGCGTGTTCCAGTGGCGGCGGGCGGCTTCGAGCAGGGTGTAGGTGCCGAGGATATTGGTTTCGATAAATGCCGCCGGGCCGTCGATGCTGCGGTCGACATGGCTTTCTGCGGCCAGGTGCAATACGCCGCGTGGTTGGTGTTCGGCAAAGAGGGAGTTGAGCGCCACGGCGTCGCAGATATCGGTGTGTGAAAAGCGGTAACGCGGGCTTTGGGCTACGCTTTCGAGCGATTGCAGGTTGCCCGCGTAGGTGAGTTTGTCGATGTTGACCACATTGACATCGGTATGCTGAATCAGGTGGCGGATAAGGGCGGAGCCGATGAAGCCTGCGCCGCCGGTTACGAATAGGGTATTGGATGGCATGATAATCAGATAAAAATGAAACCGGATGTAAAGAGTTTGCATTTTATAGGCGAACGCTTAAAAAATACAAATACCGTTTGTATGTATTCTGTTTTATTGCGCAATTGCTTTCATATATACTTGTTAATTGTTTCAGACGGCCTGATGTTTCGGCTGCCGGAAATTTTCGAATGACTTTATACGGAGTGTTCCCCCATGTTTAAAAAATGGCTGGCCGCAATTGCGGTGATGTTTTCTTTGTTTACCTTGAGCGGCTGCGGCTACAACACCATGCAAACGCAAGACGAAGCGGCCAACGCGGCCTGGTCTGAAGTGTTGAACCAATATCAGCGCCGCGCCGATCTGATTCCGAATCTGGTGAATACGGTGAAAGGCTATGCCACGCACGAAGAGCAGGTGTTTACCCAGGTAACCGAAGCGCGCAGCAAAGTGGGCAGCATCCAGATGACTGCCGAAGATGCGACCGATCCGGAAAAATTGAAACAATACCAACAAGCGCAAGGCGAACTGAGCAGCGCATTGTCCCGCCTTTTGGTGGTGTCGGAAAACTATCCGCAATTGAAAGCCGACCAGAATTTCCGCGATTTGCAGGCGCAGCTGGAAGGTACGGAAAACCGCATTTCTCTGGCGCGCAACAACTACATCAAAGCGGTGCAAACCTATAACACCACTTTGCGCCAATTCCCGCAAAATATTACCGCCAAAATCTTCGGCCTGAAAGCCCGCGCCAACTTCAGCGTGGAAAACGAAGCGGCGGTATCTACTGCGCCTAAAGTCGAGTTTTGATTGAAAAGGTTTCAGACGGCCTCTACAGATAAAAAAGGCCGTCTGAATAAATGATGCTGAAAACGCTATTCTTGTTTATCGCCACGGCTTTGGCCGAAATCGTCGGCTGCTATCTGCCTTATGTGTGGTTGAGGCAAAACGGCTCGGCCTGGTTGCTGCTGCCTGCGGCATTGAGCCTGGCGCTGTTTGCCTGGCTGCTGACGCTGCACCCGACCGCCAGCGGGCGCGTGTATGCCGCTTACGGCGGCGTGTATGTGTGCATGGCGCTGCTGTGGTTGTGGCAGGTAGACGGCGTGCGCCCTACGGCTACCGATTTGATCGGCGCGGCTTTGTGCCTTGGCGGCATGGCGGTGATTATGTTGGGCGCGCGTTCGTAGTGCGGCATTCTGGTTTTTGTTTGACAACCGTTACTCAGGTTTCAAAGCCCTTACCGGTGTTTCAGACGGCCTCAAGCGCTTGATGCCCGCTTGAAACACGATTTTCCAAAACATCAAGGAAACGCATGTTATCGAATATCCAACGTTTCGGCGCTTTTTTGGCCATGTTGTTTACCGGCATGTGGCTGTTTGCCGCCGATTTGGCCGCCATTCCGCCGCTGACCGCGCCGGTGATGGACAGCGCGCAGATGATGCAGCCCGAAGCGCGCGTGCAGCTCAATACGCACCTTACCCAATACAGCCGCGAAAAAGGCAGCCAGATTGTGGTGCTTACCGTGCCCGCGATTGCGCCGGAAACGCCATTTGACTATGCCACCCGCGTGATGCAAACATGGGAGCCCGGGCGCAAAGACATCAGCGACGGCGTATTGCTGCTGCTGGTGCGCGACGAGCGCAAAACCCATCTGGCGGTAGGCCGCGGGCTGGAAGGTGCGATTCCCGATGTCTACGCCAAGCGTATTCTGGATGACGTATTGCGCCCGTATTTGCAACAAGGCAAAACCGACGAAGGCATTTATGCGGCGGTAAGCCAGATTGAAAAACTGATTGCCGGCGAAGCCTTGCCCGCGCCTGCGCATGCCAGCGGCGGCTATCAGGACGAAGGCGGCGACGGTTGGTTTATGTTGCTGCTTCTGCCGTTTTTCATCGGCGCGTTTTTGAAAGCCGTGTTTGGTCGCACGCTGGGCAGCCTCTTTACCGGCGGCGCCATGTTTGGCGTGGTGATGGTATTGGGCTGGGGTTTGGCGATTGGCGTGGTTGCCGCCTTGCTCGGCACGGTGGTGACTTTTATTCTCGGTAGCGGCGCGTTTGTTTCCGGCGGCGGCGGAGGTTTGGGCGGCGGCGGCTTCGGCGGTACCCGAGGCGGTGGCGGCTGGAGCAGCGGCGGCGGTTTTGGTGGCGGAGGCGGATTTAGCGGCGGAGGCGGCGGCTTCGGCGGCGGCGGTGCATCGGGAGGTTGGTAATGCAAGAAAAAAACAAGTTCAAACGATTATGGCAACACTGGCTGCATCCGCGTTGGCGGGTGGAGCGCTATTTCCCCACTGCTGATTTGCAGCGCATCAGCCGTGATATCGGTGTGTCGGAGCAAAACCACAAAGGCCAAATCCGCTTTGTCATCGAATCGCGCTACAGCAGCGAAGCCGTGTTGAACGGCCTCGATACCCGCACCCGCGCCTGGCAATGGTTCGGCGAATTGGGCGTGTGGGATACCGAGCGCAACAGCGGCGTGCTGGTGTATGTGTCGTTTGCCGACCATGCCGTCGAAATCGTGGCCGACCGCGGTATTTCGGCCAAAGTGGGCGAAGAGGAATGGCGCCATGTGTGCCAAACCATGCTCGATGATTTCAAGCGCGAAGCTTTTGTGGCCGGGCTGGAGCGCGGTTTGCAAGAAGTGGGCGGCATTCTGACCGCGCACTTCCCGCGCAAGGAAGCCGCGGCTTTCGACGAATTGCCGAATGATGTGATTTTGCGCTAATCATTTGAAGGCCGTCTGAAAAGCTTCATCGTTACCGGTTTTTGATAAAAGGCCGTCTGAATGGTTTGCACCATTCAGACGGCCTGAAACCTTTGCAAAATTCCCCCTCCCGTCGCACCCGCGCAGGCGGGTGCCCAGTGCAAAGCGTAGCTTTGCTTGTCTGCCATTTTTTTGATTCTATAGTCGAAGAAATGAGTTTCTGCTACGGCGTTGGCTCGCCTTGTCGTACTATCTGTACTGTCTGCGGCTCGCCGCCTTGCATCAGAATCTAATTTCTCCGACTATAAAAACCGAATGAGAATCATAAGGTTGTTTATTCCCGAGACTGAGTAAGTTTAAGCTGAAGCTGAAGCTGTGCTTTAGACTAGGCACCCGCCTGCGCGGGTGCGACGGGGCGGGGAAATTAAAGGCTTCAGGTTTTGGGTAAAAGGCCGTCTGAATGATTTAAACCATTCAGACGGCCTTTATTAATGCTCTCTATTTGGGTTGGCTGTATTTTTCGTCTACCACTTCTTTAATCGGCTCGGCCTCGGCAATTTTCTCACGCGCTTCCTGTTTTTCATCCGCATCGGCCTCGCTTTCTTGCTGCAGCGTTTCGGCGGCGGGCGAATATTGGAATTTGCCGTATACCGGAAAGTGGTCGGAGCCGACGCCCTTCAATACTTTGATGTCGCTGACCAGAAAATCGTTGCTGTGGAAAATATGGTCGAGCGGCCAGCGCAAAAACGGGTATTTGGCATGGAAAGTGTTGTAGAGGCTGCGGCCTTTGCGCGGGTCGAGCAGGCCGCTGATTTGTTGGAACAGTCGTGAAGTACGCGACCAGGCCACGTCGTTGAGGTCGCCGAATACCAATACCGGATAATCGTGCTGCTCGATTTCCTTGCCCACCAACAGCAATTCGGCATCGCGGCCGGTAGCGGTGTCGGCTTCGGTGGGGCTGGGCGGCATCGGGTGCAGGCAGTAAATGTGAATCCACACACCCGAGCGCAGCTGCAGCTCGGCGGTGATGGAGGGAATATTTTCTTCTACCCAGTGGCGTACTTCGGCGTTGCGCAGTTTCAGACGGCTGTAGAGGTGCATGCCGTAGAGATTGTCGAGCGGCACTTTGACGGTGTAGCCGTAATCCATTTCGGTTTCCAGGGGCGACAATCGGGCTTCCCACCACTCGTCGCTTTCCAGAGTGAGCACGATGTCGGGCTGCTGCCTGCGCACAGCTTCAAGCAGCAGGTCGGCACGGCGGTTGGGCGTGAGCACATTGCAGGTGAGCAGAGAGATGGTGTTGCCGTTGTCTTCGCCGCGATATTGCAACACTTCGGGTTTGGCAAGCCGCGTGTAGGCGGAGATTTCTTTCAGCTGGTAGATAAAACAGGCGAAATTGAGGATTTCGAAGAGGGTAAACAGCCAGTTTTCGTTTTGCTGGAAAAGATGATTGAGCGCCACGCAAAGCAGGCTGACGGCGGCGATTTGCAGGCGCGGGAAGTCAAACACGCGAAACACCCAATGATCGTGGTTAATCAGCGGCAGCAGCGTGGCGATAATCGGCAGGGAGAGCAGCGCAAGCAAAAGCCAGTCGCCGGTGGTGAGCTCGGGCATGACGGGTTAAGAGAGGGGAAAGAAATTTTATCTTAGCGAATTCACACCCGCGCGGCAATTTGAAATGCTCTGGTATTTTACGTGCAGGCCGTCTGAATCATGCACAGGAAACAGGGATGTTGTTGTGAGCAGCCTGTGGATAACCCTGCTTTTTATTTGAACGCAAACAGAAAATCCGGTTTGCCTGAATTTTAGGCAAATAAAAAACAACCCCCTTCGGTTGTTCGTTGTCATGTGTATGGTTTGTGGATAAGGCGGCTAAAACGGTATTTTTAAACGGCAATTTTATTTTGCCTAAAAAATAGGCATTTTAGTTGTGGCAGATGGCGGAGTATAATCGGAAACAAGATAAAAAAAGAGAATAAAAATGCAAACCCTGTCTGTCGAAGCGCGCACCAAGGCTGCGCGCGCGCGTTTGAAGAAAGGACGCCGCCTTGCCACCGGGCTGTTGTTGCTGGCCTGCGCATTGTTTGTGGTGTCGGCGCTGTATGTGCGCCAATATCCGGCGCTCGGTTATCTGAAGGCTTTTTCCGAAGCGGCGATGGTGGGCGCGCTGGCCGATTGGTTTGCCGTAACCGCGCTCTTCCGCCGCCCGCTGGGGCTGCCGATTCCGCACACCGCCATTCTGCCGCGCAACCAGCACCGCATTGCCGATGAGCTGGGGCGCTTTATCGAAAACAACTTTTTGCAGGGCAGGCCGATTGCGCTGCGCGTGTATCAGGCCGCGCCGAGCGAGAAGTTGCTCAACTGGCTGGCCGGTGATGGAATGCGCGAGCGTTGGCTACCGTGGCTGGCGCAGCAGCTGCCGGTTTTGCTGAATGTGGCCAAGCCCGGGCAGGCGGCGCGTTTCGGCAGCCTGATGCTGGCCGAGCAATACAGCGGCGACAAAATCGGCAAAACGCTGGCCAACGGCATGATGGTCTTAAAATCTCAGGGCTTGCACGAAACCTTGCTGCTGGCTTCGATAAAGCAGTTGCGCCGTTGGCTGCAAGACCCGGATACCCGGGTGATGCTGGAGCAAAACCTGCACGAATGGGCGGCGCGCATCGAAAGCGATGCGCCCAGCGCCTGGGATAAAATCAAGGCTTCGCTCAAAGGCACGCTGGTTGACCGGGTAGACGGTTGGGTGGCCGCCAAAGCGCTGGATTGGGCCGACAGCTATCTGGCGGCGGCGTTGAACGAGCCGGAGCACCGCCTGCGGGCGGGTTTTGACGAGCAGTTCGACCGTGTTGTCGACGCCTTGCAGCACTCGCGCCTGTGGCACAAGCGGCTGGAGCAGGGCAAGATGCGGCTGGCGCAATCGCCTGCCGTGCAGGAAACATTGGCGCGCGGCTGGAAAAGCCTGCAACTGTGGACGGTTGCCGACGTGCAAAAAAGCGATTCGCTCTGGCTGGCGCAGTTGGATAAATTGCTGGATCACATGCTCAAGCAGGCAAGCGAATATCCGCAGTTTATGCGGCGTATGGACGTGCGGCTGTCGCTGATGGTGCGTGATTTCGTGATGAAATACAAAGATCGCGCGGCACTTTTTGTATCTGATAAGGTAAAAGGCTGGGACAGCGGCCAGATGGTGGAAAAACTCGAGTTGAGCGTGGGCAAGGATTTGCAGTTTATCCGCATCAACGGCACGCTGGTGGGCGGCTTGGTCGGGTTGGTGATTTATGTGGTGTCGCAGTGGCTGTTTTGAGGCCGTCTGAAAGGTTGCTTTTTGGATGAGCAGGTAAGATAAGCTGCCACCTCTGCTGGTTGGGCTGTATAGTCGAAGAAATCAGTTTCTGCTACGGCGTTGACCCGCCTTGTCGTACTGTCTGCGGCTTGCTGCCTTGTATTAGAGTAAGTTTTCCCTCTGTAATTTCTCCGACTGTATTGGTTATTTATTGATTGCCGGGCATAAAAATACCCGCTCGGGAGCGGGTATGGGAAAACGAATGTTTGATTGAAAATCAGCCTTTGCGTGCCGGCAGTTTTTCTTTGATGCGGGCAGCTTTACCGGTCAGGCCGCGCAGGTAGTACAATTTGGCGCGACGCACGTCACCGCGGCGTTTGACTTCGATTTTTTCTACGTTGGGAGAGTAGAGTTGGAAAGTACGCTCAACGCCTTCGCCGTTGGAAATCTTGCGAACGATGAAGTTGCTGTTCAGGCCGCGGTTACGGCGGGCGATGACCACGCCTTCGTAAGCCTGCAGACGGCTGCGGGTGCCCTCTACTACGCGCACGGATACCACAACGGTGTCGCCCGGAGCGAATTCGGGGATTTCTTTGTTCAGGCGAGCGATTTCTTCTTGCTCTAATTGTTGAATCAGGTTCATTTTTGGTCCTAGTTATAATGGGATTCCCGTTCCTCTTGCCGGATTTCCTGCAAGAGCCTGGATTCCTGTGGGGTCAGATTACGCTTTTCCAGTAAATCGGGTCTGCGCGCTAAAGTGCGTTGTAGCGATTGTTTCAACCGCCACTCTGCAATCAGGCCATGGTTGCCCGAACGCAAAACGTCGGGAACGGCCATGCCCTGAAATTCTGTCGGCCGGGTATAGTGGGGGCAGTCCAGCAGGCCGTCGGCAAATGAGTCCTGCTCGGCCGAACGCATGTCGCCCAATACGCCGGGAATCAGCCTTAATACGGCATCCATCAGCATCATGGCGGGCAGCTCGCCGCCGGATACCACAAAATCGCCGATGCTGATTTCTTCGTCTACGCTGCTGTGGAGCAGGCGTTCGTCCACACCTTCGTAGCGTCCGCAAAGCAATATCAGGTTATCCAGTTTGGCCAGCTCGCACACTTTGTCGTGGGTGAGCGGTTGCCCCTGGGGGCTGAGATAAATGACTTTGCCGCTGCCCTGAAGATTTTGGCGGGCTGCATCAATGGCCGCTTGCAGCGGCGGCGCCATCATGATCATGCCGGGGCCGCCGCCGAAAGGGCGGTCATCGATGTAACCGAGCTTGTTGTCGGCAAACCGGCGCGGATTGACGGCATCAAAGTGCCATGCCCCCTGCTTGAGCGCCCGACCGGTAACGCCGTGTTCGGTAATGCCGGCAAACATTTCCGGAAACAGGGTGATGGCCTGAATCCGCATCAGTAATCCATGCCCCAGTCGGCGGTAATGGTGCGGCTGTCGGCGTCGACCCGGTCAATGTAGTGGGATACAAACGGAATCAGCTTTTGGCCGTATTCGCCGCTGACCACCAATACATCGTGTGCGCCGGTTTCCATCAGTTTGGTTACTTTGCCCAATTCAATGCCTTCCCGGTTGATGACTGTCATGTCAATCAGGTCTGCCCAGTAATATTCGTCTTCTTCGGCAGGTGGAAAGGCTTCGCGGGGAATTTCGATGGTGTAGCCGCGCAGGACGAAAGCGCCGTCGCGGTCATCAATGCCCTCAAATTTGACTTGCAGCTCGCCGTTGGCGGTTTTGCCGCTTTCGAGGGTTACGGTCAGGGTGTGGCCGTCTTTGGTTAACTGCCACTCGGGGTAGTCCAGCAGGCTGTCTGTGTATTCGGTGCCGGCGGCAATTTTGAGCCAGCCTTTGACGCCGAATACGCCTTTGATGTAGCCCATGGCTACCCGTTGTTGAGTGTCGGTCATGGCAGTCGGTATTTCTTGAATCAGGCAGCCGCTTTTTGATCTTTGACCAGTTTGGCTACGGCATCGCTCAGTTGGGCGCCTTGGGCTACCCAGTGGTTCAGACGCTCTGCGTTCAGGCGTACGCGCTCTTGTTTTTCGTTGGCAACGGGGTTGTAGAAGCCTACGCGCTCGATAAAGCGGCCATCGCGGCGGTTGCGGGAGTCGGCAACCACAACGTTGTAAAACGGACGGTGTTTAGAGCCACCACGGGCTAAACGGATAACTACCATGTTGATTCCTTCTGTGAAAATCGGGGTATATGGAAAACCGCTAATTTTAGGACAATTTATGGTTTCTGTGCAAGTATTTATTGTCCGGTTTTACGTTTGTTGTTGTTTGTCTGCCCTGAAAGGTCTAGAACGGCCTCGCACAATTCGTTGTCATGAAGGGAGGGCGAAATGGCAAAGCCCAGTTTTTCGGCCAGTTTCAGCATGGCTGAATTGGTTTTGAAGATTTCGGCGGTCATGCTGGCATAGCCTTGCCTGCGGGACAATATGATGATTTCCTGCATCAGGCGCAAGGCCAGCCCTTGGCCGTGCATGTTTTCCGCTACGCTGATGCCGAATTCGCAAGACGCCGGGTATTGCGCGCAGCTGAAGCGGCTGACACCGAGCAGCGTGCCGTCGTCGGCCACGGCGGCAAATGCGCCTTCGCGGTGGTAGTCGAGGTTGCAGAAGCTGGCCAGTGTGCTTTGGCTGAGTTCTTTGATGTGTGCCATGAAGCGGCTTTGGCGGCTTTTGTCGGACAGGTTTTGCACGAATCGCTGTTCGGCTTCCGCATCTTCCGGCTTCAGGGGGCGGATGGTGGCGGTTTGGCCGTTTTTGAGGGTGAAAGCGGGGGCGTCTGCCGCTGGATAGGCTGCACGGATATTGGCGGTGGTGGTTTCTGTGTCGGTCGGGGTGGTGTCTATGTCGGCTGACGGAATGGCAAAATTGATGCTGAGCGAGGCAATTTGCGGGATGTCGGTGACCACGGTATTGAGGCTGTGTAGCAATTGGTAAACGGTTTTTTGCTGGCGCTTGAGGTTGAATTGCTGTATCAGCCGGTCGGCCTGCAAAGTGTTGAAAGGGGGCAGCAAGGCCATGTTGCGGGCGGGATGGTGGGCAGACAATACCGCACCGTAGCGCGGGTGGCGGTGAAAATGCAGCGTCATATCCGGATTGAGGTGCGGGTTGTGCGGCTCTGCAAGGTGGAGCACCTGCAGCAGTGCGGCGTTATCGTGCAGGTGTGTTTTGACGCTTGCCGGGTCGGGGGTTTTCAGATAGGCGGGCAGGGGTTTGGCAGTTTCGATGCGCAGCCGTTTCAGCTCGTGATTGTGGTGCAGGTAATAATAGGCGCGCAGTGCTTGCTGGGTGTTGCGGAATTGCAAGAGGCCGTCTGAAAGGGGACTGCTGATAAACAGCGGTTTGTGGTGTTGTTGCTGCAGTTGACGGAGGCTGTGGGTGATGTCGGCTTCATTGCGCCCGGCAGTGGGCACCACAATGGCCAACAGTGCTTCGCTGTGGCTGCTTTGCAGGTTTTGGTCGGCAAGGCTGCGATAGTGGAGGGTGCCGGGGTTGCTGCCGATATAGCCGTTGTGGTTTTCAGACGGCCTGGGATGGCGCGCGGCCATCTGCAGGGTGATTCCCATATTTTCTGCCTGTGCGTGCAACCAGTCGCAAGGCGTGTTGGCGATGACGTGCAGCTTTTTGGCGTCTTTTTTGCCGCAGGAAAGTGCGTGAACGGCGGCCAACAGCTCGTCGGGCGTAAAGGTGGGAATGAAGCTGCAGTAGCGCGAAAGATGGCGTAAAACAGCTTGTTCTTCGATGTCCGTGTGATGGGTGCAGTGCAGGATGACGGATTTTTGCCGCGATATGTGGCGGATGGCGCTGAAAAGGTCGCGCAAAGGCTCTTGGGGGTTGTATTCGAGCACCACCAGCCGGGTGGCCGGATCTTGTTCGAAGCAGTCCAGCAGTGCGGCGGAGCAGGTGTTGCCAAGGCGGGGATGCAGGCTGATGTGGCGTGAAATACCGAGTTTGGCGCGGTGAAGGATGGACGTAACGCCTGCGCTGGCGGCGGCGTGCCAACTGATAACGGCCACGTTGCCGACGGTCGGGTAGAGCGGATAAATACCCGTGTTCAGCCCTGAAGCCGGCATCTGTATTGCTGCCGGGGTGCAGGCGGTGATGTTCAGCCCCAGGCGGCGGCTTTTTTGCAGCGCGGTTTGGGTCTGGGCCAGCGCTTCTTCGCTTTGGTTTTCCCAGTCCTGAACCAGCACAATGTGGGGAATCTGCTTTTTATGGCAGGCTTTGAACAGGTTTTCATAACTTGGCGGCGGCGTCAGAATCAGGGCGATATCGGCTGGCTCGGTAATGCGGTTGATGTTGGGCCAGGCTTTCAGGCCGCCTACGTTTTTGTGGCGCAGGTTGACCAGCGTAATCCTGCCCTGAAAAGGCGCGTGGAGCAAGGCGGTCAACACCGATTCTCCCAAGCTGCCGGGGCGTTCGCTGGCGCCGACAACGATGATGTGCTGCGGGGTAAACAGGCTTTCAAGCGGATGCGCGTTCATCATGGCTCCCTGGCAAGGTTATGAATCGGGCTTGTTATCTTAATATAAAAGCGCGGGTGTGTTGCGGAAATAGTGTAGCTGTTTGATTTTGAACAAAACTTTTGGCCGTCTGAAAATTTCTTGAAAGGCGGGGAATGCCAACTCCTGTTGTTTTGGCTGCTGCCCGGGCAGTGATGCCTGACAGTTTCAGACGGCCTGAATGTTTTCCTGACATGGGAAAATGTCGGGCATCGCTGCGCCCGGCCTACGATGGAAATTGTATCTGTTTAAAAATAAGCCGATAAAGCGGGGCTTGCTTATTTGTTTAGTGCTTCAATACCTTGGCAAGTGGAAGTTGGTGTTGGCTGATTATATAGTCGTTTCAATTTAGTTTGATACAGCGTTGCTGCGCTTAGCCGTACTATCTGTACTGTCTGCGGCTTGCTGCCTTGTCTCAATCTAAATTGAAATGACTATACTGAATCGGTTTTTACGCAAATGCTTTCAGACGGCCTCAGACCTTTGCAAAATACCTTTCTTTTTGAAATATCCATTGAATCCGTCATTCCGGCGCAGGCCGGAATCTATTTCTTTCAGATTCAGTTGATTGATTTTAAATGAGTTTTGTATTTAACCATAGATTCCGGCCTGCGCCGGAATGACGAGGCTGATGCTTTTTTGATGCAGTTAAGAAGTATTTTGCAAAGGTCTCGGCCTGATTCATCAGGCCGTCAAGCAAAGCTATGCTTTGCATCAGGCACCCGCCTGCGCGGGTGCGACGGGAAAGGGTATTTTGCAAAGGTCTGAGGCCGTCTGAAAGCATGAATGCGTGGGGAAATCAGAGATAAGGCTGGAGAGTTTGCCGTAGGATGGCGATATCGGTAATGTCGGTAATGTTGGCTTCGCCAAGGCGGTTGAGGCCGATAAAGCGCATCACGCCGCTGCTGACTTTTTTATCGTGCTGCATGTGCTCAATCCAGCGTTCGAAGGCGAAACGGGGCGGTTGCGTCGGCAGACCGGCTTTTTCCAACAGGGCGCTGATGCGCTGGGTATCGGCAGCGTTCAGACGGCCTTGTTGTTCGGAAAGGCGGCAGGCCAATACCATGCCTGCGGCCACGGCTTCGCCGTGCAGCCAGTTGCCGTAGCCCACTTCTGCTTCGATGGCGTGGCCGAAGGTGTGGCCGAGATTGAGCCAGGCGCGGATGCCTTGTTCGGTTTCATCCCGACCGACGATGTCGGCTTTCATCTTGCAGCAGTGGTAAACCGCTGCCGCCATCACTTCCGCATCCTGCTGCAGCAGCGCATCCATATGGGCTTCGAGCCACTGCAGAAAATCGGCATCGCCCAGCGCGCCGTATTTGATGACTTCGGCCAAACCGGCAGAAAGTTCGCGTTTGGGCAGGGTGGTGAGCGTGCTTAAATCGGCCAATACCGCCTGAGGTTGGTAAAAAGCACCAATCATGTTTTTGCCGAGTGGATGATTGATGGCAGTTTTACCGCCTACCGATGAATCAACCTGGCTGAGCAGGGTGGTGGGTATTTGGATAAATGGTGCGCCGCGTTGGTAAGTGGCGGCGGCAAAGCCGACCATGTCGCCGATGACGCCACCGCCCAGCGCGATTAAAGTGGTTTTGCGTTCGGCACGGTTTTGCATCAGGCCATCGAAAACTTGGTTGAGGGTTTGCCAGTTTTTGTGTTGCTCGCCGTCAGGCAAAATGATGCTGAAATGCTCGGTACCGGCGCGGCTCAAGGCCGTCTGAAGCGTTTTCAGATAGAGGGGGGCGACGGTTTCGTTGGTTACGATGGCAGCTTTTTTGCCCAGATAAGGGGCAAGCAGGGTGTCTGCCTGCTGCAGCAGGTGTTCGCCGATGAAAATGGGGTAGGCGTGCGAAGGGGTGTTGACGGTGAGCGTGCGCATGCTGGTTATTTCCGTTGTCGCAGGGTTTGCAGTATGTGTTCGACGGTGCGGTGGCAGTTGTGGCGGTTGGATTCGATAATGACGTGCGCCGTATCGCGGTATACTCGGTCGCGGATGTCATAAAGCTCCTGCAGTTTGGCCAAAGGGTTTTCAACCTGCAGCAGTGGGCGGTTGGTATCGTGGCGGGTGCGGCCGAGCAAGACTTCCGGCGAGGCATGCAGATAAACCACCGTGCCGCGCGCCTGCAGATTTTGCCGGTTTTCTTCACGCATGACCGCGCCGCCGCCGGTGGCCAAAACAATGTTTTGGCGGGCGGTAAGCTCGTCAATCATGGCAGCTTCACGGTCGCGGAAACCTTGTTCGCCTTCCAGCTCGAAGATGGTCGGAATCGACACGCCGGTGCGGCAGCAGATTTCATGATCGCTGTCGTAAAATTCGCGCCCAAGCTGCTGGGCGATTTGCCTGCCCAGCGTGGTTTTGCCCGCGCCCATCAAGCCGATGAAAAATAAATTGCCTGCTATGTTGTCCATAGCAGGCATTGTAAACGAAAACTTACATAAAGTGTTCAGTTTGTATTATGCATTTTGACAATGCAGGCCGGTTGTTTAATAACGCAACGTGCTGCCGATGTTGTCCATAATGCGCGGGGTGATGAAAATCAGCAACTCGCGGCGGTCTTCATAACGGGCACGAGACTTGAACAGGTTGCCGACAATCGGAATATCACCGAGTAGGGGCACTTTATTTACAACATTGCTGTTTTGCTCTTGATAGATACCACCGACAATCAGGGTGCCGCCATCTTCCACCATGGCTTGTGTTTGCAAGCTTTTCGTCGTGATACACTTGGTGGTCAAGCTGTTAACGGTACAGTCAATAGGTTCGTCTTTATTGATTTTAACCGTCATGATAATTTGGCCATCCGGAGTGATGTTGGGTGTCACGGTCATACCCAAAACTGCTTTTTTAAAGGTAATCGAAGTGGCGCCGCTGGAAGTGGCTTCTTCATACGGAATTTCCTGGCCGGATTCAATCACCGCTTCCTTGCGGTCTTGGGTGAGCACGCGCGGATTAGAAATGATTTTGCCCTTGTTTTGTTCCTGCATGGCCGACAGTTCCAAACCCAACGCACCCGAACCGATGGCGCGCACCAGTGCAATGCTGGAGGTGGCGGAGGATACAGGCAGGTTGATATTCGGGTTCATGGCGAAAGGCGACGCAGTAGGAATGGTGGTGGAGCCACTCAAAGCGGCATTGGCCAGCGCCACGTTGTTGTTGTAGGCCGTTCCCATATTATTGACGGCATTTGACCAGTCGGAACCCCAGCTGTTGCGGCCGCCAACGCCTTGGTAGCCGAATTTTACGCCGATATCGCGTGAAAACGTGTCACTGGCTTCCACAATCCGCGCTTCCACCATCACTTGGCGGGCGGGCACGTCCAGCTCTTCAATCAGCTTCTGGAATTTCTGAATCACGGCATGGTTGTCGGTGATAATCAGGGTGTTGGTGCTGGGGTCGATAAGGGCGCTGCCGCGGCTGCTCAGCAGGGTGTTGCGGTTGTTGCCGCTGGAGCCTGAACCGGAGCCGCTGCCGTCGTCAATGCGCAGAATCTTGCGGAATTCTTCTACGTTTTTGTATTTGAGCTGGAAGGTTTGCGAATACAGTGGCCCCAGCTCTTCGATTTCTTTTTGCGCCTGCAAGGTGGCCTTGTCTTTGGCGAGCAATTCTTCGCGCGGCGCCACGTTGATGATGTTGCCTTGACGGCGCATGTCCAGATTGCGCGCCTGCATCACCAAATCCAGCGCCTGATCCCACGGTACGTCTTTCAGGGTCAGGGTCATTTTGCCGTTTACGCTGTCGCTGGCGACGATGTTGGTGCCGGATTCTTTGGCCAAAATTTGCAGGATGGTGCGCACTTCAACGTCTTGGAAATCCAGTGAGATGCGGCGACCGCTGAACGAGCGGCTGGCATTGCTGCGCAGGCCGGGCGCGGCGGCAGCGGTTTTGGGGCTGATTTCAAAACTGAAACGGCCGCCTGCGGATTGGGTGCGGATGTCCCAGCTGCCTTGGTTGCGGATAATAATCTGCGTGCCGTTGCCCAAGCGCTTCATGGTGACATTGCGCACGGGCGTGTTGAAGTCGCCGACATCCAGACTGCGCTGCGCCTGGGTGGGCAGAGGGTGGTTTTTCAGGGTAATCACGACGCGGTCGCTTTGCTGTTTGATGTCGGGGGTGCCGTTAAAGGTAGGTGCATTAAGCTCGACAATGCCCGAATTGCCCGCGCCTTTGCGGAAGTCGATATTGGCGCTTGCGGCCTGCTGTGTGGCACGTGCGGGCGGCGCAGCCGGAGGAGCGGTCACATTTCTGGAAACCACGTTGCTGTCGATATTGCCGGTGTTGTAAATCGAAGCGGCGCTGCCTTGGGTTTCTCCGACTGACTCGGTGACATATACCCATACTTCATTGCCTTTGATTTCGGTATTGTATTGCCCGGCTTTGTTCAGGCCCAACAAGATTCGGGCGCGGTCATTGTTTTGGGCTGCGGTAATCTGGTTGAGCAGGGGGTCGGCATATTCCAACACCGGTTGCGCAAGCTGGATGTTGGTGTTGGCAAAATCCAGAGCAATGCGAGCAGGCGTGGTGGTGGTGAAGCCGCTGGGCGAAATAACCTCTTTATCAAAAGTGATTTTGATAATCTTCTGATTGTCCGGCAGGGTGGATACATTGATGTCGGTGATGTTGCCTGCGAATGCTGCGTGCATGGCAAGGCTGAGACCAATGGCGGAAAGTGTTTTAATGTTGCGTGATTTCATAAATAAGAGCCCCTTAATTATTGTTTTGAGCGCTTGCGGTGTCTGCCGCGCCGCTGCTCAACGGTAATTCTGCATTACGGAAAATCCAGTTGCCGTAGCTGTCTTCTACCACTTCGGTCAATACGATTTTATCCGGCGTAATGGATTGGATGCGACCGAAATTTTGCCCCATATAGTTGCCGGGTCTGACGGTATAAGTGTGCCCGTCGGCCTCGACATATCCTGAAATGCTGTTGCCGCTGCGCAGGCTGCCGACATATTTCAGGTTTTCCAAACTGAACCCTTCCAGCAGCTCTTTGGGACGGTTCAGATTGGGGGCGTTTGCGCCTTGCTGGGCGACATTCAGGCGTTTGCTGTCAAATGCATTCAGGCCGGTGAAAGTCGGCGGTGTGTAGGTTTGAGGCGGGTTGATCGTGGGCGCTTCAAACGGAATCACACGGGTTTTTGCTTCCTGCTGCGTATCCGACATCCATGTGCGCAAATCTTCATGAGCAGGCGAGCAGGCGGTTAATACCAGCATGCCTGCAAACAGGCTTATGTGTTTCATCATAGTCGAGTTTTCCCTGGTTTATTGTTTGACTTCGCTGGCCGCAGCCATTTCTGCAGCCACTTCTTCTGCAGGACGGGCTTTGTAGGTGTTGGCTGTTGCCGATAGTGTAAGCTGGTTGCTTTTCTCGTCTTTGCTTTTGCTGACGTTTAACGAATCCAAGGTAATGATCCGGGAAAGCGCACCGACATCGCGGGTAAACTGGTTGATTTGTCTGTATTGGCCGGTGATGGCGATGTCGTAGGGCAATACCTGTATCGGCCCGTCGTTGACCGGCGCTTTCGGTGTAACGCTGTCCATGCGCAGGCCGTTGGTGGCCCCGGCCTGATGCAGTTCTTGAATCAGGTTGGGAATCTCTGCATCGGTCGGCAATTGTCTCAGCAGCACGTCAAACGATTGACGCAAAGCGACCAACTCATCTTTCAAATTAGAGAGGCTGGCGGCTTCAATGCTTTTCTGGGTGTAGGTCTTTTTCAACTCGGCCTCTTGGTCGCTTGCTGCATTCAATACATCAAGTTGCCCGCGGAAGAGGGCAAAATAAGCAACCGCCACCACGAAAATAACCGTTAATATGGCCAAAGCCATTTTCACAGGCGCACTCAGCAGGTGGAGTGTTTGAATATCAATATCTTTTAAATTTTTTGCTGCCATGTTAATTCCCCTGTGAATTTTGAGCGTCTGCGGCAGGCAGAGACCGGTTATCGTTGTTCAACAACACTTTCAAGGTGAATTCTTGGGCATTGTCTACCTTTTTGATGCTCAGCAGTTCGGGTTGCATAAACAAGCCGGTGCTCGGGATAGAGCGCATAAACATGGCGATTTTATTGTCGCTGACGGCTTTGCCGGTAATGGTATAGGTGTTTGGGTTTTCGGCTTTAATGCTAGTCAGATAGGCACCGTCGGGCATCAATACGTTTAATGAGTCCAGAATAGAGGCCGCCTGAAAGCGCTTTTCCTGTAATTCTTCCACTTTTTGTTTACGCGCCAAAAAGTCTTCTTTTTCTTCCTGAAGCTTCTTGATTTCGACCAGGTCTTGATCCAGCTTGGCAATTTCCTGATTGAGCAGCTCGTTACGGGATTGTTGGTTGTCAATCGCTCTGTTGATGCCGAAATAAATCAGCGCGGCCAAACCCAAGCCGACAAGAAATGCAAACAGCATCAATGCTTTAAACTGTTGCTTCTTTTTTTGCTGTATTTCTTCCCGATAGGGAAGAAGGTTGATTTTGGTTAATTCAATCATTTTAAAGTCCCCTTAATGCCAAACCGAAAGCGATGGTGAGTGAAGGCGCATCTATTTGTAGTTGTGATAAATCTATTTTATTGCCGTTGGCGGCGTAGGCAGCCGGATGAATGCATTCGGTTGCCGTGTTGGTTTGTGAAAAAATGGTTTCCGGCAATCCGGATTGCTGCGAGGCATTGCCTGTCAGCAGAATATGTTTTACATCTGAAAACTGTTCGTTGGATTGGGTGGTGTAGTAAAACTGGAGGACACGCTGGATTTCCTGGGCGACCTGAATATTGAAGCGGTCGGCCACTTGGGTTTGGTAATCGGAAGGCTTGTCGGCCGAATTCATGATTTGGTCGGCTTTTTCTTCGGTAACCTGATAGGTGCGCTGAATCAGCTGGTTGAGCTGTTCGTTGCTGACAGAGGTTTCCTGCTTGTACAAAATCTGGCCGTTTTGCACGATAAGCGCATACATTTGGGCGGCATAGATGCCGAATATGGCGATTTTTTCGTTGGCCAGCTCCGGTGCGTGTTGGTTAATCCAAAAAGAAAAGGCATTATTCTGGGCAAACAAATCCACATCCATGACGGAAAGAGGCAGGTTTGCGGTTTCGAACAATTCGATGCGCGGCTCGATATCGTCTTTTTTGGCTGCGGTAAGCAAAAGCTGCTCGCCTGCGGGTATGATGGATACGCCGGTTACCTGATAGTCATAATTCATTTCTTCGATGGGCGCGATTTGGGAAATTTCGAACTCGACGAAGCTTTCAATGTCCAAATCGGTTTCTTTGGAACTGTATACAACGGTTTCTACCGTGGCCAAGCTTTGGGGCAGCGCGGCAATAATATTTTTTGACGACGAAGCCAGTTGCGTGTATGTATGTTGCATATATGCAACGAGCTGCTCGTAATCTTGAATTTTGTTGCCTTTGACAATATTTTTAGGCAACTTGGTGATAACGTATTTTTCTAGCTGAATTTGGTTTAAACTACGCCCAGAGAGCTGCACCATTTTAATGGCATGCTGGCTGATATCTATGCCGACAGCCGAGCGCATGCTGATGCTGGGAGAGGCTTTACTGCTTGTATTCTTTTGCTTTTTTACTAAGCGCATAATGTAACTTTCCTACCGTGTAAGTGAGTGGCAGTTTATATCCGTAACGAATTTATTATCCGGTTTACATGGCCGTAACAGTGGCTTGCCGAAATATTTTGTTATTTTACTTTATTTAATGCTTTTAATGGCAATATTTATTACTTGGTCATGATTAAAAAAATTATAACAACTTGTATTGGTTTGATATTGGGTTTGGCACTTTTTGCGGTCGGCTTGGTTGCCATCGCAATTCTGGTCACTTATCCGAAATTGCCTTCGTTGGATATGGTTCAACACTACCAACCGAAAATGCCGCTGACGGTATATTCTTCAGACGGCAAAATTATCGGTGTGTATGGAGAAGAGCGGCGCTCATTCACCAAAATCAATGATTTTCCGAAAGTATTGAAAGATGCGGTGGTCGCAGCGGAGGATAAACGGTTTTACGACCACTGGGGGGTTGACGTTATCGGTGTGCTGCGTGCGGCGGTGGGGAATGTAACCGGCGGTGTGCAGTCCGGCGCCAGCACCATCACCCAACAGGTGGCCAGAAATTTTTATTTGAGCAGTGAGCGCACGTTTACCCGGAAATTCAATGAGGCGTTGCTGGCTTATAAAATCGAGCAATCGTTAAGCAAAGATCAAATTCTGGAGCTTTATTTTAACCAGATTTACCTGGGGCAGCGCGCCTATGGTTTTGCAGCGGCCGCGCGGATTTATTTCAATAAAGACGTCAAGGATTTGACGCTCGCGGAAGCTTCTATCCTCGCAGGTTTGCCCAAAGCCCCTTCGGCTTTTAATCCGATTGTGAATCCGGAACGGGCAAAATTGCGCCAACAATATATTCTCAACAATATGGTTGAATTGGGCATGATTACGTCGCAACAACGCGCCCAGGCCTTGGCAGAAGATTTGCATTACGAGCGTTATGTACAGAAAATCGACCAAAGCGCGCTTTATGTTGCCGAAATGGTTCGACAAGAGCTGTATGAAAAATATGGCGAAGACGCCTACACGCAGGGTTTCAAAGTTTATACCACGGTCAGCACCGAGCATCAGCGTGCTGCAACGGAGGCATTGCGTAAAGCTTTGCGTAATTTTGACCGCGGCAGCCGATACCGCGGTGCCGAACATTATCTTGAATTGGGCAAATCGGATGACGAAGAAGAAACGGTCAGCCAGTATTTATCGGGTCTTTATACGGTTGACGGCATGGTGCCTGCGGTTGTGTTGGGCGTGTCCAAACAAGGTGTGCAGGCACAGCTGCCGAGTGGCGAAAAATTGACGCTGAACAACGCAGCATTGGGCTTTGCAGCGTCTGCAGTCAACAACAAGAAAATGGGTGAAGCGCAAATCCGTAAGGGGGCAGTCATTCGTCTGAAGCAAAACGGCAATCGTTGGAATGTCGTGCAAGAGCCCTTGTTGCAGGGCGCCTTGGTGTCGCTGGATTCGAAAACAGGGGCAATCCGCGCATTGGTCGGCGGCTATGATTTTCACAGTAAAACATTTAACCGGGCAACACAGGCGCAGCGTCAACCCGGCTCTTCATTCAAGCCGTTTGTGTATTCTGCGGCGCTTGCCAAGGGCATGACGGCATCAACGGTGATCAATGATGCACCGCTGTCTTTACCGGGCAGGGGGCCTAACGGCAGCACTTGGAATCCTAAAAATTCAGACGGCCGTTATGCCGGTAACATTACATTGCGGCAAGCGCTGACGGCATCGAAAAATATGGTGTCCATCCGGATTTTGATGTCTATCGGTGTGAATTATGCTCAACAATATATTCAACGCTTCGGCTTCAAGGCGTCTGAAATCCCTGCCAGCCTTTCTATGGCTCTGGGTACGGGCGAGACCACGCCGTTAAAAATGGCCGAAGCATATGCTGTGTTTGCAAATGGCGGTTACAGGGTGTCTTCCTATGTAATCGACAAAATTTATGACAGCCAAGGCAGGCTGCGCGCCCAGATGCAGCCGTTGGTGGCCAAAGAAAATGCACCGCAGGCCATCGATCCGAGAAATGCGTATATCATGTATAAAATGATGCAGGATGTAGCTCGAATCGGTACGGCTTCGCGTACCAATGCACTTGGCCGCTCGGATGTTGCGGGTAAAACGGGCACGACCAATGACAATAAAGATGCCTGGTTTGTGGGCTTTAATCCCGAATTGGTCGCCGCTGTTTATATCGGCTATGACAAGCCGCGCAGCATGGGGCGGGCAGGCTACGGCGGTACGATAGCGGTGCCGGTATGGGTGGATTATATGCGGTTTGCCCTCAATGGCGTGGCTGTCAAAGGCATGGCATCTCCGGATGGCGTAGTCAGCCGCAGTGGCGAATATTATCTGCGCGAACAACAGACAACCAATCCCGAATTGCCGCTGGACAACCGCTCAAGCAGGCCTGTCCGCTCGGATGAAATGGATGCTTCGGTTGGCAGTGGAAACAGCAGAGGAGAACAACCGACAGGGCAACAAGGCAGTGACTATGTGCCCGTTACACCGACTACGCCTGCTGCACCTGCAAACAGTGGTGGCGGCGGCAATGACGGCCATTTGGACTCGCTGTTCTGATGTGATTGATAGTGAAATCACCATCAAACCGAAGCAAAGCAGTAGGCCGCAGGCAGCACAGTATAGTCGGAGAAATGAGATTCTGATACAAGGCGGCGAGCCGCAGACAGTACAGATAGTACGACAAGGCGAGCCAACGCCGTAGAGAAACTAATTTCTTCGACTATAGTATCGTAACCCCGTATCGGTTTTGCAGTAATTTCATTATGCTATATATGTGGAAAAGCCGTCTGAAATGTTTCAGACGGCTTTTTATGTATCTGGTTACTTGAAACGAAAGAATGCGGCTTGCTGTCTTGTATGAAAAATATATTAAGTTGGCTATAGCTGCGGGAATTAATACCAATTCAAAAAGTAAGCTGACAAAGCCGGAGAGCTGAAAGCAGCACGAAAGAATACGGTAAAAAAAAAGCCAATGCCGTATGGATTTACACCGTTCGACTACAAGTTTGATGTTCTCGTTTACCGCAATAATTGGCCTATAAAGTAACCGATGGCAATAAATGCAGCGATAATAATCAATGCGATGATGAGGGTGATAATGGCTTTGCGGCCATTAAACCAGCTGTATCTACCACCAATTTCCTCACGCAGTTTGTGTTCCAACTCCGCGCGAATTTGTTTGCGCAGGCGTTTTTCTTCTTCCTGTTTTTCTTTTAACAGTTTATAAGCAATTTCATGCTGTTTTCTGTGTTCGAAAGCAACTTTTTCCTGCCATTCAATGCGTTTTCTCTGAATCACTGCCTCGGATGCCGAGTCGAAATGCAGGTGGCAAGACGGACATTCCTTGGTTTCAGGATCTTCGATAATGGTGTGGCATACGGGACATTGCGGAATGGGTTCGGATAGAGAAGTATCTTCCTGGGCAGATTTTACTTCGGGAGCCAATTCAAGAGACAGTCTGATAATGACATCCAAGCCGAGGTAGCTGAAGTAATGCTGCGCATTTTCACGCTCTTCATTGGTGCAGTGTTCGGCAATAATCGCTTGCGGATGCTCGACAAGCGCCGCAATTAAATCTTCGGCTTCTTTTTCAGGAAGATTGTCGCGAATGCAGGCATCTATCCGTCCGCGTTCTAAGCTGGGCGGATAGGAAACATACACATCATAAAATTTTTCTTGCTTACTCATTTTTCTTCCGTTAAAGGCACGTCCAGCGTCAAACCAGACCGATATCTGAATCGAGACGGTGCACTTTTAAATCTGTCTCTTAAATTGTGTAATTTTATAGATTTAGTGAGTAGACTTCTGTTAAGGATATTCCTTTTGATATTGTTTGTCAGGAAACTATATATAAAAGGTATGAATTTAAAGATTAGCGGTATCTGCTATTGAAATTAAATATAGTTTTGATAACCTTGATTGAAGCTTTTTTCAAAAAACAATGAAATCATGTTTGTTTGTAAATTATAGTCAAATAACACAGCAGGGTACAAGGCGGAACGGATTGACTTGATGTCTGAGCATCTTAGGGCTTCCTGACACCGCTTCACTATCAGGAAGCCCTAGCTGGTTTTTCTCTTCAATAATGCCCCCGCAGACAGAAAACCTGGCGATTTTCTGTCTGCGGATGCGTAAGATTCTGAAAACAAAGAGCCGTCTGCAATACAGACGGCTCTTTATTGCTTGAATCAACATTAAACAGAAAATGAGGAACCGCAGCCGCAGGTGGTTTCCGCATTCGGGTTGCGGATAACAAATTGCGATCCCTGGAGGCTTTCGGTGTAATCTATTTCGGCGCCGACCAAGTATTGGTAGCTCATCGGGTCTACCAGAAAAGTCAGGCCGGATTTTTCAATCTCAAAATCGTCGTCGTTTTTGATTTCATCAAAAGTGAAACCGTATTGGAAGCCGGAGCAACCGCCGCCATTGACAAAGACGCGCAGTTTCAAGTCGGGATTGTTTTCTTCGGCGATGAGATCGGCTACTTTGGTGCAGCAGCTGTCGGTAAAGATGATGGGGCTTTCGTCTGACATGATGTGATTCCTTTTATATGAATGTATGTGCTTATTGTCGCGCAAATATGTCTGCTAAGCAAGGTGGGGGCAGCATGCTGGAAAACAATAGGGGCTCAAATATTCCGGCCAAACCATTCTACTCTTCCGATGATGGCCACATCATCTGTCATGTGGTGAAGATTGATTTCAAAGGTAGGGTAGGCTTCGTTGGCTGAAATCACGTTAACGATGCCGCCCGGCATCAGCTGCAGGCGCTTGACCAGTAGGTTTTCATTCAGTCGCAATACATAAAGGCCGTCACGCGGCGTGGTTTCACCATGATTAATCAGAATGGAATCGCCATCATTGAGTACACCTTCCATAGAGTCGCCTTTCACGGAAATCACAGAGAGGTTTTTGGTGTCTCGGGTGATGTAGTTTTCAATCCAATAACGGCGAAACGCCATGGTAAACACCGGCTTTTCATTACCAACCAATTGTCCGTGGCCGGCTGCCGCCTGAATATCGTAGCGGGGAACAAAAACAAATTCCTCAACGTCAACCGGATTGCCTAAAGTGTCGTAGGCGCTGTTGCTTTCCCGGGATTCGCAGTCGGGAAAAGGCTCACCTTCACCAGTGAGCAACCAATCCAGATTGCAGCCCTTTAGTTGTTTGATTTTTTTTAATGTTTCTGCTTTGGGCAGGCCGCCTTCGTTCCAGATGCGGCTGAAGCCGGCAATGGTCATTTCGATATCGGCAGCAATTTTGGCTTGTTTCGCTTCATTTTTCCATAGATAAATCAGCCGTTCTTTGAAAGTATTCATTGCATTTCCTTGTGGATAATACGATTTTTTATGTGGATTTAATCATTTCCCTTTATTTTACTTTAGTTTTAATCAAAAAGTAAGAAAAATTTTATTTTAAGTAAGAAAAACTATTGCACTTGTTCGATTTTGTTTGTATTATTCATCCGTCGAATAAATTTATATTGATGATCTGACATTTTTTAATATTTTCAGATTTTATTAATTAATATAAATAAAGTTAATTTTAATCTAATCGCTTTTTTCTAAGATTAATCTTATTTATGTGTATGGGTAGAAACAGGGAGCAGGCAGATGAGAATGAATAAACGCAATGGTTTGATGTTGGCAGGAATTTTGAGCTTGGCGTTGGCAACTTTCCCGTCGAGTGATTCTGAGGCGCAATCTGCTGAAATGCCTTTGTCGGAATTCAGTTGTCAAAAATTGAATCTGAAAAGGTTGGAGAGGATGAGTGACAAACAGCGCATATATGCAGCCAAATGCGATATGGCGGAGGCCGGACTGGCTTGGGAGCAGTCTTACGGCGGTTTGAGCCATGATGAATTGGTGGCAGGGATTGTATACGAATGAGCGAGAGGAAGGTTTTTGCGGGGATTTTTGCTGATTTGTCGATATATGGACGGCGCCAGACCAATTTGGGCGGATAGCGGGGAGAGGTGTTGTTTTGATTGGCTCAGGATTGAATATGGCCGGATTGTAAACCTGCACGACGTTGGTTCGGGCTTTGTCTCAAGAAGGCGGTTTGGTCAAGATGACGACGCGCCCGTTTACTGGTACCGTGTTGTCTGTAACCCCGGCCTAAAGAGATTTTCTGACATCCTTCAAAAGCAATCAGGCTGAGACCTTTGCAAAATACTTCTTAACTGCATCAAAAAAGCATCAGTCTCGTCATTCCGGCGCAGGCCGGAATCTATGGTTAAATATAAAACTCATTTAGAATCAATCAACTGAATCTGAAAGAAATAGATTCCGGCCTGCGCCGGAATGACGGATTCAATGGATATTTCAAAAAGAAAGGTATTTTGCAAAGGTCTCAGGCCGTATGATTTCGTAAATTAAATGGTGTGGCTGTCAAGAAGGCTATAACAGGCCGTCTGAAACCTTTTCAGACGGCCTGCTGGGAAGCGTTGGGTGCTATGCTTATGGCAGTAATGGGGCGGCTTGCAGCCCTGCCGTTTCTTCGAAACCAAACATGATGTTCATATTTTGAACAGCCTGCCCTGCGGCACCTTTGACCAGATTGTCGATAACCGACAAGGCAATCCACACATCGCTCTGCGGTGCTTTCTGTATGCTGATGCGGCAAATATTGGCGCCGCGCACGCTCCGGGTTTCGGGGGTGCTGCCCGGCGGCATCACGTCGACAAACGGGCTGCCTTGATAAAACTCATTGAGTACGGCATGTGGGTCGGCATCTTTTTCAAGATGCAGATATTGGGTGGCGTGCATGCCGCGTATCAGCGGTGTTAGGTGGGGTACAAATACAAAGCCTTCCGCCGCTTTTGCATCCAGCGTTGCGATGGTTTGCTTGATTTCGGGCAGGTGGCGGTGGCCGCGAATGCCGTAAGCCTTGAAATTGTCGCCTGCTTCGCAAAAAAGGCTACCTACGCTGGCTTTTCTGCCAGCTCCGGACACGCCGGATTTGCAATCGGCAATCATCGGCATACCGGCCTGAATCAAATTTTGTTGCAATAAAGGCAGAAGCGGTAGGGATACACAGGTGGGATAGCAGCCCGGGTTGGCCACCAGGCGTGCGCTCTGAATCTGCTGCCGGTTGAGTTCGCATAAGCCGTAAACGGCTTCTTGCAGGGCGTCTGCCGCTGTAAACGGCATGCCATACCATTGTTCCCAGGTCGGGATATCGCGCAGACGGAAGTCGGCGGATAAATCGACAATACGCACGCCTTTTTCCATCAGGGCGGGGGCATCGCGCATGGCAACGCCGTGCGGGGTTGCAAAAAATACCAAATCGCATTGCTCCAAGCCTGCCTCTTCCGGCGTTTGGAAGGCCAGGCTGTATACGCCGCGCAGGCTGGGAAAGTAGTCTGATACAGGAATACCGGCTTCGCTGCGGCTGGTTACGGCGCTTACTTCTGCATTCGGGTGGCCGGCGAGCAGGCGCAGCAATTCTACGCCGGTATAACCGGTCGCGCCGACAATGCCGATTTTGATGCGGTTGGCCATGAGATGTCCTTTTATATTTTATTCTGCCAGAAGTGGATAGTGTAAGCGTAAGCAGGCCGTCTGAAAAGTATGTTGCCTATAAAAACTGTTTAAATGATTTGTTTTTATAGTCGTAGAAATGAGTTTCTGCTACGGCGTTGGCTCGCCTTGTCGTACTATCTGTACTGTCTGCGGCTCGCCGCCTTGTATCAGAATCTCATTTCTTCGACTATATACAGAAGTAAACCCAACGCTTTCGCAATACAGCGGTTCATGACATGGTGTTTGATGTGGCTCTGTTTCATAATTTTAACTGCCGCGGAGGCAATTTATGACCCAATGCGCTGACCCTCCATAACAAACGTGTAATGCTGCACAAAGGTCGACCCAAGAAGTGTATGTCCATTCAATTTAAATGAAGGCAAATCAGCGGCCGCAAGATATTTTTGCAACGGTTTACAAGGTGACTTGCGATCCCATTTCTATCACCCGGTTGCTGGGAATGCGGTAAAAATCGGTAGGGGGCGTGCTGTTTTTGTATAACCATTTGAAAAAGCGTGTGCGCAACCTGGCCATGGCACCGGAAGGGGTGTCGGAGCCAATGCGGATGCTGTCCCGGGAGAGGAAAAAAGAAGTATCCATAATCTCCAAGTCTATTCCCTGCTGCCGCAGCAGATTCAGAATCTGGTAGACCCGGGGCGTTTCCTGAAAACCGTAGTTGGCAATAATGCGCACAAAGCGCGGGCTGAGCTGTTTGACGGCAATGCGTTCCGAGTCGGGAATGTGGGGAATATCTTGAGTTTGTATGGTCAGCAACACATTGTATTGATGAAGTATTTTGTTGTGTTTCAGGTTGTGGAGCAGGGTTTTGGGCACGGCAAACGGGTCGCTCACCATAAAAACGGCATTACCGGAAACGGTTTGCGGCGGATATTCTTCCAAATTGTCGATAAATTCCTGCAGATTCATACCGTTGTCGGCCTGTTGGGTTGCAAGCAGAACGCGCCCGCGCCGCCAGGTGGTGAAAATAAACATCAAAATCAAAGCCACCATGACTGGCAGCCAACCGCCGGTGGGGATTTTCAACAGGTTTGAAGAGAAAAAGGCCAGATCGAAAGTGAGAAACAGGGCGGTCAGGCCGAAGACGGCAAGTTTGGGCCAGCGCCATTTTTTCAGCATGACGATGCAAAAAAGCAAGGTGGTCAATACCATGGTGCCGGTTGCCGCAATGCCGTAAGCCGAGGCGAGGTTGCTGGAGTTGCGAAAGCCCAATACCACCAAAACCACGGTAACCAGCAATATCCAGTTGACCGCCGGAATGTAAATCTGGCCGATTTCGGTTTGGCTGGTGTGGTTAATTTGCATGCGCGGGGTGAAGCCGAGCTGCACGGCCTGGCGGGTGAGCGAATAGGCGCCGGATATGACTGCCTGGCTGGCGATGATGGTGGCGGCGGTGGCGAGGATAATCAGCGGTATCAGCGCCCATTCGGGCACGCTCAGGAAAAACGGGTTTTTGATGGCATCGGGTTGGCGCAGAAGCAGGGCGCCCTGCCCGACATAATTGAGCGTAAGGGCGGGTAATGCGACGGAAAGCCAAGCCGTCTGAATCGGTTTGCGGCCGAAATGCCCCATGTCGGCATACAGGGCCTCTGCTCCGGTGACCGCCAACACGACGGCACCCAGGCTGACAAAGCCGTCCCAGCCGTGATGGGTGGCGAAATAAAGGCCGTAATAAGGATTGAATGCCCGCAGAATAGAAGGATTCTGCACGATTTGGTAAATGCCGGCGGCGGCCAGCGTGATAAACCACACGAGCATCACCGGGCCGAAAAAAGTGCCGATGCGCTGGCTGCCTTTGCGTTGGATGAGAAACAGCGCCAGCAATACGGTGAGCGCAATCGGCAATACCCATTGCTCCAGCGCGGGATTGAGAACCGTCAGACCTTCCGCCGCAGAGAGCACGGAAATGGCCGGGGTGATCATGGCATCGCCGAAAAACATCGCCGTGCCGGCCAGCCCCATCATAATGACAACCCAGGCAGGTTTGCCTTGCAGGTATTGCAAAGCCTGCCGCATCAGAATGACAATGCCGCCTTCCCCCTTGTTATCTGCATGCAGGATGAATATGACGTATTTCAGTGTCACCACCAGAATCAGCGCCCAGATAATCAGCGAAACAAAGCCGAGTATGCCGGTTTCGCCGACCCGTATGTGAGAATCGAGAAAGGTTTCTTTCAGCGTGTAAAGCGGGCTGGTGCCGATATCGCCGTATACGATACCGAGCGCGGCCAAGAGCATGGCCGATTGGGGGCGTTGATGCGAATCCATTATGTTGGCAAAATCCACAAAGCATTTATTGGTTGCTAGGGCTTCCTGACGATTCGTTTATGAGGGGATTTTTGCCCCTGAAAATGCAGATGCAAGGCTACTCAAAGAGGGCGGTTTTACACGCTGCGCTAGTAAAACCAGCCAAAACGCAGCAAGATTGGGCATCTTGCGAGGCTTTTTAACGCAGCAGATGCGTTTTCAGGGGCAAAAATCCCCTCATAAACGAATCGTCAGGAAGCCTTAGTGTACGCCTGAAATTTTCAAAATTAAACAGGCCGTCTGAAAGCTTTTTCAGGCGTCATATTTAATCATTGAAATTTAAAAGAAAATTAATTTTATTATGATGTGTTTGTCGAATATATGCTTCATGCGGCATGGCCGTGTTTTGAAGTGATGAAGCTTGCTTCCGCTGTAGAGTCGGGCGGTGGTGCCCGGTATGCTATAGTGGCTAAACTGAATATCTGCTACGGCGTTGCTGCTGCACCTTGCCGTACTATAGTCGTTCCAATTTAGTTTGATACAGCGTTGCTACGCCTTGCCGTACTATCCGTACTGTCCGCGGCTTGCTGTCTTGTATCAAATACTTAGTTTAGCCACTATATTGTTTCGGGAAAGGTTTCAGACGGCCTGAAAATTGTCGGCTTACTGTTTGCATGTTTGATATTTATATGGCTTCGAGAATGACAAACTATACAAGGCAGCAAGCCAAAGGCAGCGCAGCCGGGCGCAGCAAGGCCATGGCAAGATTGAGGCGTTTCGCTACAGTGGCTTTTGCAGTGGATCTGTGCTATAGCTGTCAAGCCGACTGTTTATGCGCCGTCGTGTCACCGCATTGCCTGCACATTAGTCCAAAGAGATGATTCAACAGGATGCCGAACCGCTTTGTCAATCTGTCTCGCCTTGCCCGGATTGGTGTTGTCTGATCATCACTGCATGATGCCGGGTGATTCGTCTGCAATTGCGGGGAATGGCGCTTCTGCAGCCTTTCAGACGGCCTCTTTCAAAAAGGAAAACTCTTGAGCCGCAAAACCACTTTGTTTCAAATCGACAAATCGCTGGAAAATCCCGAGCGGGTGATGCTGGTGGGCATGATGCTCAGCGCCGATTACAGCGGTGCCAACGAAACGCGCGAACGGGCGTTTCAGGCCGCGTTGGATGAGGCCGCCGATTTGGTGCGCGCCACCGGCGGCGAGCTAGTGTGTATCGAAACCGCCAAACGCGACCGCGCCCAAACCGCGCTGTTTGTCGGCACAGGCAAGGCTGAGGAGTTGGCCGAACGCGTGCGCGGCGACGGCATCGAATTGGTGGTGTTCAACCACGAGCTGACACCCACGCAGGAGCGCAACCTTGAAAAAGCGCTGCAATGCCGCGTGCTTGACCGCGTGGGGCTGATTCTGGCTATTTTCGCCCAGCGTGCGCAAAGCCAGGAAGGCAAGCTGCAAGTGGAATTGGCGCAGCTTTCCCACTTGAGCGGGCGGCTGGTGCGCGGCTACGGCCACCTGCAAAGCCAGCGCGGCGGCATCGGCCTGAAAGGGCCGGGCGAAACCCAGCTGGAAACCGACCGCCGCCTGATTAATGTCAAAATCAGTGCGCTCAAGCGCCAGCTGCAACAGGTGCAGAAGCAGCGCGCTACCCGCCGCAAATCGCGCCTGAGCGGCAGCGACAAGACGTTTGCGCTGGTCGGCTATACCAATGCGGGCAAGTCCAGCCTGTTCAACCGCCTCACCAAGGCCGACGTGCTGGCGAAAGACCAGCTCTTCGCCACCCTCGATACCACCGCGCGGCGGCTGTATCTCGGCGGGCAGACCCATGTGGTGCTCACCGATACCGTCGGCTTTGTGCGCGATTTGCCGCACAAGCTGGTGTCGGCGTTTGCGGCCACGCTGGAAGAAACCGCACTGGCCGACGTATTGCTGCATGTGGTGGATGCGGCACACCCCGATTTCGAGCGGCAGATGGATGATGTGGATGAAGTGTTGGAAGAAATCGGCGCGCATGAAGTGCCGCAGCTGATTGTGTATAACAAAATCGACCTGTTGCCGGAAGAAGAATGCGCGGCGGGGGTGATGCGGGATGTGCAGGGCAGAGTGGTGGCGGTGAGGGTTTCCGCCACTCAAGGCTTGGGTTTGGACGCCTTGCGTGAGGCGATGCTGGAGCGCGCGCAGGCTTGAACGGGCTGCGGCATTGTGAAACCACTTGAGGCCTTTGCAAAAAAATAACTGCCGCACCCGCGCAGAGTGTCTGGTCTGAAGCATGGTTTCAGCTTGAATGTTTCTGTCTTGGGCACTTCAATTGCTTGATTAAACTTCAGTTTTTAGAATCAGAAAAAATGGGCGGGCAAGCCAAACTGTGCTTTGCATCAGGTATCCGCCTGCGGGTGTGGCGAGCGGGGGAATTTTGCCAAGATCTCTTAATAGTCGAAGAAATGAGTTTCTGCTACGGCGTTGGCTCGCCTTGCCGTACTATCCGTACTGTCTGCGGCTCGCCGCTTTGTATTAGAATCCCATTTCTCCGACTATATAAATTGTCAGGAAGCCTTGGTCAGAGAAGGGGTTTCACGCGATAAAAAGAAAGGCCGTCTGAAACATTCGCATTCAGACGGCTTGCTCAACTGGCTGTGTGTCAGCCGGCGTGGGAAGAAAGCTGTTTTTTCTTGCCACGATGCAGGTTTTCATACATCACCCATACCATCAGGCTCAGGTAGCCGAGGCTGGAAATCACGCCGATTACGGCGAAAATGGGCATCAATCGGTCAATCATGATTTGCTCCGTCAAGTTAGAAGGTTTTCAATTATGTTTATTCAGCCTTGAGGCTGTTTGTCCCGTGGGTTTCCCGTGGGTACGCCGGAAACTTGACGTTATTATGAAAGTAAAGACCGTTACCGTCAATCCGCTCGTCTGAAATTTACACCTTTCATCTGCATTTTTGCAGCGCGAACGGTAAATTTGTTGCAGATATGTATCGGTTTTGCATGTGCTTCGGCATTTTTAAGCTAAATGAATATTTTATGGAGTGCGTGAATGGACTTGTTTTAAATTCAAGATAATGTGATATTATCGTTTCTTGGTTACAGGAGGGTAATTCATGACGCAGGCGTATTGGATGGCCTTGTTCGGCGGCATCTTGATTGGTTTGGCCGCAACGCTGGTGTGGCGGCTTTACGGACGGATTATGGGTGCCAGCGGCATCTTGGCGGGCGTGTTCGGGCAGCAGGGAAAAGAGCGCTATTGGCGGGTGGCTTTTATAACCGGGGTATTGCTGTCGTCGTGGCTTTACGCCGCCGCGTTCGGCATGCCCGATGTGGTGGTGACCGACAATAAAATGCTGCTGGTTGCGGGCGGTCTGCTGGTGGGCTACGGTGTGCGCCTGGGTTCGGGCTGCACCAGCGGCCACGGCGTGTGCGGTTTGGGGCGGCTTTCCAAACGTTCGGCGGTGTCGGTGGGCGTGTTTATGCTGTTCGGCTTTGCGACGGTGTTTGTCTTGAGACATGTGGCGGGAGTGGTGTGATGAATATCGGTATGTTTTTATTGGGCGTGTTGTTCGGCTTCGGTTTGTTGGTGTCGGGCATGGCCAATCCGCAAAAAGTGCAGAATTTCCTCGATCTTTCCGGCAGCTGGGATGCCTCGCTGGCATTTGTGATGGGCGGCGCGGTGTGGGTGACGCTGTGGGCGTTTGCGCGGCCGAAGAAAAAGGCCGGCAAGCCGCTGCGTGCCGACAGCTTCCATCTGCCCGCCGCCAAACAAATCGACCGCAGGCTACTGGCGGGTGCGGCTTTGTTCGGCATCGGCTGGGGGCTGGTTGGCGTGTGCCCGGGGCCCGCGCTGGTGCTCACCGGCATGTTGCGTGGCGAGATGTTGTGGTTTATGGGGGCGATGCTGGTGGGGATGTGGTTGTTTCGCTTGCCGGGGCAAAAGCACCTGTAAACCGGATTGTCAGCAAGCCCTAATGGGCGTACATTGCAGGCATACAAGCTGAAAAGGAGTCTGCAATCATGAAAATGACCGCTTATCTGCTGATTACCGCTGCCATGCCGGTCTTGGTGGCCTGTGCGTCCACGCCCGAGCAGAAAGCCGCGCGGGCGGCGGCGCAGCAGCGATACGAGCAAAACCTGCAAGTGGCGCTGGCGGGGCAGTGCGACAAGGAAACTGCCGAATTGATGCGCCGCCAGTTTGACCCGCCGGAAAACCAGACCGAAAAAGAGCGTCAAGCATTCCGCCTGGAATATGTCGACAAAGTGGCCGATCCGATGTTTCAGGCTTGTTATAAAATGGCCTGGCAAAACTATATTTCGCAACAACGCCTGCGCGAGATGCGTTATTATTACGATGATTATTGGGACGATTTCTACTATCCGTTCCGCCGCCCGTTCCGCCGTTGGTAAGGCGCTTCGGGAAGCCTCCGTTTCAGACGGCCTTCTATATCCTGAGGCCGTCTGAACGTTTTTAACCACACCGCCAAACCATCATGCTTAAAAAAATTACCGTCACCTTGTTTATGCTGCTTGCCAGCGCCTTTGCCCTGGCGCAGGGCGCGCCCGAAGCGGATACTTTTTTGTGGAAAATCAGCAAGCAAGGCCGCCCCGATTCTTGGCTGCTCGGCACGGTGCACGTCGGCAAAGTCGGCAGCAGCCTGCCCGCGCAATATCAACGCACGCTCAATCAAGTGGCGCAGCTGGTGGTGGAATCGAATGCCGACGAGCTGGAGCAGCCGCGCCATGCCGCCGATGCCGCCAAAATGATGCAGATGATGAGCGACACGCGCACGCTCAACCAGTCGCTTGGCCGTGTGCGTGTTTCGGCGCTCAAACAGATACTGACGCAGGGCAACGATTCGCTGCCGGTGGAGGGCAACAGCAAAACCAAGCCGTGGGCGTTGTGGATTTCGGTGCAGAGCCTGTATTCGCCCCAAGGCTATTCGTACCAATACGGTATCGATAATTTGCTGATTCAGCAGGCCGGGAAACAGCAAAAAACGATTATCGCGCTGGAGCGTATCGAGCCGATGTATTACATCAGCGCGATTCCCGAAGATAAAATCAAACGTAGCCTCGATATGCTGATTTTCAACTACCGCAAGGTGCTTGAAGAGCAAAAAACATTGGTGGACGATTATCAAAAGCATCGGGCCTCTGCAATTTGGGAAGAGGTATCAAATCCTGACGAACAACTCAAATACCTGCCGCAGCAAGACCGCGTATTTTGGCAGAAGCTTATGTATCAACAGCTATTGCTAGAGCGCAACCAGCAATGGCTGCCGAAGCTGATAGAAATCCTGCCGCAACAATCCACGCTGGTGGCCGTGGGCGCGGCGCATCTTTTTGGCGAGCAAGGGCTGATTCTGCGGCTGCGGCAGGTGGGCTATCAGGTAACGCCGGTGCTGCCTCCCTCAAATTGACCGCCTGATGAAAAAGGCGGATAATTTCCACATTCTATTCAATATGTTTCTTTCAGACGGCCTTCTATATCAAGGCCGTCTGAACGCTTTGCAAGGTTGACACACATGAAATCCCCCGAACTCTTATTACCCGCCGGCGGCCTCGAACGCATGCGCGCCGCCTTCGATTACGGTGCCGATGCCGTTTACGCGGGCAGCCCGCGCTATTCGCTGCGCGCCCGCAACAACGAATTCGCCAAACTCGACGTACTCGAAACAGGCATCGGCGAAGCGCACGAGCGCGGCAAAAAATTCTTCCTCACCGTCAACACCCTGCCGCACAACAGCAAGCTGAAAACCTTTATGGCCGACATGGAACCGCTGATTGCCATGCAGCCCGACGCGCTGATTATGGCCGACCCCGGCCTGATTATGAACGTGCGCGAACGCTGGCCGGAAGTGCCGGTTCATTTGTCGGTGCAGGCCAACACCACCAATTATTGGGGGGTGAAATTCTGGCAGAAAATCGGCGTAGAGCGCATCATTCTCTCGCGCGAATTGAGCATGGACGAAATCGCCGAAATCCGCCAGGAATGCCCCGATATCGAGCTGGAAGTGTTTGTGCACGGCGCATTGTGCATCGCCTATTCCGGCCGCTGCCTGCTTTCCGGCTACTTTAACCACCGCGATCCCAACCAAGGCACCTGCACCAACGCCTGCCGCTGGGATTACAAAGTGCACGACACCGAAACCGATGAAATGGGCGATGCCAAGCTGTTGCAAGGCTTCGATTTCAACCAAGCGCAAGAAGAAGCCAACGCCGCTTTTGAAGGCATCAACGGCCAAATCCGCCACCCCGCCGCCGACAAAGTGTTCCTGATTGAAGAAGCCAACCGCCCCGGCGAATTGATGCCGATTATGGAAGACGAACACGGCACCTACATCATGAATTCCAAAGACTTGCGCGCCATCGAGCAAGTGGCCAAGTTGGCCGAAATCGGCGTCGACAGCCTCAAAGTAGAAGGCCGCACCAAATCTGTTTACTACGTTGCCCGCGTCGCCCAAGCCTACCGTAAAGCGATTGACGACGCCGTCGCAGGCCGCCCGTTTGATTTCAGCCTGCTTGCCGAGCTCGAAGGGCTGGCCAACCGCGGCTACACCCCCGGCTTTTTGGAACGCCACCAAACCAAAGATTATCAAAACTACCTCAACGGCCATTCCATCGCCAAGCAAAGCCAGTTTGTCGGCCAGATTACCGACATCGATGCCGACGGCTGGGCAACCGTGGAAGTGAAGAACAAATTCAGCATCGGCGATACCCTCGAAATCATCCACCCGAGCGGCAACCAAACGCTGGTGTTGGCCGAAATGAAGCGCAAAGGCGAAGCAGTGGAAGTCGCCCCCGGCAACGGCATCGAAGTGCAGATTCCCGATATGCAGGGCAAGGAGAAGGCGCTGCTGGCGCGGGTGATGAATCCTTGACAGCACAGTAATGTCAGAAAAACTTAGAACAGGCCGTCTGAAAGCAATAATCTTTCAGACGGCCTTTTTACAACTTTGTTGACATGAAGCAATTTTGCCGGGATTGTCATCATCATGTAAAAAACTTGTTTCAGACGGCCTAGTCTGATTATATGGTCAGGTTTCGTCATTATCAGGAAAATACCATGAATACCACCAACACAAACAAACCGGCCCGCGGACTGGCCTTGCTGGGCATCGCCCTCGCCGTCGGCATGATAGCCGCCGCCTTCGTGTTGGGCAGCCAGTTCAAGAATTTCAGGCAGCCCGGCACCATTACCGTCAAAGGGCTGGCGGAGGAATCCCATCAGGCCGACAGCGCCGAGTGGCAGACCAGCGTGGCCGCACACGGCGACACCTATGCGCAGACATTGGCGCGTTTGCAGGCCGCCGAGCCGGTGTTGGCCGAATTCTTGCAGCAACACGGTTTCAGCGGGCAGGAAATCCGCACGCTCACGCCTGCGGTAGAACCGGCCTACGACGAAATCCGTCGAGAAGACGGCAGCTACCAGCGGGTGCAGAACGGTTTCGACGGCGAGCAGAAACTACTGGTGAAAACCACAAATCTGGCCAACATCCAAAAAGCGCAGCAGGCCATTTTGCAATTGCGTGCGGATAACGAAGCCATCCGCTTCGAGCCGCCGCAATACCTGCTCGGCAATCTTGAGGCCGTCAAACACGCGTTGATTACCCGCGCCACCGAAGACGCCCACAAGCGTGCGCAGGAATTTGCCAAAACCGGCGGCGCGCAGGTGGGGGCGATGCGTTCGGCTTCGCAAGGCTCGTTCAATATCTATGCCGACAGCGGCGACGGCGGCAGCGACGATTACGGCGGGGTTTACGACAAATCCACCGTCGGCAAAAACGTGCGCCTAGTGGTCACCATCGAATACGGCATCGACGGAAAATAACACGGAAACACTTTGAGAAAAAGCGTGAATACAAAAAGGCCGTCTGAAACGATGATGTTTTCAGACGGCCTTTTATATATCGCTTTTATCCCATCAGGCTGCCGAAGTATTTCACCAACGTCATGCCGCTTAATATCGCCATCGCCACCACCACGACAAGCCCGGCCAGCGTCATCCACAGCGGGTGTTTGTAATCGCCGACGATGTTGGTTTTGTAGGCCGCCAGCAGCATCAGGCCGAGGGCGATGGGGAGGATGAGGCCGTTGAGCGTGCCGACCAACACCAGAATCTGCGCGGGGCGGCCGACGGTGGCGAGCACGGCGGTGGAAACGACGATAAAGCCGATAATCCATTTGTTGCGGTGGCGCTCGATGGCGGGGCTGAAACCGGAAATAAACGACACCGAGGTATAAGCCGCACCAATCACCGAGGTAATCGAAGCCGCCCAAATCACCACGCCGAAAATCAGCAGGCCGACATTGCCCGCCACATGGGCAAACGGGGTGGAGGCGGGGTTTTTCGGGTCGAGCGCCACGCCTTGCGACACCACGCCGAGCACCGCCAGAAACAACACCACCCGCATCACCGAGGCAATCAAAATCGCGCTAATCGAGCTTTTGCTGACTTCGGGCAGCGCCGCCTTGCCCTTGATGCCCGCATCGAGCAGGCGGTGCGCGCCCGCAAAAGTGATGTAGCCGCCGACCGTACCGCCGACCAGGGTTACAATCGCCACCGCATCGAGTTGCAGCGGCACAAAAGTGCGCAAGGCCGCTTCGCCCACGGGCGGGCTGGCTTTGAAAGCCACGTAAACCGTGAGTGCAATCATGATAAAGCCCATGATTTGCGCGAAGCGGTCCATCACTTTGCCCGCTTCGCGAAACAGGAAAATGCCGATGGCAACCAAGCCGCTGATGATGGCGCCCATTTCGGGCGTGATGCCGGTGAGGATGTTCAGCCCCAAGCCCGCGCCGCCGACGTTGCCGATGTTGAACGCCAGCCCGCCCATCACAATCAGCAAAGCGAGGAAATAACCCGCGCCGGGCAATACCTTGTTGGCAATATCCTGCGCGCGCTGCTCGGAAACGGCGATGATGCGCCAGATATTGAGCTGCGCGCCGATGTCGAGCAGGATGGAGAGCAGAATCACAAAGCCGAAGCTGGCAAGCAGCGTTTGCGTGAAGGTGGCGGTTTGGGTGAGGAAACCGGGGCCGATGGCGGAGGTGGCCATCAGGAAAGCCGCGCCCATCAAGGCGCTGCGGTTGGATTTGGCGGACATTTCATACTCCTTTGCGGGCGGGGATTAATCGGTGTGTGGCGGCAGTTCGAAATAGCTCAGGCTGTATTCCAGCTCGTATAAGGAGCCGATGTGCACGCTGTCGCGGTAGCCTTCCGCCCGGATTTGCCCGGGGGTAATGGCGGGTTGCGCTTTATCGGCTTGCTGTGCCAGGAAAGCCTGCCATTCGGCAAGGTTGCCGCGGTAGTCGTCAAGATAACGGGCGAAATCGTGTTGCTGCATTTTTTCGTACAGTTCGGGCGTGCCGAACACAGTGAGATCGTATTGGTAAAAAGTCCAGCCCTCGGCGGTGAGCGGCGTATGCGCGGCATCTTGCAGCAGGCCGTTGGTTTGATGGTCGCTGCGGTAAAGATAAGGCGCAATCAGGCTGCTTGCCCAAATATTTCGGTTGACATTGCTCATGTCGAATTCGGCAGTATCAAAGTCTTGCTTGAGATCGGCTTCGATTTGCGCGTAAAGCTGTTTGCCCAACACCGATTGGTAAAATTCATCCTCTGTCGGAGGGGCGTTTTGGCCGTGGAAAACGGCCACGGTCGGCAGCTTGACCGTAAACCAGTATTGAAACGGCCTCACCTCGCTTTGTTGGTAAATCCAGACGTTTTCCTGGCTCTGCAAGCGGGCGAGGCGGGCGAGGTAGGCGGCTTTCGGCTCGCTGTCGGTGTATCGGCTGGTGAGCGGGCGGGTGTGTTCGGCCAGGCTGCCGGTTTCAAACTGTTGGTATACCCTGTGCCACACGGATTTGACCAAGCGGCGGTTTTGAAACAGATAAAGTGCCCGTAAATCCCTGCTTCCGATGGGCAGCAGGCTGCGCCATGCGTCTTCTTTTGCCAGCAATACCCCTTCATGCGCCCGCAGGATTTCAGGGTCGGCCACCAGCGATGCCTTGCCTTCGCTGTCCACCATCACCAAGGCATAGCCGCCTTGCTGCCAATCGGTGCCGTGTAAAAAATAGTCGGCAGGGGTAGTTTCAGGCGTATTGCATCCACCCGCAAACATCAGCGCAATCAGGCCGACAAGGGCAAACAGGTAGCGTTGTAGCGCTCGCAGCAGGGCGGAATACATGCGGTTTCCTTTTCAGACGGCCTCAACCGCAATGCCTGCGTTTTTCAGCGCAGCGCTGATTTTGTCGGCAAATTCCAGCGCGTGCGCGCCGTCGCCGTGCAAACAGATGCTGTCGGCCACTACCTTGATTTTGCCGCCGCCGTCAACGGTGTTCACCGTGCCGTCGCGCACCATCTGCAACACTTGCGCAATCGCTTCGTCGTCGTTGTCGATTTGGGCATCGGCGCGGCTGCGCGGCACGAGTTTGCCGTTGGGCAGATAGCGGCGGTCGGCGAACACTTCGGAAATCACCGCCAATCCGGCGGCGCGTCCGGCATCGAGCAGGTGGCTGCCGGAAAGTGCCATCAGCTTCAATTGCGGATTGAAACGGCGCACGGCATCGGCGACGGTGTCGGCCAGCGCGCGGTCGGCAGCGGCCTGGTTGTAAAGCGCGCCGTGCGGTTTTACATACACCATTTCCACGCCTTCGGCATCGCAAAGCGCTTGTAATGCGCCGAGCTGGTAGGCAATCAGGGCGCGGATCTCGCTTTCGGGCAGGGTTTGGTTGGAGCGGCCGAAGTTTTCGCGGTCGGCATAACCGGGATGCGCGCCGATGCGGACATGGCGCGCTTTTGCCCACGCCAGCGCGCGCTGCATATCGGCGGGGCTGCCCGCATGCAGTGCGCAGGCGATGTTGGCGGAGGAAACGCGTTGCAGCAGGGCTTGGTCGCTGCCGCAGCCTTCGGCGAGATCGGCATTCAGGTCAACGTGCATTTTCGGCTATCCTTTTGATTTGGTTTAAATAGATTTGGTTTTTGCGTTGCAGTTGCGCGGCCTCGGCAACAGAGGCCGTCTGAAAATAAATTTTGCCGCCGAAGCGGATTTGCGCCAGCCGCCCCAAATCGGCGGCGGCCACGGCGGCGATTTTCGGGTAGCCGCCGGTGGTTTGGCTGTCGGCCATCAACACAATCGGGTCGCCCGACGGCGGCACTTGCACCGTGCCGAATGCCACCGCGTGCGAGAGCATTTCCAAGGGCTGCGCCAATTCGAGTTTGCCGCCCTGCAAGCGGTAGCCCATGCGGTTGCTGCTGCTTTGCAACGTCCAGCCTTGCCGCGAAAACGCGTGTTGTGATTCGCGGGTAAACGCGGCGTATTCGGATGAGGGCAGGGCGTGGATGCGGTTGGTGAAAGGAATCGGCGCAATGCCGACGCGGGGCAGCTTGCGTGCGCCCGCGCCGAGGGGGATTTCGTCGCCCGCCTGAATCATGCGGCCGTGGAAACCGCCGAACGCGGCTTTCAAATCGGTGCTGCGTGCGCCCAAAACTTCGGCCACATCAAAGCCGCCCGCCACGCACAAATAGCCATACATCCCTTGCACGGCGCGTTTGAGCGCGAGCGTTTGGCCTTTGCGGGCGCTGTAGCGCCAATACGAATATACGGGTTGGCCGTCGAGCTCGGCTTCATACAATGCGCCGGTGATGCAAAACGGCGTATCGCGGTCAAACGATATTTCCATGCCGCCGAGGGCGATTTCCAGCGCGGCGGCGGAAGCGGGGTTGTGCAGCAACAGATTGCCCGCCTGCAAAGCGAGCGTATCCATCGCCCCCGCATGACCGATACCGAAGCGGCGCAAGCCGAAACGCCCCAAATCCTGAATGTGGGCGATGGCCTGCACGGCATGAACGCGCATCATAAGCGCACCTCCGCAGCCACAAAGCGCACGGTGTCGCCCGCGAGCAACAGCGTGGGCGGATACGAGGCCGTCTGAAACAAAGGCGTGTCGGTGCGGCCGATAATCTGCCAGCCTCCGGGCGAGGCAAACGGGTAAACGCCGGTCTGGCTGCCGCCGATACCGACCGAACCGGCGGGCACATGGGTGCGCGGCACGGCGCGGCGCGGGGTGTGCAGGTTTTCGGGAAGGCCGCCGAGATAAGGAAAGCCGGGCTGGAAACCCATCATGAACACGGTGTAGAGCGGTGCGGTGTGGCGGCGCACGATTTCGGCGGGCGTGGTGCGGTGAAACGCGGCCACTTCGGCCAAATCTTCGCCGAATGCGCCGCCGTAGCAAACCGCAATTTCCACATGGCGGCCTTGGTGCGCGGTGGCTTCGGTGCGCTGCCATAAATCGGCAAGGCCGTCTGAAAGCGCGGCCAAATCGCCGCCGGGCAGGGCGAAGACGGTGAGGTTGTTCATGCCCGTAACCGTTTCCAATACATCGGGCAGCGCGGCGGCGGCATCGGCAAACGCCCACAAACACCGCTGCTTGCCCAATTCGGCGGGCGGCGGCAGCGTGCAGGCGAGCGCGGATTCGCTGATGGGGGTGATTTCGATGGAGGGCATGGCGGCTTCGACGGGTGGTTCGGGTTGGTTTGGTTATAGACGGGCTGTTAACAATTTGTCAAGCGTGAGTGTTCGGAGTTTGGACTATTTGTTTGATATAACTGGATTTTGTGTGAAATGATATGTGATGGATAATGGAAATGAACGGTTGTGGCGCAAGCTTGGTTATTCTTATGCTCAGGCAGCAGGTATCAGTAAACGTAGCGTGGGCTCCGCCCACGTTTTTTTCCGTTGCGTCAACGGCTTTCAGACGGCCTGTGGTTTTTCGCGGGCGAAGCCCACGCTACGCCGTAGCAGCGGCAAGTTGTCGGCAATAAATGTAGCGTGGGCTCTGCCCACGTTTTCTTGCGTTGTGTCGGCAGCTTTCAGACGGCCTGCGGCTTTTCGCGGGCGAAGCCCACGCTACGCCGGAATCGCGGCAAGTTGTCGGCGGCGTTTGTTTTCAGACGGCTTGATCCAATCGGCAAACCAAAACAAGGCCGTCTGAAACCTGAAACGGCTTTCAGACGGCCTCTTTAAAAATAAATAACGTGAGTTCGGAATAAGTATTTTGAGTAATTGTTGGCATTTCAGCAACTTGCTCCCTCTCCCGTTTATCCTCGCAGGGGATGAGGAGAGGGCTGGGGAGAGGGCTAAACATTCAGGGCTGAAGCAATGTTTCTTCTTCCAACGGCTTTGCCCTCTCTCTAACTCTTTCCTCATCCCCTGCGAGGATAAACGGGAGAGAGGACAGATTGCTGGATCTCAGCAGGCTTCTGCATTATCTATGCATTTGTCTTATCCCAAACTCACGCTAAATACTGCAAAACCCATCAGCGTTGCTGCGCCATCACGCGCATGTCGGCGCCGCTCGGTGCCTGGTAGATGCGCAGGCCGAATTCGCCTGCCACGGCGAAAATATGGTCGAAAATATCGGCCTGGATGCCTTCGTATTCCGCCCACACCACGGTGTTGGTGAAGCAGTAGATTTCCAGCGGAATGCCTTTGTCGCCTGCATCCAGCTGACGCACCATCAGCGTCATGTCTTTGCGGATGTGGCGGTTGTTTTCCAGATATTGCTGCAAATAGGCGCGGAAGGTGCCGAGGTTGGTGAGGTGGCGGCCATTGAGGTAGCTTTGGTTGTCAATCTGGTTGGCTTCGTGAAATTCGCGGATGGAAGCCTGGCGCTGGTCGAGGTAATTGGTGAGCAGGCGGCTTTGGCGCAGGTGGGCGATTTCCGCTTCGTTCAGAAAATGCACGCTGGCGCTGTCGATATACACCGGGCGCTTGATGCGGCGGCCGCCCGATTCGCTCATGTGGCGCCAGTTTTTAAACGAATCGGAAATCAGCGCGTAAGTGGGCAGGGTGGTGACGGTGTTGTCCCAGTTGCGCACTTTCACGGTGGTCAGCCCGATGTCGGTCACGCTGCCGTCGGCGCCGTATTTCGGCATTTCCAGCCAGTCGCCGATATTGAGCATGCGGTTGGCGGAAAGCTGGATACCGGCCACCAGCCCCAGAATCGGGTCTTTGAACACCAGCATCAATACGGCGGTCATCGCGCCGAGGCCGCTGAGCAGAATCAGCGGCGACTGGCCGAGCAGGAGGGAGACCAGCAAGATGCCGATGCCGATGGAGGCCAGCAGCTTCACGGTTTGCACGAGGCCGCGCACGGGGAAATGCTGCGCCAGATTGCGGCGGAACAGATAGGTTTGCAGCGTGTCGAGCAGGGCGAAAACGGTGAGCAGCGCAAACACCAAACACCAGATATTGGTAACGGTAATCAGCCCTTCGCGCCAATCGCTCGCGGGCAGCCAGATACGCAGCTGCACCGCCAGCAATACGCCCTGAATGGTAAAGGCCAGGTTGCTGAACAGGCGCTGCTCGGCCAGAATGTTGAGAAAAGTCAGCCGCGAAGCGCGGAATTTTTTGGCCAGAATGCGGAAAATGCCGTAATGGATGACGGCATGCAGCAGCAAAGTGGTGAGGATAATCAGGGCAATCATCACCAGATTTACGATAAGGTCGGAGTGCGGGTAGCCTTGGCGGGTGAGCCATTGCAGCAGTTGTTCGCGCATGGGGCGGGGAATCCTTTCTGTGTTGTACCGGCACCGCGCCGGCCGGCAGATTGTAACATGGCTGACTAAGGCCGTCTGAAAGCCATCGGTTTGGCGGGTAAAGTTAAGGCGGGAAAATTAAAGATGTGTTATCCGCTGTTTTCTTTTAAAATACGGCCTATCCCTTATTGACTGATGCCGCCGATACATGTGTTCGGCGGTTGCCGTTTTCAGACGGCCTGATTTTCAAAACTTATTGATACAGAGTAAACCATGAACCTACATCAAACCGTGGCCGCCGAAGCCGAAGCCGCTTTTGCCGCCGCAGGCATCGCGGGCAGCCCCGTGGTCTTGCAGCCCGCCAAAAATGCCGACTTCGGCGATTTCCAAATCAACGGCGTGATGGGCGCGGCCAAACAGGCCAAACAAAATCCGCGCGAGTTGGCGCAAAAAGTAGCCGACGCGCTGGCGGGCAACGCCGTGATCGAATCGGCGGAAGTGGCGGGGCCGGGCTTTATCAATCTGCGCCTGAAAGCCGCATTTCTCGCCGGAAACATCGAATCCGCCCTTTCAGACGGCCATCTCGGCGTGCGCCAAACCGCCGCGCCGCAAACCGTTATCATCGATTATTCCTCGCCCAATCTCGCCAAAGAAATGCACGTCGGCCACTTGCGCTCCAGCATCATCGGCGACAGCATCAACCGTGTGTTGAGCTACCTCGGCCATCAAGTCATCGCGCAAAACCACGTCGGCGACTGGGGCACGCAGTTCGGCATGCTGGTGGCCTATATGGTCGAGCAGCAGCAACACAACGCCGAATTCGAGCTGGCCGATTTGGAACAGTTTTACCGCAACGCCAAAATCCGCTTCGACGAAAGCGCCGAATTTGCCGACACCGCCCGCGAATACGTGGTGAAACTGCAAGGCGGCGACGCAACCGTGTTGGCCTTGTGGAAGCAGTTTGTCGATATTTCGCTGGCGCACGCGCAAGCGGTGTACGACACCTTGGGCTTGAAACTCACCCCCGACGATGTGGCGGGCGAATCGAAATACAACGACGATTTGCAAACCGTGGTTGATGACTTGACCGCCAAAGGCTTGGCGGTGGACGACGATGGCGCGAAGGTGGTGTTTCTCGATGAATTCAAAAACAAAGAGGGCGAGCCGGCGGCTTATATCGTGCAAAAAAGCGGCGGCGGTTTTCTGTATTCCACCACCGATTTGGCCTGCATCCGCGATTATGTTGGCCGTCTGAAAGGCGACCGCCTGCTGTATGTGGTCGATCACCGCCAAGGCCTGCATTTCGCGCAACTGTTTGCCACTTCGCGCAAGGCCGGTTATCTGCCCGAAAGTGTCGCCGCCGAATTTGTCGGCTTCGGCACCATGATGGGCAGGGACGGCAAGCCGTTTAAAACCCGCAGCGGCGACACCGTCAAATTGGTCGACCTGCTCGATGAAGCGGTCGAGCGCGCCACCGCCTTGGTGCAAAGCAAAAACGCCGATTTGGATGCCGAAGCCGCCGCCCAAATCGGCAAAGTGGTCGGCATCGGCGCGGTCAAATACGCCGACTTGAGCAAAAACCGCACCAGCGATTATGTGTTCGACTGGGAGGATATGCTCAGCTTCGAAGGCAACACCGCGCCTTACCTGCAATACGCCTACACCCGCGTGCAATCCGTGTTCCGCAAAGCAGGCGAATGGAACGCCAATGCCGCCGTGGTGTTGGACGCGCCGCTGGAAAAACAGCTGGCGGTCGAGCTGTTGAAGTTTGAAGACGTGTTGCAAAGCGTGGCCGATACATCTTATCTGCATTATCTGGCGGCCTATCTCTATCAAGTAGCCACCCTGTTTAGCCGCTTCTACGAAGCCTGCCCGATTCTGAAAGCCGAAGGCCAAGCCCGCGACAGCCGGTTGCAACTGGCGAAACTCACCGGCGACACGCTGAAACAAGGCTTGGATTTGCTCGGCATCCAAACGTTGGAAGTGATGTAATCAAGAAAAGGCCGTCTGAACGTTCAGACGGCCTTTGATGTTTTAATCATGAAAAGGAATGCAACATGCCGCATATTGATGTGAAATGCCAACCGAAACACTTGAGCGGGCAAGAGCTTGCCGATTTTACGAATGATTTGAACCTACTGGTGTAAAAACACCTCAAAGCCGCCGACAGCTATAGTCGAAGAAATGAGTTTCTGCTACGGCGTTGGCTCGCC
>JAUNTY010000080.1 GCA_030538415.1 Neisseria sp. | reverse complement strand
ATGCGTTTTCAGGGGCAAAAAGCACCCGTAAATCGAATTGTCAGGAAGCCCTAGCTGAGCAACACATTTTTCATACAAGGCAGCAAACCACAGGCAATACAGCAGTATGGAGCGGGCGGGTTTGGTGCTTCGGTAGCAAAACCCGGGCGTTTTCTTTGAGCCAAGGCGCGGCAACGCCGCATGTGTAAGTTGTTTGGCCATATCCGTATCCGAAACCTTTGCAAAAATAACCGTCGCGTCCGCGCAGGCGGGGAATTTTGCAAAGCCCCCCCCCCTATCCGTTCAAACACCGCGCAACAAAATATAGTCGTTCCGTTAGTTTGATACAGCGTTGCTGCGCCTTGCCGTACTATCTGTACTGTCTGCGGCTTGCTGCCTTGTCTCAATCTAAATTGAGACGACTATAATAAAGATGCCGTCTGAAAACTGTTTCAGACGGCATCTTTATTATTTTATAAATTGATTTAAAGGCCGTCTGAAAGCTTTCAGACGGCCTTTAAATCATCTATGCAGCCCAGGTTTAATCGTTGTTTTGCCCCAAGATCATCGAGCCCACGCCTTTGTCGGTGAAGATTTCCAGCAGCAGCGCATTGAGCACGCGTCCATCGATGATGTGCACGGCTTTCACACCGTTGGTTGCGGCTTCGATGGCGGAGCTGATTTTCGGCAGCATGCCGCCGTAGAGCGTGCCGTCGGCCACCAAATCATCAATATGCTTGGGCGTAAGATTGGTGAGCAGGTTGCCTTCTTTATCCATCACGCCGGTGATGTTGGTCATCATCACCAGTTTTTCGGCATTCAATTCTTCAGCCAGTTTGCCCGCCACCAAATCGGCATTGATGTTGAAGGCCTCGCCCTGGCGGCCGACGCCGATGGGTGCCACCACGGGGATATAGCCGCGCTCGACCATGCCTTTGATCAGCGAGCTGTCGATACTTTCCACCACACCCACCTGGCCGATGTCGACGCCGTTGCGTTCGGGCGTGTTGATAAACAGTTTTTTCGCCTTGATAAAGTGGCTGTCGCGCCCGGTCACGCCGACGGCCTTGCCGCCGTTTTGGTTCAGCAGCGACACGATTTCCTTGTTCACATGGCCGCCGAGCACCATTTCGACGATATCCATGGTTTCGCCGTCGGTCACGCGCATGCCCTGCACAAACGTGCCTTCTTTGCCCACTTTCTGCAACATATCGTTAATCTGCGGGCCGCCGCCGTGCACAATCACCGGGTTGATGCCGACGAGCTTGAGCAGCACCACATCTTTGGCGAAGCCTTCTTTCAAATGCGGCTCGGTCATGGCGTTGCCGCCGTATTTGATGACGATGGTCGAGCCGGAAAAGCGGCGGATATACGGCAGCGCTTCCGACAAAATCGCGGCTTTCACGCTGGGAGAGATTTGTTCGGTTTTTTCGGTATTGCTCATGTTCCGCCCCTTTGTTGACGTTTGGATTGTTGACATTTTCAGACGGCCTATGTTAATACACAAGGCCGTCTGAAACAAGCTTGCTGTGTTTATAGCCCATTAAAATTAAGCAACACTCCGGCGCTGTCTCGTCTTGGCTCAAAGAGAACGACCAGACTTTGCTGCCGAAGCACCAAGTTCGCCGGCTCCGTACTAGGTATAGTGTCTTCCATTTGCCACCTTGGATTGTTTTATTTTCATTCGAATTGCGCCAGCGCCCGCTTCACCTCATCCGCTTCCTTAAGCGTGCGCACGCAGTCAAACACCTGCTGCGCTTCGGGATACACGCGCTTGAGCATGCCCAGCCACTGCTTCAGGCGCGCCACCGGATATTTGTTGTTGGCTTCTTTGGCCAGGCACAAATCGAAGAAAAGGCGTATCCAATCAAGTATCTCGGCAAAATCCGCCGCCACCACCGCTTCGCCGCGCTCGTATTGCCGAATCTGGCGCGCCAAATCAGGGCGCATCACCGCGCCGCGCCCGAGCATGACGCTGTCACAACCGCTCTCGCGCTTGATGCCGCGGTAGTCGTCGAGCGTGAACACGTCGCCGTTGGCGGTAACGGGAATGGCCACGGCATCGCGGATTTTGCGCACCCATACCCAGTGCGCGGGCGGTTCGTAGCCTTCCACCTTGGTGCGTGCATGCACGGTAAGCCCCGCCGCGCCGCCTTCGGCGATGGCGCAGGCATTTTCCAGCGCCAGCGATTTGTCTTCGAAACCCAAGCGCATCTTGCCGGTGAGCGGGATGTGCGCAGGCAAGGCGGCACGCAGGGTTTTCACGATATGGTGCACGAGTGCAGGCTCTTTCAAGAGCACCGCCCCGCCTTGGTGCTTGTTGACCGTGGGCGCGGGGCAGCCGAAATTGAGGTCGATTTTTTCCACGCCGAAGCGCACGGCTTCAAGCGCGTTCACCGCCATGTTTTCCGCATCGCTGCCCAAAAGCTGCACCGTGCACGGCACGCCTGCAAAAGTGCGGTTATTGTGCGCGATTTCCGGCGCGTATTTGAGCCAGGTTTGGCGCGAATGCACGGTGTGGGTGATGCGCACGAATTCGCTCACGCATTCGTCGAAGCCGCCGATGCGGGTTAGCAAATCGCGCATCACGTCGTCTGTGAGCCCCTGCATGGGCGCTAATATCAACTGCATGGGAAAGGCCGTCTGAAAGCAAAGCCGTATTGTACCGTTGTATCGGCTGGGTTACACTTCCATTTTCAGGCAACGCCGCGATTATAAAATTCAGCATTTAATTCCACGGTGTTTGCTTTACAATATATTTAATACTTCAGGAAACCGCCATGTCTGAAAAAATCCGCCTTATCATCGACACCGATCCGGGTCAGGACGATGCCGCCGCCATCCTGATGGCGCACGGCTTGGCCAAACGCGGCCTGATTGATTTCATGGCGCTCACCGTGGTGGCGGGCAATGTCAGCCTGCACCACACCAGCACCAACGCCCGCATTATTTGCGACTGGGCGGGTGAAAAAAACTTCCCCGTTTATGCCGGCGCCTCCAAACCGCTGCTGCGGCCGCTGATTACCGCCGAAGAAGTGCACGGCAAAACCGGCCTCGACGGTGTGGAGCTGCACGACCCGGCCTGCCCGTTGCAGCCCGTGCATGCCGTGCCCTGGCTGATTGACACCCTGCGCAAGGCCGACGACGCCAGCATCACCCTCTGCCCCATCGGCCCTTTAACCAACATCGCCCAGGCGCTGAGCCTTGCGCCCGACATTGCCCGCGCCATCAAAAACATCGTATTGATGGGCGGCAATTATTTTGAAGCGGGCAACATCACCCCAGCCGCCGAATTCAATTTTTATGTCGACCCGCATGCCGCGCAAATCGTGTTGCAAAGCGGCGTGCCGGTTACCATCCTGCCGCTCGATGTCACCCACAAGGCCGTGATTACCACCCCGCGCATGGATGTGTTGCGCAAACAGCCAAACACCAACGGACCGCGCCTGGCGAATATCCTGCAAAGCTACGAGCGCTTCGACACCCAGAAATTCGGCCTCGAAGGCGGCCCCCTGCACGACCCCTGCGCCATCACTTATGCCGCTTTTCCCGAATTTTTCAGCGGCCGCGACTGCCATGTGGCCGTGGAAACCCAGAGCGAACTCACCATGGGCGCCTGCGTGGTCGACTGGTGGGGCACCACCGGCAAACCCGCCAATGTGCACTGGGTCACCGAAGTGAACGCCAACAAGATGTTCCACGAAATGGCCGAATCCATCAAACAACTGCCCTGACCTGGATAAAGGCCGTCTGAAAGCATTCAGACGGCCTCAGCAAAAACATGACAAACAAACCCTTACAGCCCGGCCTCACCGTTGCCCTGATTACCAAAAACGAAGCCGCCAATCTCGAAGCCTGCCTGCAAAGCCTCGGCGGCCTCACCGACCAAATCGTCATCATCGACTCCGGCAGCAGCGACGCCACCGCCGACATCGCCGCGCGTTACGGCGCTGCCTTTCATACCCACGCCGACTGGCCGGGCTTCGGCCCGCAGCGCAACCGCGCCCACCAATACATCGCAACAGAATGGGTATTGTGGCTGGATGCCGACGAGCGCCTCACGCCCGAATTGCAGCGCAGCATTCAGACGGCCTTGCAGACCACAGCCGCCGACGGCAAAACCGCATTTGAATTCAACCGCCTGAGCAACACCTTCGGCGCATTTATCCGCCATTGCGGCTGGTATCCCGACTGGGTGGTGCGCCTGTATCCTGTTGCCCATGCGCGTTACAGCGATGATTTGGTGCACGAAAAAGTCATACTGCCTGCGGATACCGAAGTGAAAAAACTGCAAGGCGACGCCCTGCACTATACCTACGCCACGCTGGAACAGTTTCTCGCCAAGCAAAACCTCTACAGCAATATCTGGGCGGAGCAGCGGCTGGCCGAAGGCAAAACCGCCTCGCTCGGCAGCGCGCTGTTGCACGGCGCCGCCAGCTTTGTGAAAATGTATCTGCTCAGAGCCGGATTCCTTGATGGCAAACACGGCCTGCTGTTGTCGGTATTGTCGGCGCAATCGACGTTCAACAAATATGCCGCTTTGTGGCTGGCAGGCAAAAAATGATTGCCCGAACACAGGACGAGACCTTTGCAAAATTCCCCTGCCCGTCGCACCTGCGCAGGCGGGTGCCCAGTCTGAATCGCAGATTCAGCTTTCAGACGGCCTTGCAGCCAAGTTTACAGGCCGTCTGAAACATTGCCGCCGCCCAAACACAGGCAAAGCTGCGCTTTGCTCTAGGCTCCCGCCTACGCGGGAGCGACAATTATTTTTTACAAAAGCTTCAGGCCGTCTGAAAGATTGATCTTTCAGACGGCCTTTTGATTGCTGCGGCGCAAATCAGCGTTTGCCGCCGAAGCCGATAACGCCGTAACTTATATCCTCCTTGTACTGCATAATTTCATCGGCAACCACGCCCGCCACTTCTTCCGCTTGCGGCCCGGCAAACATCAATGTGTATGAAGTCAGTCCGTCTGATTTTTCAGCGCGTGCAGCAGCAGTGATGCCGGTGACGGTTTGATCAGATTCCAACCATTTGGGAATCTCTGCGATATTGCCTTTTTCCAATGAAATGCGCCCGAATTTGTCGAGGCCGGTAATTTCGCCCGAACCGCTGCGGTTTTTGAAATCGACGTTATAAACCAATTCGCCTTGGTCTTTGGCGGTAAACGCCAAGCCGCGGTAAGTCGCCTGAATATTCAAGGCATCGACAGCTGCTTTCGTCGTCACCAAGCCCAATATTTGGTTGGCTTCGAAATAAGCGTCTATGTCTGCATCAGACCAAACATTGACGCGTTCGTTATTCTTTTGTTCATCAATCACATACGTACCCCGAACAATGGAATACGGTTGTTGGTAAATCCGGAAGATACCGTTTTCTTTATAAACATCTCCGGCTTTCAAATCATAACTGTACGCACCCGTCCCCATCTGAAACGATCGCTTTATGCTATCTGCCGCGCGGTACGGATAATCATGCAGGCCCAAAGGCAGCGCCGACAAATCCATGATTTCATTGTTGACATCATATTTTTTTCCAAACGCCGTTGCCTCATATTTGGCGTCTTCATCCTCCATATCCAACTGAATAATCTTCGTCTGCCGCACCTGCTCGCGATAAGCTGCGGGCACCGCATTCAAAGCAGAACCATTGCTGCCTGTATTGCCACCCGTTGTCGGCGTTGTCGGCGTCACCACCGGCGTGCTGCCGCCGTTGGTCGGCGTGCTGTCGGTGGCAGGTGAGCCGCCGCCACCGCCCCCCACATGCACTCAGGCTGATCAGGGCGGCGGCAACGGCTAAGTAAACGGTTTTCATATTCGGCCTCTATTTCATTGTGGGAAAGTCAATATCGTAACATTACCGCCAAACCATCATAAAGCCGTCATGACAAACGGCGATTTATTGCCGCCGACGCAGCCAAACAAGGCCGTCTGAAATGTTATAATCGCCTATTCTTTCAGACGGCCTTCTTCTTGCGCAACTCATGAAACTCAATCCCCAGCAACAACAAGCCATTCATTATCTCGGCGGGCCGCTTTTCGTTTTGGCGGGCGCGGGCAGCGGCAAAACGCGCGTGATTACCGAAAAAATCGCCTACATGATTACCCGGGCGGGCTATGCGCCGCACAGCATCGCCGCGATTACCTTTACCAACAAGGCCGCCAAGGAGATGCAGGAGCGCATCGGCGGCATGCTCAGCAAAAAGCAGACGCGCGGGCTGACGGTGTGCACGTTCCACTCGCTCGGCATGAAAATGCTGCGCGAAGAAGCGCCGAACATCGGTTATAAAAAGAATTTTTCCATCCTCGATGCCACCGACAGCAGCAAAATCATCAACGAATTGCTCGGCAGCAGCGGCCGCGAAGCCGTTTTCAAAGCGCAGAGCCGTATTTCTTTGTGGAAAAACGATTTGAAAACGCCCGAACAAGCGCTTCAGACGGCCGCTAACGAATGGGAAAAACAAATGGCGGCGGTGTACGCCAGCTATCAGGCCACCTTGGAAAGCTATCAGGCGGTGGATTTCGACGACCTCATCCGCCTACCGACGGTGTTGTTGCAGCAAAACAGGGAGGTGCGGCTGAAATGGCAACGCCGCCTGCGCTATTTATTGGTGGACGAATGCCAAGACACCAACACCTGCCAATATGCCTTGATGAAGCTGCTCACCGGCGCGGAGGGCTTGTTTACCGTGGTCGGCGACGACGACCAGTCGATTTACGCCTGGCGCGGCGCCAACATGGAAAACCTGCGCAGCCTGCAAACCGATTTTCCGCAGTTGCGCATCATCAAATTGGAGCAAAACTACCGCTCCACTGCGCGGATTTTGAAAGTCGCCAACCAAGTGATTCAAAACAACCCCAAGCTGTTTCCCAAAACCCTGTGGTCGCAATTCGGCATGGGGGAGCCGGTGAAAGTGGTGGCCTGCCAACACGAGCAACACGAAGCCGAATGGGTGGTGAGCCAGATTGCCAAGCAGAAAGTGGTTGGCGAGGGCAAAATCAATTACGCCGATTTCGCCATTCTTTATCGCGGCAACCACCAATCGCGCGTGTTTGAAGAGGCTTTGCGCGCCGCCCGCATCCCCTATCAGCTCTCCGGCGGCCAGAGTTTTTTCGACAAGGCCGAGATTAAAGACGTATTGGCCTACATCCGCCTGATTGCCAATCCCGACGACGACCCCGCCTTTCTGCGCGCCGCCACCACACCCAAGCGCGGCATCGGCGACACCACTTTAGGCCGTCTGAACGCCTATGCCCACGCCCACGGCGGCAGCCTCTACCAAACCGCTTTGAGCATGGACGCGCTGGCCGAACTCAACAGCAAAAACCGCGAAGCCGTGCAGCAGTTTATGTATCTGATGGAAGAAAACCGCCGCCGCGCCGAAACCGCCGACGCGGGCGAATTCATCCAAACCCTGCTCGCCGACATCGGCTACGAAGCGCATCTGCTCAACAGCGAAGAAGGCAAAGCCGGCGAAATCAAATGGCGCAACGTGCAGGATTTGGTCGGCTGGCTGGCGCGCAAAGGCGAGGAAGACGGCAAAAACATCCTCGAAATCGCCCAAACCATCGCGCTGATGACCCTGCTCGAAGGGCGCGACGGCGAAGAAGTCGATGCGGTGAAAATGTCCACCCTCCATGCTTCCAAAGGTTTGGAATACCCGTTTGTGTTTCTGGTCGGCTGCGAAGAAGGGCTGTTCCCCCACGGCGACAGCATTGAAGAAGGCAACCTCGAAGAAGAACGCCGCCTGATGTACGTCGGCATCACCCGCGCCAAGCGCCAGCTCACCCTCACCCACTGCGTCAAACGCAAACGCCAGGGCGTGTGGCAATTCCCCGAACCGAGCCGCTTTATCGACGAAATGCCGCAAGATGATTTGAAAATCCTCGGCCGCAAAGGCGGCGAACCGATTGTCAGCAAGGCCGAGGGCAAAAGCCATCTGGCCAATATGCAGGCCATGCTGGCATCAAAAAACAATAAATTGCCTTAATCAAATGATTTTTAATGGTAAAGGCCGTCTGAAACGCTTCGACAAACTCAGCGTAAGCGTTTCAGACGGCCTGATATCTTTGCAAAAATAACCGTCGCACCCGCGCAGGCGAGTGCCTAGTGCAAAGCGTAGCTTTGCTTGCCTGCTCATTTTTCTGATTCTAAAAAACAAGTCGAATCATCAGGTTGCCAATTCCCAAAACTGATAAGTTTAAGCTGAAGCTGTGCTTCAGACTGGGCACCCGCCTGCGCGGGTGCGACG
>JAUNTY010000079.1 GCA_030538415.1 Neisseria sp. | reverse complement strand
ATGATGACGGAAAGCCATACGCTCAACCGCTTTAAAGACAAACAGCTGGTTTGGGTGGTGGCGGCGCTGTTTTTCAGCTTCAGCCTGGCGGTGTATTGGTTTTGCCCGAATGCGCGCAAAAAAGGCATTTTGTTTGCCGTGTTGGCGATAGGCGGGGCGGCCATGTATGTTTTGGCAAAAATGTGGCTGCCGTTCAAGCCTTGAAAAAAAACGGTCTGAATGTAGCTTCATGTAATTTATTAAGGCCGTCTGAAAGCATTTCATGCTTATTCATTATTGTTTTAAATGAATTTAAGCACAATTATTGCTTTCAGACGGCCTCTGGTTTAATCCTGCCTGCGTTTCGGCTAACATGCTGCAGCGGTTTGCGGAGCACAAATAAAAGCATAAAAAAAGCGTGCCGACGGACTTGAGATAGTGAAATATACAGCAGTTTCGGCTATACTGATTCTGTTTGAGCAAACAGTCGGATTATGGTGTTTTCCGGAGGCGGAAAATGCCAGTTATCAACCATTAATAGAGGACGATTTCATGAACTTACATGAGTATCAGGCAAAAGAACTGTTGGCAAGCTACGGCCTGCCGGTTCAGGGCGGTATTTTGGCGGCCAACGGCGACGAAGCCGCAGCGGCTTACGACAAGCTCGGCGGCAAATTCGCCGTCATCAAGGCGCAAGTGCACGCAGGCGGCCGCGGCAAAGCGGGCGGCGTGAAAGTGGTCAAAAGCCGCGAAGAGGCCAAAGAAGTGGCCGACAGCCTGATCGGTAAAAATCTGGTGACTTACCAAACCGACGCCAACGGCCAGCCGGTCAACAGCGTGTTGGTGTGCGAAGACATGTATCCGGTACAAACCGAGCTGTATCTGGGCGCGGTTGTCGACCGCTCGACCCGCCGCGTAACCTTCATGGTTTCGACCGAAGGCGGTGTGGAAATCGAAAAAGTGGCGGAAGAAACCCCCGAAAAAATCATCAAAACCACGGTTGATCCGCTGGTCGGCCTGCAGCCCTGCCAGGCGCGCGAAGCCGCGTTTGCATTGGGCTTGAAAGACAAACAAATCAACGAATTCGTCAAACTGATGACCGGTGCTTACCGCGCATTTGTCGAAAACGATTTCGCCCTGTTTGAAATCAATCCGCTGGCCGTGCGCGAAAACGGCGAGCTGGCCTGCGTGGACGGCAAAATCGGCATCGACAGCAACGCGCTTTACCGCCTGCCGAAAATCGCGGCCCTGCGCGACAAATCGCAGGAAAACGAGCGCGAGCTGAAAGCTTCCGAATTCGATCTCAACTATGTGGCGCTTGAAGGCAATATCGGCTGTATGGTCAACGGCGCAGGCCTGGCCATGGCCACCATGGACATCATCAAACTCAAGGGCGGCCAACCGGCTAACTTCCTCGACGTGGGCGGCGGTGCCACCAAAGAGCGCGTAGTCGAAGCGTTCAAACTGATTCTGGAAGACCAGTCGGTGCAGGGCGTATTGATTAACATCTTCGGCGGCATTGTACGCTGCGACATGATTGCCGAAGCGATTGTGGCTGCGGTGAAAGAAGTGAATGTCACCGTGCCCGTGGTGGTGCGCCTGGAAGGCAACAATGCCGAGCTGGGTGCGAAAATCTTGAATGAATCCGGCCTGAAACTGACCTCTGCCGACGGCCTGAACGACGCCGCCGAAAAAATCGTTGCCGCCGTCAAAGCCTAAGGAGAAAATGAATGAGCGTTTTAATCAATAAAGACACTAAAGTATTGGTACAGGGTTTCACCGGTAAAAACGGTACTTTCCACTCCGAGCAGGCGCTTGCCTACGGCACCAAGGTAGTCGGCGGCGTCACTCCGGGCAAAGGCGGCCAAACCCATCTGAATCTGCCCGTGTTCAACACCATGAAAGAAGCCGTCAAAGAAACCGGTGCCGATGCTTCGGTGATTTATGTTCCTGCTCCGTTTGTATTGGATTCGATTGTCGAAGCCGTGGATTCGGGCGTCGGCCTGGTGGTGGTGATTACCGAAGGCGTGCCCACGCTGGACATGCTCAAGGCCAAACGCTACCTCGAAACCAACGGCAACGGCACCCGCCTTGTCGGCCCCAACTGCCCGGGCGTGATTACGCCGGGCGAATGCAAAATCGGCATCATGCCGGGTCATATCCACCAGCCGGGCAAAATCGGCATTATTTCCCGCTCAGGCACGCTGACTTACGAAGCCGTGGCGCAAACCACCAAGCTGGGCTTGGGGCAATCGACCTGTATCGGTATCGGCGGCGACCCGATTCCGGGCATGAACCAAATTGACGCGCTGGAGCTGTTCCAAAACGACCCGCAAACCGAAGCCATCATCATGATCGGTGAAATCGGTGGTACCGCAGAGGAAGAAGCAGCCGAATACATCCAATCCAACGTAACCAAGCCGGTTGTCGGCTACATCGCCGGTGTGACCGCGCCGAAAGGCAAACGCATGGGTCATGCAGGTGCGATTATCTCCGGCGGAAAAGGCACGGCGGAAGAAAAATTCGCCGCGTTTGAAAAAGCCGGCATGGCCTACACCCGCAGCCCGGCGGAATTGGGCAGCACCATGTTGGAAGTGTTGAAAAGCAAAGGCATGGCCTGATTATTAATATAATCTGATGTCGAGGCCGTCTGAAAGCATGCAAGAAATGTTTTCAGACGGCCTTATTTTATTAAAATAATTAAAATTGAAGCAATGGCCTTGCAATTTGTACAAATACAGCTATATTAAATAACAAGCTGGCAGGAATATCATTATGCTGTCGTTTTATTTTATTCAAGCAAGGAGAAAGTATCATGCGTAAAGACCGCGAATTCGAAGCCCAAAAAGAAGCCCTGATGAAAGAAGTGCGCAATGTGCTGCAAGAGGTGGAAAGCCTCTATGATAACGGCGTGGAAAGCGGCACCGAAGAAGCCAAAGCGCTGAAAGCCAAAGCGCAAGAGAAATTGGGCAAAGTGAAAGCCCAGTTTGCCGATTTTGAATCTGCTGCAGCCGACAAGGCTCGCGAAGCGGCGGAGCGCGTGCGCGAGGGTGCGCAATTTACGGCAGACAAGGCGCGTGGTGCCGCCCGTCACACCGACGAGCTGATTCAGGACAAACCTTATTATGCAATGGGTTTTGCCGCGTTGGCAGGCCTGGTGGTCGGTGTATTGCTCAACCGTCGTTAAGCAGTATCCGAGGCCGTCTGAAACGTGCGGACGGCTTTGAAATTCCGCTAAAACGGCCGCCCGGATGCAGCAAGGAATTGCGGTCGGGCGGCTGTTTTATTTTGGCCTGTTGCTATTGCGTTACAAAACAATACGGCGTTGGCAGAACGGCTGCTTCAACTCCGCAAGCCGCTTCTTTGTGATTCAAGGTGCGGCAAGGCCGTATCAAATTCGATTTGACCGGCGATTATAGTCGTTTCAATTTAGATTGAGACAAGGCAGCAAGCCGCAGACAGTACAGATAGTACGGCAAGGCGCAGCAACGCTGTATCAAGCTAAATTGAAACGACTATAAAATGGTTGCAAGCAGGCCGCCAACAGTTTGACAAGGGAATGATATGAGCAGCTTAAGCAGAAATATCCGGTACTTCAAAACATTGCTGAATCAGGGCAGCGATTTGCTGTTGCTGCGTCTGCGCCTGCTGGCGCTTGATTTGAACGCACAGGCCGGAGACGCGCTCAAGATTATGGGCGCCATCGTATTTGCCGCCGTCATGGCGCTGCTGGCCTTGGTCAGCCTGCTGTTCGGCTTGGACAGCGTATTGGGTGCGCAAGCCAAGATTTGGGTGTTTTTCGGGATTACCGTTGTTGCCATGTTGGCGGCAGCGGGTTTGCTGATGTGGTCTGCCGCTACCTGGCGTAACCGCGGCGGCCAGGTTGCCGCCACCTTGCGCGACATGCAGCAGGATATCGCTTATTTGCGCGGCCAGACCGGCGCGGTTTCGGATACAGAGAAGGAAGAGCACAATGAGCATGACAAGTAAACAGCAACGCGAAATTCTGGAGCTGCAAGCCCAGTTGGCACGTCTGAAAATTGCCGCCGAATACCTGAAGCAGCAACAGGAGCGGCAACAGCAAAGCTCGATTGATGCAGGCTTCAACAAGGTGCTCGGCGCGGCCAACAGCGCCCTCGGCCTTACCGACGGCCTGCCGTCGAACCGCCTGTTGTGGAACAGCGTATTTTTACCGCTGCGCTGGCGCCAGCGCCTGCTGGTGGGCGTGGGGCTGCTTTTGTGGCAATTCTGGCGCGATTCGGCGCATGACGGCACGCGGCGTTATTAAACAGATAAGGCGGGTTTATATACAGCGTGGGCTCGGGATAAGCCCATTGCTTTGGAAAGATATAGTCGTTTCAATTTAGTTTGATACAGCGTTGCTGCGCCTTGCCGTACTATCTGTACTGTCTGCGGCTTGCTGCCTTGTCTCAATCTAAATTGAAACGACTATAGAAATCTTTGATTATCCGGCAATCTGCCCCTTCCCCGCTTCTGCAGTTCAATGAATATTTTCAAGAAAAAAGTATTTTGCAAAGGCTTCGAGCCGAGACATTTGCAAAAAAATAACCGTCGCGCCTGTGCGGATGCGACGAGCGGGGGATTTTGCAAAGGCTAAGGCCGTCTGAAAACATTTCAGACGGCCTTGTTATTTTACGGATGGTTTATTGCGCCGCCAGTTGCAGCAGTTCCTGCGCGTGGCTGCGGGTGGTGTCGGTGATGGTTTCGCCGCCGAGCATGCGGGCGATTTCTTCAATGCGTTGGCCGGTGCCGAGCACATTAATCTCGCTGACGGTTTGCTCGCCTTCGCTGTGTTTGCTGACCTGCCAGTGATTTTCACCGCAGGCGGCGACTTGGGGCAGGTGGGTGACGGCGAGCACTTGGTGTTGTTTGCCGAGGGCGCGCAGGGCGCGGCCGACGGTTTCGGCGACGCCGCCGCCGATGCCGGTATCGACTTCGTCGAAAATCAGGGTCGGCATCTGGGTGTATTGGCTGGTGACGACTTGTAGGGCGAGGCTGATGCGGGCGAGTTCGCCGCCGGAGGCGACTTTATTCAGCGGGCGCAGCGGGCTGCCTTTGTTGGCGGCGACCTGGTATTGGATTTGTTCGAGACCGTGGGCGGTCGGTGAGGACGGCAGAAGCTCGATGTGGAAGCGTGCGCCTTTCATGGCGAGGTGTTGCATTTGCGCGCCGGTTTCGGCGGCCAGTTGTTCGGCAGCGCGGTGGCGCAGGGCGGAGAGGGCCTGGGCGGCCTGCATATAGTCGTGTTCGCAACGGGCGGCGGCGGCTGCGAGGGCGTCGATGTCGGAGGCGGCTTCGAGGGCGTCGATGCCGGCGGCCAGCTCTTGGTGTTTGGCGGGCAAGGCTTCGGGCTCGACGCGGTATTTGCGCGCCATGCTCATCAGTTCGCCCATGCGTTGTTCTTGCTGCGCCAGCTCGTCGGGGTTGATTTCGACACGGGCGGCCACATCGCGCATATTGGCGCTGATTTCGCCCAATTCGGCTTCGATGCTGGCGAGCATGGTGAGGCTGTCGGCAAAGCGCGGTTCGATGTTTTGCAGATTACCCAGCATTTTTTGGCATTGGTAAACCAGGCTCTGAATGCCGCCGTCGCCATCGATACATTCGCCGGTTTGTTCGGCGGCTTGCAGCAGCTCGGCGGCATGGGCGAGGCTGTCGTGGTTTTGGCTGAGGCTTTCCCATTCGCCGTGTTGCAACCCGAGTTGCTCGAGTTCGTTGAACTGCCATTGCAGCCGTTCGCGCTCGATGGCGAGGTTTTCGGTTTGCGCTTGGGCTGCGGCAAGGGCTTTTTGGGCGGCAGTCCAACTTTGGTGGCTTTGTCTGACGGCTTCGGCCTGGTCGGTAGCGCCCGCGAAGGCATCAAGCAGCTGGCGTTGGGCGGCTTCCTGATTTAAGGAATGGTGGGCGTTTTGGCCGTGGATGTCGATCAGTTGGCTGCCGATTTGTTTGAGCTGGGCAAGGGTGGCGGCCTGGTTGTTGATGAAGCTGCGGCTTTTGCCTTTGGCGTCGATGATACGGCGGATGCTGAGCTCTTCGCTGCCGTCTTCCAACAAGCCTTGTTCGCGCAATCGGGCTTGCAGCTCGGGCAGTCGGCCGAGGTCGAAGAGGGCGGAAAGTTGGGCTTCTTTGGCACCGCTGCGCACTTGGCTGTAATCGGCTTTGTCGCCGAGCAGGAGACCGATGGCGTCGAGGGTGATGGATTTGCCTGCGCCGGTTTCGCCGGTGAGCACGGTAAAGCCGCTTTGGAAATCGAGGTTGAGTTGTTCGACAATCACAAAATCACGCAGGGAAAGTGCCAGCAGCATGGGGTATCCTTTTCAGACGGCCTAAAACAAGTATCGGAAGACAAGTATCGGATGGCTGGATTATAACTAAACTTTTTCGTAGTTTAAATAAGATTTTTCATAGTTTGTTTTGATTTTGTTTATTTTTATTTCAAGTATTTGATTTTTAAGCAATGAGGCCGTCTGAAAGCTGGGGGATGTTTCAGACGGCCTCATTGTTTTTCAGGGTTTAGACCAATTGTTCGCCCCAATGCAGTTTCTGGCGCAGGGTTTTGTAGTATTGGTAGTCGGTGGGATGCAACACGCGCAGGGAGTGGCGGTAGCGGTGGATGCGGATGCGGTCGAAATTGTGGATGTCGACAAACGACTGGCCGTCAAAATGCACGCGCGCGTCGCCGCTTTTGGTGACGAGGATTTCGATTTCGCAGGTGTCGGCAACGGCAATCGGGCGGTTGGTCATGGATTGCGGGCAAATCGGTACGAGGGTGAAGGCGCGCAGGCTGGCTTGCAGAATCGGGCCGCCGGCGGCGAGCGAGTAGGCGGTGGAGCCGGTGGGTGTGGACACAATCAGGCCGTCGGAGCGCTGGGTATAAACGAATTCTCCGTTGATAAACACTTCAAATTCAATCATCTGGCCTGCACCGCCGCGCGACACCACCACGTCGTTGAGGGCGAGCGAGTTTTGCACGGTTTTGCCGTCGCGCACGAGTGAGGTTTCCAGCAAAATCCGCTCTTCGGGCAGATATTTGCCGGTGAGCATGCCGCCGAGACCGTGCACCATGCTTTCGCGCGGCACCTGGGTGAGAAAACCGAGGTGTCCCTGGTTGACCCCGATCATCGGCACGCGGAAAGGCGCGAGTTTGCGGGCAACGGAAAGGAAAGTGCCGTCGCCGCCGAGCACAATCACGAGATCGCATTTTTTGCCGAGCTGCTCTTTGGTGGTGATGTGGCAGCGGTGCCAGTCTTCCGCCGCGGCGGAGCCGTCGTCGATGCTGGCTTCATCAAGGTAAATATCGAGCTTTTGTTCGCACAAAAAGTCAACCAGAATATGCAGGGTTTCCTGTATACGCGGGGTTTGCGGGCGGGTAACGATGCCGATGTGTTTGAATTGGCTGTTCATGCGCGGTTTGTGTCAGGTGGATGAAAACTGATTATAGCTTTATTTTAAGGCCGTCTGAAAGGGGATGTAGTTTTCAGACGGCCTGTTGCTGCAAACGTGTCAATCGCGCCACAAGTCAGCATAGCGCCCACGTGCTTTCAGGTATTTCGGTGCGACCACGGCCATGCAGTAGCCTGCGCCGGGATTTTGCAGGAAATAGCCTTGGTGGTAAGCCTCGGCGGGGTAGAAGGTTTGTGCGGGCTGTAATTCGGTCACCACCGGTTCGGAGTAATGAGCGGCGGCTTCGGCGAGAAAGCTTTCGGCTTCGGCTTTTTGCTGCTCATCCAGATAATAGATGCCGCTGCGGTATTGCGTGCCGACATCGTGGCCTTGGCGGTTGAGCTGGGTCGGGTCGTGGATGGTGAAGAGAATTTCCAGCAGGGTGCGGTAGGAGATGATATCGGGGTCGAAGTCGATTTTCACCGCTTCGGCGTGGCCGCTGTCGCCGTTGCACACTTCGGCATAAGTGGGGTTGGCGGTGTGGCCGTTGATATAGCCGGATACGGCGGCATCAACGCCTTTGATTTGGTTGAAGACCGCTTCGATGCACCAGAAGCAGCCGCCTGCGAAAATAGCTGTTTGCATGACTTTTACCTTTTTTGTTGGAAGAAACGCTGTAACACGGCTTGGCATTCGTCGGCGAGAATGCCGCCCTGAACGGCGCTGTGTTTGTTCAGACGGCCGTCTGAAAACAAATCGATGATGCTGCCCGCCGCGCCGGTTTTCGGTTCGGCCGCGCCGTAAATCACCCGTTTGACCCGCGCTTGTATCAAGGCGCTGGCGCACATGCTGCACGGCTCCAGCGTGATGTAGACATCGCATTGGTCGAGGCGGTAGTTTTGCAGGGCAAGCCCCGCGGCGGCGAGGGCGCGGATTTCGGCGTGGTGGCTGATGTTGTGGTCGGCGATGCAG
>JAUNTY010000078.1 GCA_030538415.1 Neisseria sp. | reverse complement strand
TGTACTGTCTGCGGCTTGCTGCCTTGTCTCAATCTAAATTGAAACGACTATAAAAGTCTAGGATGAGTCATAAAGTTGTGCATTTTCAGAACTTGAGACCTTTGCAAAATACCTTTTGCTGCATCGCAAAAGCATCCGCTCCGTCATTAGCTTCGCAAGTCCGCTACGCTACCCCGGCGCAGGCCGGAATCCATAGCTCGCCATGAAAACTCATTTGAAATCAAATAACTGAATCTTGGAGAAATGGATTCCGGCCTGCGCCGGAATGACGGATGGAATGGATATTTCCAAGAAAAAAGTATTTTGCAAAGGTCTCAACTTGCAAGTTTGAGCTGAAGCGCTGTTTCAGACTGGGCACCCGCCTGCGCGGGTGCGACGGGCAGGGGAGTTTTGTAAAGGCCTCGGCTTATGTTGCAGACGGAAGCAACGCTGAAGGCGTTACTGTTTTTCTGCGGGGATGCTGCGTGCGGCTTCTTCCACCATGTCGGGCATCAGCCGGTTGAGGCAGTCGGTGTGGCCGAGCGGGCATTCGCGTTGGAAGCAGGGCGAGCATTCGAGGTGCAGGCTGACGATTTTGGCGCGCCCGCTCAGGGGCGGGGTGTGGTCGGGGCTGGAGGAGCCGTATACGGCCACGAGTTTGCGGTCGAGCGCGGCGGCAAGGTGCATCAGGCCGCTGTCGTTGCAGACGACGGTGTCGGCGCAGGCGAGCAGGTCGATGGCTTCGGAGAGGCTGGTTTTGCCGCATAAGTTGATGCAGAGGCCGTCTGAAAGAGTGTTGATGTCTTCGGCAATGTCGAAATCTTTTTGCGAACCGAACAGCCAGATTTGCCAGCCTTCGGCGGCGCGGCGGCGGGCGAGTTCGGCAAAATGGTGCGGCGGCCAGCGTTTGGCGGGGCCGTATTCGGCGCCGGGGCAGAAGGCGAGCACGGGTTTGGCGGTGCTCAGGCCGTGTTTGGCCAGCGCGGCGGCTTGGCTTTGCGGGTTGATTTGAAAGCGCGGGTTGTCGGAATGGCCGTTGAAATCGGCCTGCGTCGGGTGCGCCAGCGCGGTGTAGCGGTCTACCATCAGCGGCAGGGCGGTTTTGTCGAGCTTGCGGATGTCGTTGAGCAGCAGATAGCGCGATTCGCCTACGTAGCCGGTGCGCTGTTTGATGCCGGTGGCGGCGGCGATGATGGCGGATTTGAGCGAGCCGGGCAGCACAATCACTTGGTCGTAGCCGCGCTTGCCCAAGGCGCGGCCGGTTTGCCAGCGTTTTTTCAGGTCGAGTGCGCCGTGGCCGAAGGGGTTTTCAATGATGTCGGTGACTTCTGGCATGCGCTCGAATACGGCCATCGACCATTTGGGGGCGAATACGTCGATGGTGCAGCCGGGGTGGAGCTCGTGCAGGCGGCGGTAGAGCGGCTGGGTCATCACGCAGTCGCCGATCCAGCTGGGGGAGATAATCAGGATTTTTTTGGGCATGGTAGGGTGGCGTTTAGGGGATTTTCGAATTGAGGCGGGCGGAAATAGTGAAACGGTGTTGCCCGGCGCGTTTGTATTTTAGGGAGAGCGGGTTGAAACCGCAATGGTATTTTGCACGGGAGGGCTTTGCGGTGGCCGGTGGATTGCCCTGAGGTTTGGAAAATCATCTGATTTTGAACTGAAGCCTTGCTTCAGACTGGGCATCCGCCTGCGCGGGTGCGACGGGCAGGGGAATTTTGCAAAGATCTCAGGCTGATACTTCCAGTCTCGAACCCACGTTATTTAAAATCAATATTCTGTCTGCTTTCAGGGTAAATGGGGATGGGAGGGAGTTTTGCCGCAGGCCGTGCGCGTATTGCTGTTCGGAATAAATTCGAGGCCGTCTGAAAGGCTTGTGCAGCACATGTATCGTGTCTTTTGCACCGATTATGGACTCAAAACGGGCATGGCCGGGATTCGGTAAGCTGTTCTCCCGAGGCCGTCTGAAAGTTTCAGACGGCCTCGGGAGAAGCAAGAGGAAAATATTGCTGATATATTATGTTAATAATATTTTATTTTCGGCAGATTATTTTGAATTTCCCATTAATTTGTGTGTCTTATTTGATAAAAGGTTTTACCTTGGTTGTTTTTTTGTTAAGGTAAAAAAGCCTTTACAGGTATTCGAGGCCGTTTGCGGCCGTGTCGAACCCATGATAAGGAAATTTATGGCTGAACCGAACTCTTTTTCTCAAGACGCGCTGCGTGCGAAAAGCAATATCAATCCGGCGGTGTTTTACAGCGCGGCGGCGATTATCGCGGCGATTATGCTGTTTGCCGTCACCATGCCCGGGCTGGCGGATGCCACCTTCAAGGCGGTGCAGGCGGCGATTGTGGAGAATGCGAGCTGGTATTATGTGCTCAATGTGGGCATTATTTTGCTGGTGTGTGTGTATCTGGGCATTTCGCGTTACGGCAGCATCAAGCTGGGGCCGGATCATTCGCGCCCCGATTATAAAAACATCTCCTGGTTTGCGATGCTGTTTTCCGCCGGTATGGGCATCGGTTTGATGTTTTTCGGCGTGGCCGAGCCGGTGATGCATTTTCTGGCACCGCCTTTGGGCGAGGGCGGCACGGTGGAGGCGGCGCGCGAGGCGATGCGGCTGACCTTTTTCCACTGGGGGCTGCATGCCTGGGCCGTGTATGCGGTGGTGGCGCTGATTCTGGCGTTTTTCTCTTACCGCCACAATCTGCCGCTCACGCTGCGTTCGGCGCTTTATCCTTTAATCGGCAACCGGATTTACGGGCCCATCGGCCATGCGGTGGATGTGTTTGCGGTGGTGGGCACGCTGTTTGGTCTGGCCACGTCGCTGGGCTACGGCGCCCTGCAGGTGAATGCGGGCATCAATCATCTGTTTCCGGCGGTTCCGGTGGGCACCACCAGCCAGATAGTGTTGATTGTGGTGATTACGATGATGGCCACGATATCGGTGGTGAGCGGCCTTGACCGCGGCGTGAAGATGTTGTCGGAGCTGAATATCGCGATGGCGGTGGTGTTGCTGCTGTTTGTGCTGCTGGCGGGTTCGACCGTGTTTCTGCTGCAGGCGTTTGTGCAGAATGTCGGCGATTATTTGTCCAACATCGTCAACATGACCTTCAATCTTTATGCTTACAATAAAACCGACTGGCTCGGCGGCTGGACGATTCTGTATTGGGGCTGGTGGGTGAGCTGGGCGCCGTTTGTCGGCCTGTTTATCGCGCGGGTGTCGCGCGGACGCACCATCCGCGAATTTGTGACCGGCGTGTTGCTGGTGCCGGCGGGCTTCACTTTTATGTGGATGACGTTTTTCGGTAATTCCGCCATCGACATGATTATGAACGGCGGCGTGGTGTCGCTGGGCGAAGTGGTGTCGCAGGATGTGGCGCTGGCCTTGTTTGCTTTTTTGGAGCAGCTGCCGTTTTCAACCGTGTTTACTTATGTGGCGCTGTTGATGGTGGTGGTGTTTTTCGTGACCTCTGCCGACTCGGGTGCGCTGGTGATGGACATGCTTTGCGCGTATGGCGAAGGCAGCAGGGGTGTGGGCTACCGTATTTTCTGGTCGGCGGGCGCGGGTTTGGCGGCGATTGCGCTGCTGCTGGCCGGCGGTCTGGGCGCTTTGCAAACGATGGCGATTGCCAGCGCGCTGCCGTTTATCACGGTATTGATGATTGCGATTTACGGTTTGTTCAAGGCGCTGAGTGTGGATGCGCAAAAGCAGGAAGTGCAGCAGCTCGGCCTGACCACGCCGCTGCCTGCGATGGGCGGCGGCGCCTGGCGCGAGCGTTTGCAGGTGATTATGGATTTCCCCGACCGTGCGGTGGTGCAGCGTTTTGTCGACCGGACGGCCAAGAATGCCTGTGAGGAAGTGGCCGCAGAATTGCGCAACGGCGGCGTGCATGCCGAAGTGACGCAGGCTGAAGCCGGGCAGGTGATGCTGACGGTTTACCACGGCGACGAAATCGACTTTACCTATCAGGTGGTGGCCACCGGCCATATCCAGCCTGCGTTTGTGCAGGGCAACAGCAGCACTCAGGAGGTCAGCGAGGCGCAGAAATACTACCGCGCCGAAGTGCACTTGGGCGAGGGCGGCCAGGATTACGACATCATGGGCTGGAGCCGTGAGGGTGTCATCAACGACATCATCAGCCAGTATCACAAGCATATGCACTTTTTGCACAGCCTGCGCTGAGTGACGTGATGAAGAGGAGGCCGTCTGAAATGTTTGGGTTTCAGACGGCCTTTTTTATACTCAAACCGGTGAATCAGTCGGTTTCGATAAAACGGGTTTGCTTGCCCTTGCGGGTGAGGATGGCGGCGTTGTCCTGCACATGCCAGCGGGTGGTGGCGTTGCCGTATTCCGCGCCTTGTGCCCAGGCGCTGACCTGGTTGAGGGTTTCCACCGTGCTGCCTTGGTGCAGCTCGACGGTGAGCGGGCTGTTGCTGTTGATGTACACGGCCTTGATGCGGTCACGGCCTTGGGCGGCGCGGTATTCGATGGTGTAGGTTTGCGTTTCCACCACCTGCGGAGCAGGTGCTTCGGGGCGCACGGCTCTTTGCGAACCGCAGGCGGCCAGCGTAAAAATCAGGAGGAGCGGGGCAATGTGTTTCATGCGGGCATCCTTTTGCTCAGTGATGGCCGGCTTCGCCTTCGAGTCGGTAAACCGCGCCGCAGTAGGGGCATTCGATGCTGCTGTTGGACTGAATCGGCAAAAATACGCGCGGATGGCCGTTCCATGCCTGGTTTTGCGGGCCGGAGCAGTGCAGCGGCAAATCGTGGGGGGTGATGACGATGGTGTCTTGATTCAGATGGCTCATGGTTTGTCCTCAGTATGATATAGTCGAATAAATGAGTTTCTGCTACGGCGTTGGCTCGCCTTGTATCAGAATCTACATCTCCGACTATAGATATTGTTGTATCAAAGGCCGTCTGAAGCAATTGACGGTTTCAGACGGCCTGTCGGTTCAAAGGCTTATTTGACGTAAGTCAGCCAGTGGCGGTATTGCGGGTTGCGGCCTTCGACGATGTCGAAGAAGCGGCTTTGGATGTCGGCGGTAATCGGGCCGCGCTCGCCGATGCCGATTTGACGGTTGTCGATTTCGCGGATGGGGGTTACTTCGGCGGCAGTGCCGGTGAAAAATACTTCGTCGGCGATGTAGAGCTCGTCGCGGGTGATGCGTTTTTCCACTACATCAAGGCCGATTTCTTTGGCGATGGTGATGACGGTGCGGCGGGTGATGCCGTCGAGCGCCACGTCAAGCGCGGGGGTATAGAGCACGCCGTCTTTGACCACGAAAATGTTTTCACCCGAGCCTTCGGCCACATAGCCTTGCGCATCCAACAGAATCGCCTCGTCATAGCCGCCCTGATGGGCTTCGCTGTTGGCCATGATGGAATTCATGTAGTTGCCGTTGGCCTTGGCTTTGATCATGGTGATGTTGGGGTGGTGGCGGGTGAACGAGCTGATTTTGCAGCGGATGCCGCGCTTGATGCCTTCTTCGCCGAGATACGCCCCCCAGGGCCAGGCGGCGACAATCACCTGCACATCGTCTTCTTTGGGGGCGATGCCGAGCTTGGCCGAGCCGTAATAGGCCATCGGGCGGAAGTAGCAGGAATGCAGGCCGTTGGCTTTCACCACGTCGATGTGCGCCTGGTTGATGGCTTCCTTGCTGAAAGGCAGGGTCATGCCGGTGATTTTGGCGGAGTTGAACAGGCGGTCGGTGTGTTCCTGCAGGCGGAAAATGGCGGGGCCTTCGGCTGTTTCGTAGGCGCGCACGCCCTCGAATACGCCCATGCCGTAGTGCAGGGTGTGGGTAAGCACGTGGGTGGTGGCTTCGCGCCATTCGACCAGTTTGCCGTTTACCCAGATTTTGCCGTCGCGGTCGTCCATTGTGAGTGCCATATGATTGCTTTCTGTTTGGTGTTTGTTGCGGTGTTGTCGGTTGCTTCGGGCGCAAGCGGCGGCGTTGTGCGCGGCGGTGGCCAGGCAGGGCGGGTAGCTGCAGTGGCTGTTGCGGCCCGAAGCGGAAAAATGTTGACATTATTATACGCGTTTTTCGGCGCCAATCCAGCCTTGCCGTGCCGTCTGAAACGGCAGCATACCCTAAAGCGGACAAATCGTATAAACTAACGCCAATTACCGGCCTCTGCTTTGATGTCCACCCCAAAAAACAACCGGCTTTTGCCGGCCTGTTTTTGAACGGGCTTTCAGACGGCCTCACCAATCTTTCTTTACGGAGCATGCGATGAAAATCGTTTATACCATCATCAAGCTGCTTATTTTGCTGGTGTTTCTGATACTGGCGGTGAGCAATACCCAAACCGTGCAATTTTTCTACCTGCCGGGGCAGGAAGTGAGCCTGCCGCTGATTGTGGTGTTGTTCGGCGCATTCGTGATTGGTGCCGTATTCGGATTGTTTGCCCTGTTCGGCCGCTTGTTGGCGCTGCGCAGTGAAAACAGCCGCCTGCGTGCGGAAGTGAAAAAACACGGCCGTCTGAGCGGTCAGGATTTGGCTGCGCCCGCCGCCCCTGTTTCTGCCGCTACCGCCGTTGCGCCCAAGGAATAAGCGCGCATGGAAAACGAAATCTGGATGTGGCTGCTGCCGATTATTCTTTTGCCGGTGTTTTTTGCAATGGGCTGGTTTGCGGCGCGGGTAGACATGAAAGCGGTGTTGAAGCAGGCCAAAAGCGTGCCGGGCGGTTTTTACAAAAGCCTCGATGCGCTGGTCGACCGCAACAGCGGCAAGGCGGCGCGCGAATTGGCCGAAGTCATCGACCAGCAGCCGCAGTCTTACGATTTGAACCTGACGCTGGGCAAACTCTACCGCCAGCGCGGCGAAAACGACAAAGCCATCCACATGCACCAGGCGCTGCTTGATTCGCCCGATACCGTGGGCGAGCGGCGCGAGCGCGTGTTGTTTGAATTGGGGCAGAATTACCAAAGCGCAGGCCTGGTCGACCGCGCCGAGCAGATTTTTCTCGGCCTGCAAAACGGCAACATGGCCAAAGACGCGCGTCAGGTTTTGCTGAGCATTTACCAGCAAGACCGCGATTGGGAAAAAGCCATCGAAATGGCGCAGCTGCTGAGCCACGACGAGCAGACCTACCAGTTTGAAATCGCTCAGTTTTACTGCGAGTTGGCGCAGACGGCGCTGTTTAAGTCCGATTTCGACACCGCCCGCGCCGATGTGCAAAAAGCGCTGGACGCCAATGCGAAATGCACGCGCGCCAACATGATTCTGGGCGATATCGAGCAGAAACAGGGCGATTATCAGGCGGCTATTGCAGCTTATGGCGCGATAGAAAAGCAAAACCATGCCTATCTGAGCATGGTCGGCGAGCGCCTTTACGATGCCTATGACGCGCTGGGCAAGCCGCAGGAGGGGTTGAACGTGCTGGTAGGCTATATGCAGACGTTCCCGCAACTGGATCTGATTAATGTGGTGTATGAAAAATCGCTGCTGCTTGACGGCGAAACCGTCGCGGCGCAAACCGCCATCGAGCTGGTGCGGCAGAAGCCGGATTTGCAGGGCGTATACCGCCTGCTCGGTTTGCAGATCAGCGGCATGGATCCGACCTGGAAAGCCGATGCCGACATGATGCGCGCGGTCATCGGACGCCAGCTGCAAAAAGCGGTGATGTACCGCTGCCGCAACTGCCACTTCAAATCGCAGGTGTTTTTCTGGCATTGTCCGGCCTGCAACAAGTGGGAGACGTTTACGCCGAACCGGATTGAAGTGTAACGCCTTGGTATTTTTTCAGACGGCCTCTGTATCGCATCCGATACAGAGGCCGAGACCTTTGCAAAATACCTTTTGTTGCATCGAAAAAGCATCCGCTCCGTCATTCCGGCGCAGGCCGGAATCCATCGCTTGTCATAAAAACTCATTTGAAATCAAATAACTGAACCTTGAAAAAATGGATTCCGGCCTGCGCCGGAATGACGGATGGAATGGATATTTCCAAGAAAAAAGTATTTTGCAAAGGCCTTAGGCCGTCTGAATAATGATAATGGCGTTTATTCGATAAACTTGTCCAAATTGGCCTGCACATATTCGGCGGCAGCAGCCAAATCTTCATCGGCGGCTTCGTAATAATCGCCGTCGAGCTCTTCAAAATCGGGGAAGCGGCTGCGGATGTTTTCCAGCGGCTCCTCGGCTTCGGCCAGCGCTTCGATGTCGGCACCGTATTTGGTATACAGCGCTTTGGCCTGTTCGATGATTTTCGGTGTCGGCTTGATGCGCCAGCGGCGCAGGCTGTCGGCCAGCGGGTTCATGAAAACATATTCGCCGTAGCCCGCGGCAATCAGCTGGATAAAGCCGCCTTCCTGCACCTGGCTGTCGAGGTAGCAATAGGCCAGGAGCGTGTGTTGCTCGTCGTTGAGCTGCGCCATGCCATTTTCGCCTTCGCGCTCGGCAAATGCCAGATAAGCATCGGTGAGCGTGTAGAGGAATGCGGCAGGGTCTTGCGGGTGGGCGGGGGCGGTGAATTTTGGCATGGTTTTCTTTCAGACGGCCTGAGAGCCGGTTGGTATCGGTCAATTGTATAGTCGTTTCAATTTAGATTGATACAGCGTTGCTGCACCTTGCCGTACTATCTGTACTGTCTGCGGCTTGCTG
>JAUNTY010000015.1 GCA_030538415.1 Neisseria sp. | reverse complement strand
CTGTACTGTCTGCGGCTCGCCGCCTTGTATCAGAAGCTCATTTCTCCGACTATACCGGCCAATCCGGATTTTTTCAGACGGCCTGCAGGATATTGCAGAATAACCGCGATTCAATAACGGCCGACAAAGGCAGGCTGATTGGTTTGATTTCAGTCAAATGATTGCCCGACAATGCCGCAATGTGCATCAGATGTGGCACCATCACGCATCAACCGCTCTCGATAAAGTAAACATGGTTATGATTAAAATTCTATATTTCGGTGTGCTCAAACAACATCTGGATACTGCCCAGGAAGAAATTGCCTGGAGCGGCGGCAGCGGGCATGACCTGCTGGCGCTGCTGCATGCGCGCGGCGGCGAATGGCAGGCAGCATTGGCGCCCGACAAGATTTTCCGGTTGGTCATTAATAAAAAAATCAGCGGCTGGAGCGACGACATACCCGACGGCGCCGAAGTCGGCCTGTTGCCGCCGGTAACGGGAGGCTGACATGCAGACCCTTATCCGCGTGCAGCATGCCGATTTCAATTTGCAGGATGAATACCGTGCCTTGCTGGCGGGCGGCGGCAACGTGGGCGCAGTTGCGGCTTTTGTCGGCCTGGTGCGAGACCGCGATACCGACATACCGCTTTCAAGCCTTTATCTCGAACATTTTCCGGAAGTGACCGAAGCCGAAATCGGCCGCATTGCCGCCGCTGCCGCCGAGCGGTGGCCGCTTTCGGCCTGTACCGTCATCCACAGGGTAGGGGAGCTGGCTGCCGACGAGCAGATTGTGCTGGTGCTGGCCGCCTCGGCGCATCGCAAGGCCGCTTTCGCTGCAGCCGAATACCTGATGGACTACCTGAAAACCGAAGCGCCTTTCTGGAAAAAAGAACAGTTTTCAGACGGCCGCGAGCATTGGGTGGAAGCCAGACAAAGCGACCAAGCGGCCGCCCGCCAATGGGACACGCAAGCATGAGAGTCATCGCACTGATATTGGCCGGCGGGCAGGGCAGCCGCATGGGGGGCCAAGACAAAGGTCTGATCGAATGGGAAGGCCGCGCGTTTATCGACCATGTGGCCGACCGTATCAGGCCGCAGGTGGAGCATGTCGCCATCAGCGCCAACCGCAATCTGGAAAAATATTCCGCCCGCAGCCCGCATATTTTCACCGATGCGCGCCAATGGCAGGGCTTGGGGCCGCTGGCCGCCCTCTGCACCGCCGCCAGCGACATCCAGCTGGCCAAGGCCGATTGGCTGCTGGTGGTGCCGTGCGACACGTTGCGTCTGCCCGAAGATTTGGTGCAAACCTTCAAAACCGCCGCCCAGCGCTCGCCGCTTTGCAGCGCTTTTTATGCCCAAACCGGCAACCAGCCGCATTACAGCGTGATGTTCATCCGCCCGCAACTGCTGCCGAGCTCGATTACTTATCTCAACGCCGGCATGCGCACCATACGCGGCTGGCTGCAACAGCAGCGCGCCCGTTCGGTGTTGTTTGCACAAGAAGCCGATTTTGTAAATTACAACTCATTACAGGATATGGAAAACCCGCCATGCTAGATTTTGAAATTGCCCGTCAGCAATTGCTCGACACCCACAGCTGCGCCCTCGGCAGCGTCAATCTGGCGTTGATGGAAGCCGCCAACCGCTTTTTGTCCGCGCCGCTGCAAGCCCGTTACCCCAGCCCCATGTTTGACAACAGCGCCATGGACGGCTATGCGGTGTGCGACAAAGAAGGCCGTCTGAAAGATTTTGCCGTTGTCAACCGCGTGCAGGCGGGCGATGCGGCTGCTGCCCCCTTGCAGCAGGGCGAGGCCGTGCGCATTTTCACCGGCGCGCCGCTGCCGCAAAACACCACTGCCGTAGTGCCGCAGGAGCAGGCGGAAATAAACGGCGGATGCCTGCATGTCAACGCCGAAATCGAACCCGGCCAACACATGCGCATGAAAGCCGAAGAAATCGAAGTGGGCGACGAGCTGCTGGAGCAGGGCAGCAAGATGAATGCCGCTGCTTTGGGGCTGGCCGCTTCGCAGGGCTACAAAAATGTGCCGGTATACGAAAAGCTGAAAGTCATCGTGTTTTCCAGCGGCAACGAAATCACCGAGCCGGGCGAGCCGCTGGCCGACGGCAAGATCTACGATGCCAACCGCTATCAGATGATTTCATGGCTGAAAACACGCGGCGCAGAAGTGATGGACGGCGGCATTTTGCCCGACGATCTGGCGCGTACCGAAACCGCGCTCACCTATGCGGCCAAAAAGTTTGACGTGATTATCACCAGCGGCGGCGCTTCGGTGGGCGAGGCCGATTACCTGAAGCAGGCCATCGAAAACGTGGGCACGCTGACCACACACACGCTGGCCATCAAACCGGGCAAGCCGTTTGCCTGGGGCAATATCGGCAACACCAAGGTATTCATCCTGCCCGGCAACCCGGTCGCCACATTTGTTACCGCGCACATGCTGCTTTTCCCCGTGCTCAACAAGCTGATGGGCAAATACCCGCGCTATTGGAATCTGCCCAACTTCAATGTCAAGGCCGCCTTCAGCACCAAAAAAGCCATCAAGCGGCGCGAATTTTTGCGCGTGCGCATCGAGGTGAACGAAGCCGGCGACACTGTGGCCGTGTTGTTGCCCAACCAGGGCTCGGCCATGCTCAGCACCTGCGCCCATGCCAATGCCTTGTGCGAAGTGCCGGCCGGCACGGTAGTGGAAGAGGGGCAGCGGGTCAAAGTGCATATTCTGCCGAGCTGAGACCTTTGCAAAATACCTTTTTATGGACAAGCAAAGCTGCGCTTTGCACTAGGCACCCGCCTGCGCGGGTGCGACGGATATTATTTTTTGCAAAAGTCTCAAGCTGAGTTGCTGCATAAATAATCAGATTTCCTCATTCAATACAACAGCATCCGCCTTTTCGTTCGGCAGCAGCCAATTGAGGATAATCGCCAAAATCGCGCACAAGCCCACGCCCGCAAAGCTCATGCTGCCGAATTTGATGACCATGCCGCCCACGCCGGTGGTGAGCACCGAGCTGACAATCACCAGATTTTTCGGCTGCATCAAATCCACCTTGGCATCAATCAGCGTTTTCAGGCCGAGCGAAGCGATGGTGCCGAACAGCAAAATCATCACTCCGCCCATTACCGGCAGCGGAATCGAAGCCAGAAAAGCATTGAATTTACCGAAAAAAGCCATACAAATGGCAAATACCGCCGCCCAGGTCATGATTTTCGGATTGCTGTTTTTCGTGAGCATCACCGCTCCGGTTACCTCGCCGTAAGTCGTTACCGGCGGGCCGCCGATCAAACCGGCCACACACACGCCCAAGCCGTCGCCCGCCAGCGTTTTGTGCAGGCCGGGATCTTTGGCGTAGTCCTTGCCCGTTACCTTGCCGATGGCCATGATGCCGCCGATGTGTTCGATGGCAGGCGCAATCGCCACCGGCAGCATAAACAGCGCCGCATGCCAGTTGACCTCGGGTGTCACAAATTGCGGCCAGGCAAACCAAGGCGCATCCATAATCGGCTGCACGTCTACCAGGCCGAGGAGCAGGGCAGCAATATAGCCGGATGCCACTCCGATTAAAATCGGCACCAGCTTCATCATCCTGCTGCCAAACACCGCAATGATAACGGTCACCGCAAAAGTGAAACCCGAAAGCAGCAGCGACTGGCTGTAATCCACCACCTGGCTGCCGCCTGCCTGACCCATCGCCATCTGGCTGGCCACCACCGCCACCGAAAGACCGATAACCATAATCACCGGGCCGATAACCACCGGCGGCAGCAAACGGTTGACCGTCGCCAGTCCGCGCCATTTCACCAGCCCGGCAAACACAAAATACATAAAGCCCGCCGCAAACAGGCCGAACATGGTCGAAGGCAGCCCCCATTCGGCAACCGCATAAATAATCGGCGCGATAAACGCAAACGAAGAGCCCAAAAAAATCGGCACCTTGCGCCGCGTCACCACTTGAAAAAGCAAAGTGCCGATGCCGGCACCCAATAATGCCATTGCCGGGTTCAACCCCGTAAGCAACGGCACCAACACCATCGCGCCAAAGGCCACAAATAAAATCTGCGCGCCCGAAACGGCCAATTTAAGCTGCTGCATATTTATCCCGCTTGTTTTGATTATTGACGCGACGGATTATACCGCCCGCCGGTTTGGTTGTGTAAGGTGTTTGCAAGATTGCACAGGCCGTCTGAAAACTTTTAACCTGAGACCTTTGCAAAATACCTTTTGCTGCGTCGCAAAAGCATCCACTCCGTCATTCCGGCGCAGGCCGGAATCCATAGCTCACCATGAAAACCCATTTGAAATCAAATAACTGAACCTTGAAAAAATGGATTCCGGCCTGCGCCGGAATGACAGATGGAATGGATATTTCCAAGAAAAAAGTATTTTGCAAAGGTCTCAACCTTTCAGACGGCCTGTGGTTTTTAATTGATGGGAGCCGGTGATGAAACGCGCTTACGCCATCGTTACCAATCGCTGCGGCCGCACCTGCCACGCAACGATTATTGCGCGCGAGCCGGGCATTCCGGCAGTAGTACTGCGGTGATGTCACTTCGGCGCTTTCAGCTTTCAGATGGCCAGGAAGTGACTGTATATAGTCGTTTCAATTTAGATTGAGACAAAGCAGTAAGCCGAAGACAGTACAGGTAGTACGGCAAGGCGCAGCAACGCTGTATCAATCTAACGGAACGACTATAGCTTTCTGCATCAGCTTCAGCTTATAGTGGGCACAATCTAAGATAATCATAATATAAAATTTAACATAATATAGATTATGCGAAATAGAAAATGCTAGCACTTCCGTCTTACGTGGCCGCCAAGTGTTCGCAGTGGCCGCCAGGCTCATTCTTGCCCCTATTGTTTCAGTTAAGGCATCTTTGTTCGCGGATACTCAAGCGCGGTGGTGCTGGTCTGTCATTTTTGGGCAAGCTTGTAGCGCGCCGTCGCCATTTTTCTTGCTTTTGGGGTTTTTATTCCGGTATTCGCGTTCTTGGCGTTCAAGTCTTTCTCGTTGGTCTGCTTGGTAATTAATGATCCCTTGTCGGTGGTTGTATTCTCTCTGCATTCTTTTTAAGTTTTTAAGTTCCGTGCAGGCTGGTGTTCCGTTGCGTTCTCGGAGAATGGAATTTTTTTGAAGCTCGCAGCTGCGCTCCGCCCTTTCGATATCCCATATATATTTTGCGGATGCGGGATGTGCTATAAAAAGGCTTGATACCGTAATAAGCAATATTTGCCATTTGTTCATCTTCATTCTTTTGATTCGGTTTTCCCATTCCATTTGTTTTTCTCCGTTGCAAATTTTTATCATTTCAGACGGCCTCTGAAGGCCGTCTGAAACAGTCAGTCGCGCTCCACCGCCAGGGCAACGCCCATGCCGCCGCCGACGCATAAGGCAGCCAAGCCTTTTCGGGCGTGGCGCCGCTGCATTTCGTGCAGCAAGGTCACCAGGATGCGGCAGCCGGATGCGCCGATGGGATGCCCCAAAGCGATGGCACCGCCGTTGACGTTGACCTTGTCCATATCAAATCCGAGCTCACGGGCAACGCCCAGGGCTTGCGCAGCGAATGCTTCGTTGCCTTCGATTAGATTCAAATCGCCAATTTGCCAACCAGCTTTCTGCAAGGTTTGCTTTATCGCGGGCACCGGCCCCAAGCCCATGATTTCGGGTTCGATACCGGTGGCGGCATAAGCCTTGATGCTTGCCAGCGGTGTTAACCCCAATTCCCGGGCTTTTTTGGCGCCCATCAGCATGACGGCGGCCGCGCCGTCGTTGATACCGGAAGCGTTGGCTGCGGTGACGGTGCCGTCTTTTTTAAACGCCGGGCGCAGTTTGGCGATGCTTTCGGCGTTGGCGGCGGGTTTGATGTATTCGTCGGCGTCGAAAATGACCGCGTCACCATGCCGTTGCGGTACGGCGACCGGGATGATTTCTTGTGCAAACCTGCCTGCGGCTTGTGCAGCGGCAGCCCGTTGTTGCGAAACCAGCGCCAATGCATCTTGTTCTTCGCGGCTGATACCGAGTTTTTCGGCGATGTTTTCGGCGGTGATGCCCATGTGGTATTGGTGGTAAACATCGGTAAGGCCGTCTGAAACCATGCTGTCGACCAGTGTGGCATTGCCCATTTTTTGGCCGTTTCGGAAGCCTGCCAGCAAATGGGGCGCTTGAGACATGTTTTCCTGGCCACCGGCAATCACGATTTCGCTGTCGCCGCAGGCAATGCTGCGTGCGGCGAGTTGGACGGCAGTCAGGCCGGAGCCGCAGACGGTGTTGACGGTGGTGGCGGGAATGTGTATGGGCAACCCGGCTGCCAAAGCGGCCTGGCGCGCCGGATTCTGGCCGACTCCGGCGGTGAGCACATTGCCCATCAGCACTTCGTCAACCTGTCCGGGTTGCACGCCGGTTTTATCGAGCAAGGCTTTGATAACGGCGGCTCCGAGCGCCGGTGCGCGCATGCTGCTGAGGCTGCCGGAAAAGCTGCCGATAGCTGTGCGCACGGCGGCCACGATAACGATTTTTTCCAAGTGTCTCTCCTTTTATTGTTTGATTTTATTTGGTTTTCTTTTATAGCCGGAGAAATTAGCTTCTGACACAAGGCGGCGAGCTGCAGACAGTACAGATAGTACGACAAGGCGAGCCAACGCTGTAGCAGAAGCTAATTTATTCGACTATATTGATGCAAATCGGCACAAGGCGGCAGGCCGAAGCCAACTGCATTTCAGACGGCCTGTGTTTGAGGCCGTCTGAAAGAAATTTGCGCTGTCTGGATGCAGGCTTGTAATCTGTTTTATTGGTATGTTTTTCCGTCATGTTTTAACCAGCCGCCGACATGGCGGCCTGCCGGGTCGTGGTGCGTCCAATGAATCACCCCGCCCTGCTCCGTCCATTCATATTCGCCGTAAAACACTATTCTGTCGCCTTTTTTCAAGCCTTTGATTTTGGGCGCCAAATCAATATTGTGCGCCACCAGCAAAGTTTGGCCGCTGTCGAGTTTGAGAATAAAGCGTTGGTGCCGCGAGCCTTTGTTGTCGTCGGGCAGGGTTTTGATGACCCTGCCGCTGCCTGCTATCTGCAGATTGCTTTGCTTCTGCTCAAAGGCCGTCTGAAACTTTTGGTCGCTGTCGGCGGTGGCAGATGCGGATGATTCGACGGCAACAGGCTCGCTTGCAGGCTGCTGCCAGCGCTGATAGCCGAACAATGCTGCAGCGGCGATGATAATCCAGATCCATTTCGACATAGTGTTCATTTGTTGCGCTTGAATTTCAAGTCGTAGCGGATTTCCGACATGACGGCCTTGAGATTGTATTCGAGAATCTCGTCTACCAGCGCCGGGGTTTGCTCGTTCAGGTTTTGTTGCAGCTGGTAAGTCAATGCGGCAGCCTGTTTCTGCACGGCCACGCGCACCATTCCGGCAACGGCATCGGTCAGGTGCGGGCGCAAACGTCTGGTCAGGCGCTCCATCAATTCTTTTTCCGACAGACACATCACCGGCAAGGCAGGATTCACGCGAGGATCAATGACTTGAACGGTAACCGGAAGCTGCTCCGGCGACAGCGGCAATGCTTCTTCTGATGCTTCCTCTTCGGCATATGCTGTTTCCCCGTCCTCTTCTTGCTGCTGCACTGCCGCCTGCTGCCGTTTGGGGTTCAGCCACACGGTATGGCTTGCCAAAACATGTTCGTCGGCCGCCGTGCGCAAGGCATTCTGGGCGCTCAGCCAGTCTTCCTGCAGCAATACGGTCGTATCGGTTTCAGCGCCGGTGATTTCCTCCTCGCTGAAGGCATCATTGTGCTCCTGCTGCCACTGCTGCAGGTATTCACGCAAGACTTTTTCGCGTGCCACCGCATCAAGAGCGCGCTTGTCTGCGGCTTGCTGCGGCTCTGCCGGGCTGCGGCGGGCAGGCTCTGCCGCAGCAATCCGGACGTCGGCATGCGCGGCATCGGCCGGCGGCGTTTGCCGTTTTTCGCGCAGCTGCTCCAAACCGCGCTCCCAATCGAATTCTTCCTGCTGCGCCTGCGGCTGTGCAGCGGTTGCGGAAACGGATTCTTCAGGCGTAAGAGGATGGTCTGGGGTTGGGTGTTGGTTGCTCATTATAGGAATACTTTCATTCGGTTGCTGTTTTATTGTGGTGATGCCCGTTGAAAAACAAGCTGGCCCGGCCGGTTGCTCCGGCTCAAAGAAAGCGGCTTGTTCGGGCAGACGTGGATACTGAAAATCCGCCACGGCGCGCAGCGCCCTGCCGGTTGATGTCGGTTTGTCTGGTTTCGCTATATAATGCGCACATTCTAACAGATTATTCAAAGGAAACATGATGAGCAGCATCGAACAACGTCTCGACTATCTGGAAGAAGCCAATGATATATTGCGCATGCAGAATCACGTGCTGGCAACGGCCTTCAAAGGCATGATTCGCGCCCTGCCCGCCGACATGGCGCAAGACGTGGTGGAATCCGTCCAACTGGCTTTTGAAGATGCGCTGGCTGAGCTGAACTATGAAGACAGCCCGCATGTGGACTTGTTTCATGATGTGACCTATGCTTTCTTTCGTGAAAAAGAGCGTTGATGCACACAGGCCGTCTGAAACAATTACCGTTGTTTTGTAAATTTATGCTAAAATAAGCGTTTGATTTATTTTCTCAGGAATCGACCATGAACATGAAAAAATGGCTGGCCACCGCCCTGGCCTGCTCCGCTCTGGCACTGGGTGCCTGTGGCGGCGAAAGCGGCAGCGCGGCTGCTCCGGCGCAAAATCCCGACAAAGTATACCGCGTGGCCATGAATGCCGAATTCGCACCGTTCGAATCGCTGGATTCGTCTAATCAGGTGCAGGGCTTTGATGTGGATTTGGTCAACGCCATGGCCAAAGCAGGCAATTTCAAAGTGGAATTCAAGCACCAGCCGTGGGACAGCCTCTTCCCCGCGCTGGCCAACGGCGATGTGGACATCCTCGCCTCCGCGGTGACCATCACCGATGACCGTAAGCAAAGCATGGATTTCACCGCGCCCTATTTTGAAATCACCCAGGTTATTCTGGTGCCGCAGGGCAAAAGCATCAAATCCGTGGCCGATTTGAAAAACGTACAAAGGGTCGGCGTGGTGACCGGCAACACCGGTGATTTTGCCGCCTCCAAAATCCTCGGCAACGACAGCCCCAAAATCGCCCGCTTCGAAAACCTGCCGCTTCTGATTAAAGAGCTGGAAAGCGGCGGCCTGGATGCCGTGGTAAGCGACAGCGCCGTGGTGGGCAACTACATCAAAAACAACAGCGACAAAGGTTTCAGCATGGTGGCCGTGCCCGACTTTGAAGTGGAGCATTACGGCATGGCTGTCAACAAAGGCAACACCGCTACTGTAGACATGCTCAACGATGCGCTCCAGAAAGTGCGCGACAACGGCGAATACGACCAGATTTACAGCAAATATTTTGCCAAATAAAACCAACCGCTTGAATGCAGAAAGCCCGATACATGTATCGGGCTTTTACTTTGTCAGGAAGCCCTAAGGCCTGAACCAGCGCTCACCGAACACAAACAAGGCCACGCCTGCCAGCATCACCGCCATTCCGGCAAACTTCCACCACTGCAAAGGCCGCACCGGCATCTGTATCAGACCGAAGTGGTCGATCAGCATGCTGCTGGCAAGCTGGCCGAGGATAAACAGAAACATGGTGTTGGCAATGCCGATTTTCGGTGCCAGCAACACCGAAGTAAACACAAATCCCGCACCAATCACGCCGCCCGCCCAACGCCACCCCGGTTGTTGCGCTGCATTGGCGGCAGCAACGCTCCAATTGCTCTGCAACAAGGCGGCCACCAGCAGACAAAGCGTGCCGACAGCAAACGATATCAAAGCCGCCAGCAAAGGCTGGCCGCCCATGCCCGCACTCAAACGGCTGTTTACCGCAGCCTGCACCGACAATCCGGCGCCCGCTGCCAAGGCGGTTATCAAATAAAACCAGGCCATGCTGCCACCCTCCCGAATAACCATCATGAAATCAATGTGAGCTCAATGCGGTATCATTACCGGAAATCGCTCCGCCGTTTCAGCCGCTCCGCCAAATTATAATTATACATGACAGGTTTCAGACGGCACAGGCAGCAAACGGTGTTTCATCGTTGCGGTATAGACTATAATGTAACTTTATTTCTGCCTGTTTTCTGATTATCTATGCACAATCCCATCCAGTTGCTCCGACAAAAAATCCACAACACCGACTATATCCGCCTGATTGAAACCCACAGCAGCGGTTTCAGCGATGCCGAAACCGGCCTGTTGTTCGAAATCCTCGAAAACTTTGATTTTGACGTGGTTCAGGCGCAGGCGCTGGCGCAGGCGGTGATGCAGCAGGCAAAATTCGACCCGAATGCGCTGCATGTCGAAGAAGAGGATGAAGATGTGACCGGCGTCTGCCCGCACTGTCTCAACCCGCCCGTGCCGCCGTTGCGCGATTATCTGATGTGGCGGCAGTTGCGCGCCTGATTGCAGGCCGGTGCACAATTTGAGCTGCATCTCCGGTCATTTTCCGATGTGGCTAGGGCTTCCTGACAATCTGCGGCAACCAGAAATCTTTCAGACGGCCTTTACCGGCAATGGCATCAATCAAACGGTTTTTTCTGCCAATACGGTTTCCACTTTTTCAGACGGCCTTGTTGTACATCGTCTCCACCCAGTTCAAACCACAATGCGCCAGATTGGTCGGTGCGCAGCAATGTCGCGCCGTGTGCGGCGACACGGTGGCGGACTGCTTCGGCGGGGTGTCGGTAGGCATTGGCGTAGCCGCTGGAAGCCACGGCATAGCGCGGCGACACCGCATTCAGAAATGTGCCCGCCGATGAAGAATTGCTGCCGTGGTGTCCCAGCAGCAACACCTGGCTGTATAAGCCGTCGCCGTAACGCACCACCAAATCGCGCTCGCCGCCCTGCCCCAAATCGCCGCTGAGCAATAAGGCGTGTTCGCCCGCCAACACGCGCAATATGCAGCTTTGGTCGTTGTCGTGCGGGCTTTGATGGTTTTCAGACGGCCTCAAAAATTCAAAGTGCACACCGTCCCATTGCCAGCTTTGTTCTTCGCAATGTCGCGCCTGTGGGTAAAATTCGGGCTGTCCCGCCCACAACAAGCGCGGTTTTTTCGACTGCGCCACCGCTGCGAAACCGCCGTCGTGATCGGCATCGTGGTGCGACAACACCAGTGCGTCCAAACGCCGGATGCCCGCCGCGTTCAAACTCGGCAGCAGCGACATATTGGCCGAAATTTCCGTGCCGGTATCAAACAGCAAAGTGTGCCGCGCCGTTTGCAGCGACACCGCCAAGCCCTGCCCGACATCCCACACCACCGCTTTCAGACGGCCTGCTGCCAACTCGGGCGGGCGGTAAAACACAAAGCCCGCCAACACCAGCGCCGCCCACGGTTTCAAGCCCAAACCGCGCGGCAACAGCAACACCGCCGCCGCGCCGACCGCCAGCAGCATCAACGGCCACGGCGAGGCCGCCACCGCATATTCCGGCGCATGGGCGGCCAGCCACATCAAAGCGCGCAAAGTGTATTCGCCCGCCGCAGCCGCCAGCCATTGCAAAGGCGGCCACGGCAGCAGCGAAGCGAGCAGCGCCAGCGGCACCAGCAGCCACGAAAACCACGGAATCGCCAGCGCGTTCACCACGGGGCTGATGACGGGCAGCGAGGCAAACAACGCGCCCAAAGCCACCAGCGACAACACCGTTACCGCCCATTGCCCTTCCAAGGCCAAACGCCAGCCGCGTCCGCCTTCATGACTGCGCCCGAACGACACCCACAGCAAAGCCGCCACCAAGCCGAACGACAACCAAAATCCGACCGATAACACCGCCGAAGGCATCATCAGCAACACCGCCGCCAACGCCTGCCACCAAGCGCGCCAGGCCGAGCCGCCGCTGCCGCGCCACCACGCCCACGCCAAAGCCAGCAGCATCAACACGCTGCGCTGCGTCGGCACCGAAAAACCCGCCAACCCGGCATAAAACAAGCCCGCCGACACCCCCGCCGCCAATATCCACACCCTCGGTTTACCGGGCGTAAACGGTAATATCCGCAGCCCTTGTTTCGTCAACCAGCCGACCATCAAGGCCACCATACCGACGTGCAAACCCGAAATGCTGACCAAATGGTTCAAACCCAAAGGCCGGAACGACTGCCACGCCGCCGCGCCCAACGCGCCCTGTTCGCCGATGCTCAACGCCCGCATCAAGGCAATGCCGTCTGAAAGCCCCTCGTCTGTTGCCGCCACATCCTGCCAATTGGCGCTGATTCGCTGACGGATGCGCTGCACGGGCAAAAAGGTTTCAGACGGCCTCTCCACGCGCATTTTGCCGATGCTGCCCATGCCGTCGATGCCGTTGGCCAACGCCCACGCCTCGCGGTTAAACCCCGACAAATTCACCTCGCCCACTGCAGGCCGCAAACGCGCCTCAATCTGCCAGCGGCTGCCGACCGGCCACTCACGCAACTGATAATCCGCCAACTGCAAACGGTAGCGCCGCCCGCCCTCATCTTCCGCCCACGCCGCAAAGCGCACCCGCCGCTCATCCCGCTGCGGCAGATCCGCCACCGTCGCCGTCAACTTCACCGCCCGCTCCACCCGCAACGGCCATTGCCCCGCCAAATCCGCCTCCGTACGCCAAATGCCGTAAGCCGCACCGAGCAGCAACAGCAAAGGCAGCAGCAATACCCGCCAACGCCGAGCCGCCGCCAGCAGACACACGCCCGCGACCGCCAATGCCCACCAAGGCGGTGCAAACGGCAAAGCAAAAGAAAGCACCACACCGATGCTCCACAGCGGCAGCAAAAAATTACGGTACACGTTTTGCCCGTTTAAAAAATAATTACCGCAATAATCATAACACCAAATCAATCATTTCGCATAAAAAGCCTGCCAGGCAATTGCCGCGCTGGCTTGCTTTAAAACCACATACCCTGAGACCTTTGCAAAATTCCCCTACCCGTCGCACCCGCGCAGGCGGGTGCCCAGTGCAAAGCCTGACTTTGCTTGTCCGCTCATGGTTTAAATTTCAAAACACAATATAAATTAAAAGCTTGGCAATTGATAGGGCTGCCGGGTTTAAACTGAAGCTGTGCTTCAGACTGGGCACCCGCCTGCGCGGGTACGACGGTTATTTTTTGCAACGGTCTCATCCTGCGTCTTTCGCGCTCCCAAACAACGTTGGAAACTGCATTGGATGATTACTGCAACCGCACCTGCACGCGCCGGGCATCAGGTCGTGTCGCCGCATCCGGCCAGCGCGGGAGCAAAGCCTCGCCGATCTGCCGGATGCTTTTCAGACGGCCTCAGGCCAAACCTGTATAATGCCGTCTGAAACCACTTTTAAAGCAAAATCATGGCCAACCAACGACTCATCTACGGCTTTCACGCCGTCAATGCCCGCCTGTGGCAAAACCCGAAATCCATCACCGAGCTTTACATTCAGGAAGGCAAACACGACGCCCGCACCCGCGAGGTATTGGAAAAAGCCGCCGCCGAAAACGTGCGCCTGCATTTTGCCGATGCCGCCCGCCTCGACAGCATCAGCAAAGGCGCGCGCCATCAGGGCGTGGTCGGGTTTATCGACGCTTCAAAAAACCACGTGCATCTGGAAGACGTGTTGGAAAACCTGAGCGAACCGCCCTTGTTATTGGTGCTCGACGGCATCACCGACCCGCACAACCTCGGCGCCTGCCTGCGCACCGCCGACGCGATGGGCGTGCACGCCGTGATTGCGCCGAAAGACAAAAGCGCGGGGCTGAATGCCACCGTGAGCAAAGTGGCCTGCGGCGCGGCGGAAACCGTGCCCTACATCACCGTCACCAACCTCGCCCGCACCCTGCGCGAATTGAAAGAATACGGCATCTGGATTGTCGGCACCGACATGGGCGGCGACGCGGATTTGTTCCATTGCGCGCTGCCCGAAAGCGTGGCCTGGGTGATGGGCAACGAGGGCGAAGGCATGCGCCGCCTCACCCGCGAGCATTGCGATATATTGGTGTCGATTCCGATGTTCGGCACGGTGGAGAGCATGAACGTATCGGTATCCGCAGGCATGGTGTTAAGCGAAACCCGCCGCCAGCGTACACTGAAAAGCGAACGCTGATTTTTGTGCGCCAGCAAACAGGCCGTCTGAACATGTGTTCAGACGGCCTGTTGCTTATATGAAAAATGTGTTACTCATTCAAAAAATACCCGGCTTCATTGCACCTCAACTTGTTTATGACCGCTTCAATGTTGTCCGGTCTGCTGTCCGCTCTGGAGCTGATGCCGGTAGGCATACCAATACACCGCGCCGACAAACACCGCGCCGCCGATGGTGTTGCCGATATACACCGATACCATGTTTTCGGCAAACTGCAGCCAGCTGATGTCGGCGCCCGCCCAGATGGCTGCCGGAATCACAAACATATTGGCCACCACGTGCTGGAAACCGATGAGCACGAAAATCATGATGGGAAACCAAATACCGAGGATTTTGCCGGAAAAACTGTGTGCGCCGTAGCAAAGCCACACGCCCATGCACACCATCCAGTTGCAGCCGATGCCGGAAACCAGCGCCCGCCCGAAGCCTGCATTTACCTTGCCTTCGGCCACGGCAATGGTTTTGTGCAGCACTTCGCCTTCGGTGAGACCGACGTAATGGCCGAAAAACCAAGCCACGGCGAAAGCGCCCACGAGATTGGTGAGCGTGACAATCAGCCAATTGCGCCCGAGTTGCGCCAGCGTGATGCGTTTGGCCAGCCAGGCGGTAGGCACCACCATCATGTTGCCGGTAATCAGCTCCGCCCCGCCGATTAAAATGCAAATCAGGCCGATGGGAAACACCGCCGCGCCGATAAATACCGCCAAGCTGCCCCATTCGTGCGGCATGCCGCCGACCACGCGGATATAGGCCAAGTAGCCCAGCGAAATAAACGCGCCGCCGAGAAAGCCCAAAATGCTGAGGGAAAGCGTGCTGCCTGCGGCTTTGGCCTCGCCTTTTTCGATGGTTGCCTGCAGAATTTGCTGGGGATAATAATCGCTCATTGCCAACTCTTTATGGATGTATAGCGAAATATAGTCGTCTCAATTTAGTTTGATACAGCGTTGCTGCACCTTGCCGTACTATCTGTACTGTCTGCGGCTTGCTGCCTTGTCTCAATCTAACGGAACGACTATATCTATCTTTCTTATTTTATTTCGCTATGTGTTGAAGATGGCGCTTATTGTAAATTATTTTTCAGACGGCCTTTTGACTTAGCTCATTTTCTTTGTAAGTTAATTACAAAAAGCCGCTGCACTTTCATGCAGCGGCTTTTCAGACGGCCTGATGTTACTTGTTCAGCTCTTTGGCCAGATAGAGCCAAGTTTCAATCACGGTATCGGGGTTGAGCGATACGCTGTCGATGCCTTCTTCCACCAGCCATTTGGCGAAATCGGGATGATCCGACGGGCCTTGGCCGCAGATGCCGACATATTTATTGTGTTTGCGGCAGGCGGAAATCGCCAGATGCAGCATCACTTTCACCGCCGGGTTGCGCTCGTCGAAGGTGCTGGCAATCGGGCCGCCGCTGTCGCGGTCGACGCCCAGGGTAAGCTGGGTCATGTCGTTGGAGCCGATGGAGAAACCATCGAAGTATTGCAGGAATTGCTCGGCCAAGAGCGCATTGCTCGGCACTTCGCACATCATAATCAGGCGCAGGCCGTTTTTGCCGCGCTCGAGGCCGTTTTCCTTCAAGGCTTTCACCACTTGCTCGGCTTCGGTGAGCGTGCGCACAAACGGAATCATGATTTCAACGTTGGTGAGCCCCATGTCGTCGCGCACGCGTTTGAGCGCTTCGCACTCCAGCGCGAAACATTCCTTGAAATCATCGGACACATAACGCGCCGCGCCGCGGAAGCCCAACATCGGGTTTTCTTCATGCGGCTCATACACATTACCGCCCACCAAGCCTGCGTATTCGTTGGATTTGAAGTCGGACATGCGCACAATCACCTTGCGCGGATACACCGAAGCTGCCAGCGTGGCCACGCCCTCGGCGATTTTATCAACGTAAAACGCCACCGGCGAAGCATAGCCTGCGATGCGGTCGCTGATTTCGGCTTTCAAATCGGCATCAAGCGTATCGAATTCGAGCAATGCTTTGGGATGGATACCGATTTGGCGGTTGATGATAAACTCCATCCGCGCCAAGCCGATGCCTTCGCTGGGCAAACCGGCAAACGAGAACGCCAGCTCGGGATTGCCCACGTTCATCATGATTTTCACCGGCGATTTCGGCATTTTATCCAAAGCCACATCGGTTACTTCCACGTTCAGACGGCCTGCATAAATCAAGCCGGTATCGCCTTCGGCGCAGGATACAGTCACTTCCTGGCCGTCTGAAAGCGCCGAAGTGGCATCGCCGCAGCCCACTACTGCCGGAATACCCAGTTCACGCGCGATAATCGCTGCGTGGCAGGTACGGCCGCCGCGGTTGGTCACGATGGCGGAAGCGCGTTTCATCACCGGCTCCCAATCCGGGTCGGTCATGTCGGTTACCAATACGTCGCCGGGCTTCACGGTATCCATTTCGGAAGCGTCTTTCACCAGGCGCACCACGCCCTGGCCGACTTTCTGACCGATGGCGCGGCCTTCGCACAAGACCTGTTTGTCACCATTAATCGCATAACGGCGCAGGCTGCGGCCGCTTTCTTCCTGCGATTTCACTGTTTCCGGGCGCGCTTGCAGAATATACAGTTTGCCGTCGGTGCCGTCGCGGCCCCATTCGATGTCCATCGGGCGGCCGTAGTGCTGCTCGATGGTGAGCGCATATTGTGCCAGCTCGGTGATTTCGGCATCGCTGATGGAAAACTGCTTGCGCTCGGCTTCGTCGACATCCACCACCTGCACCGATTTGCCCGCCTGCGCTTCGCCGGTAAAGGTCATTTTAATCAGCTTGGAGCCGAGGGTTTTGCGCAGAATCGCCGGCTTGCCCGCTTTCAGGGTCGGCTTGTGCACATAGAATTCATCGGGGTTGACCGCGCCCTGCACCACGGTTTCGCCGAGGCCGTAAGACGAGGTAACGAATACCACTTGATCGAAGCCGCTTTCGGTATCGATGGAAAACATCACGCCCGCCGCGCCGCTGTCTGAGCGCACCATGCGCTGCACGCCTGCGGAAAGCGCCACGATGTCGTGGGCAAAGCCTTTGTGCACGCGGTAAGAAATGGCGCGGTCGTTATAGAGCGATGCGAATACATGGTGCATGGCTTCTTTAACGTTGTCCAAGCCGTTGATATTGAGGAAAGTTTCCTGCTGTCCGGCAAAAGAGGCATCTGGCAAATCTTCGGCCGTGGCTGAAGAGCGCACGGCTACGGAAATGTCTTCGCTGCCCGCATCGGCCACCATTTTTTCCCACGCGGTTTTGATGGCTTCGTCAAGCTCGGCGGGGAACGGCGTATCGAGAATCCATTGGCGGATTTCCTTGCCCACGCGCGCCAGCTCGGTCACGTCTTCCACATCCAATGCGGCCAGGGCTGCAGAAATACGCTCGTTCAAACCGTTGTGCGCCAAAAAGGCGCGGTAAGCCTCTGCGGTAGTAGCAAAACCACCGGGCACGCGCACGCCTTTTTCGGTGAGTTGGCTGATCATTTCGCCCAAAGAGGCGTTTTTGCCGCCCACGCTTTCCACGTCGGTCATGCGCAGGTTTTCAAACCAGATTACGTAATTTGCAGACATGTTTAATCCATATGTCAGTTAAAAAGAAATGAATCTTGCAACGGTATTCTAACCACTCATATCGAGAGTGTCATGTTTTTTTACCCCGCCTTCAGTCGGTGCTGCGTTTGTAAAATTGCGGGAGACAGCGTTTGTAGCCGAATGAAACCGTTTGTCGAAAAGCCCGGTTTTTATGTTAATCGTTGTTAAATAGAGGGTTTGGAATACGTTAACAACTTTCAGACGGCAGATTGAAGCTAAATTACTGGCATTATATGCCAATAATTAAGATAAAAGTTTAAAAAAATGTGTATTTTTATTCGGAGATTTTTTATGTAGCGTGATGTAGTATTTTGAATAAGGCTTTATTATTGCGCTTTTGCTTGATATTATAAACGTATCTTTACCTATACGCCGTCGGCATCGGATAGAAATGTTTCAGACGGCTCCGAGGCTTTTATGAGGGGGATTTTTGCTCCTGAGAACGCAGATGACTGCTCAGAAGAAAGCCTTTTAAGATTACTTCACAACCATTATTTTCAAAGAGAGAACCATATGGCCCGCCGCGCCGCCTTTTTTATTTCCGACCGCACCGGTCTGACTTCCGAAAGCATGGGTGAAGCCCTGCTCGACCAATTCGAAGGCGTAAATTTCAAACGCGCCACCTATCCTTTTGTGGACACGCCCGAAAAAGCGCGGGCGATGGTGAAGATTATTGATGCTTCCGCCGAGCAAAGCGGCCTGCGCCCATTGATATTCAGCAGCGTCATCAATCAGGAAATCCGTGAAATCATCAAAACCAGCACGGGTCTGCATCTGAGCTTTTTTGACGCTTTTCTCGGCAAAATCGAACGCGAGCTTGGCGTCACCGCCCGCCACGAAATCGGCCGCAGCCACGGCATTACCGACACCGAGCGCTACGATGCGCGCATGGAAGCGGTGAATTTCTCGCTCAACCACGACGACGGCGTCAGCGGCAAAGATTTGAAAGACGCCGACGTAATTCTGATGGGCGTGTCGCGCTCGGGCAAAACCCCCACCTGCCTCTACCTCGCCCTGCAATACGGCATCCGCGCTGCCAACTATCCGCTCACGCCCGATGATTTGGACGATCCCGATTTGCCGCGCATGGTCAAACCCTATAAAAACAAGCTCTTCGGCCTCACCATCATGCCCGAGCGCCTGCAGGCCATCCGCCAGGAACGCCGCCCCGATTCCACCTATTCCAGCCTCAACACCTGCCGCCGCGAAGTCAGCGAAGCGCAAGCAATGTTCCGCCAGCACGGCATTCCGTTTACCAACACCACCGACAAATCGGTGGAAGAGCTGGCCGTGTGCATCATGCAGGCCTGCAAGCTGAAACGCCGGTTTTAACGCTTAAACAAATGTTTACGCACTTTTCAGACGGCCTTTGTTATAATAAAGGCCGTCTGAAAACCTTTAGACCACGATCAACCATAAAGGACACCACAATGACAAAACAACGCCGTGTCGAAATCAACAAAGGCACGATAAAAGACAACGCCCTCAAAGCCTTGGTCAAATCCAACCTCTTCAAACACAAAGTGTACAAAAACAAAAAAGGCAAAGGCGCCTACAGCCGAAAAGGCCGCCAAAGCCACACCGAATCAGGTTTTTTGCGTATCATGCAGAAACCTGATTTTTTATTGCCCGAGGCCGTCTGAAAAACATGTTGTCTTTTTTATTTGCCCTGTTTGCCGCGCTGTTTGCCGCCGATATTTACGTTTTGCTCAAAGCCCGCCGCAAAAGCCACCAAGATGCCGCCCACACCCCCGAATGCGATTTCGGCCTCATCCTCGGCACCGCCAAATACATCGGCAATACGGGCGGCCTCAACCGCTACTACCAATACCGCATCGATGCCGCCGTCGAATTGTGGCGGGCGGGCAAGGTGAAGCAATTCGTCGTCAGCGGCAGTGGCCTCGACAACATCCCCAGCGAAACCGCCTGCATGCAGGCCGACTTGGTCGCGGCAGGCATTCCCGCCGACAAAATCTGGCAAGACCCGGCCGGGCTGCGCACGCTCGACAGCATCATCCGCTACCACCAAACCTTCCCGCAGCAAAGCGTCTGCATCATCTCGCAGCCCTTCCACAACCAACGCGCGCTGATGCAGGCGCAGGCTTATCATCTCAACGCCTGCGCCTACGACGCCCGCATTGTCGGCGTGCGGGCAGGCTGGAAAATCCACGCCCGCGAACGCGCCGCCCGCCTGCGCCTGTGGTACGACCTCCTCACTCGCGCCCAACCGCTGCACAGCATTGCTGAAATCCCCATCCGCCAATATCCGACGGCGGATAAAATCTGATCACGGCACGCCGCCGCATCAGCCGACAACAAGCTCCGCAACTTTCACAGGTACAGTAGGTAAGGACGGCGTAGCCCTGCGCATCGAATACCGGCTTTCCCGCTCAAAGCAGCAGGAAAACCATGCACATGAACGCCCCCATGCCGCGCTCCACACCGCCTTGAGCGTATCGCAACTCAAAAACAAGCAGTTGAGGGCCGAGACCTTGGCAAAAAATAACCGTCGCACCCGCGCAGGCGGGTGCCCAGTCGGAGGCAACGCTTCAGCTCAAACCTGCCAGTTCTGAAAATTCACAACCCAATGATTCATATTGGATTCTTAGAATCAGAGGAATAGACAAACAAGCAAAGCTGCGCTTTGCACCAGGCACCCGCCTGCGCGGGTGCGACGGGTAGGGGAATTTTGCAAAGGTCTCAGGTGGTCTAAACGATGACTTGTTTGGCATAAGCCCGGTCACGCCAAATACCTTCTGCTGCAAACAAAATATAGTGGAAAAACTTAATTCCTACTACGGCGTTGCTGCGCCTAGCCGTACTAGCTGTACTGTCTGCGGCTTGCTGCCTTGTATTAGAGTAAGTTTTCCCACTATACAGGCCGTCTGAAACAAATAAATGCTTTTCAGACGGCCTTGTGCCGCTGAAATTGGTTTACAATAACGCCCATTCCGATTTCACCGATATTCAAGAGAACACCACCATGTTAGACATCCAATTGCTCCGCAACGACACCGCCGCCGTGGCCAAACGCCTGGCAGAACGCGGCTATGAATTCGATACCGCCCGCTTCGAAGCCATCGAGGAGCGCCGCAAAGCATTGCAAGTGCGTACCGAAGAGCTGCAAGCCGCGCGCAACACCGCTTCCAAGCAAATCGGCGCGCTCAAAGGCCAGGGCAAACACGACGAAGCCGCCGTCGCGATGGCCGAAGTTGCGCAAATCAAAACCGATTTGGAGCAAACCGCCGCCGATTTTGAAACCGTGCAAGCCGAATTGGACAGCTGGCTCTCCGGCATTCCCAACCTGCCGCACGAAAGCGTGCCCGTCGGCGCAGACGAAAGCGAGAACGTAGAAGTTCGCAAAGTCGGCACCCCGCGCGCATTTGATTTCGAAGTAAAAGACCACGTGGATTTGGGCGCACCGCTCGGCCTCGACTTCGAAGGCGGCGCAGCCCTTTCCGGCGCACGCTTCACCGTGATGAAAGGCCAAATCGCCCGCCTGCACCGCGCGCTCGCCCAATTCATGCTCGACACCCACACGCTGCAACACGGCTACACCGAGCATTACACGCCTTATATCGTCAACGACAGCACCCTCTTCGGCACCGGCCAGTTGCCCAAATTCGGCGAAGACTTGTTTCACGTCACCCGTGGCGGCGACGAGAGCAAACTCACCCAATATCTGATTCCCACCGCCGAAGTGACCCTCACCAACACCGTACGCGACAGCATTCTCGCCTCCGATGCGCTGCCGTTGAAACTCACCGCCCATTCGCCCTGCTTCCGCTCCGAAGCCGGCGCATACGGCAAAGACGTGCGCGGCCTTATCCGCCAGCATCAGTTCGACAAAGTGGAAATGGTGCAGATCAGCCACCCCGATGCCTCTTACGACGCGCTCGAAGAAATGGTCGGCCATGCCGAAAAAATCCTGCAATTGTTGGAGCTGCCCTACCGCGTGATTACCCTCTGCACCGGCGACATGGGCTTCGGCGCCGCCAAAACCTACGACTTGGAAGTGTGGGTGCCCGCGCAAAACACCTACCGCGAAATCTCCAGCTGCTCCAACTGCGAAGACTTCCAGGCCCGCCGCATGAAAGCCCGCTTCAAAGACGAAAACGGCAAAAACCGCCTCGTGCATACCCTCAACGGCTCCGGCCTCGCCGTCGGCCGCACCCTCGTGGCCGTGTTGGAAAACCATCAAAATGCCGATGGCAGCATCAATATTCCGGCGGCGCTACAACCTTATATGGGCGGCATCAGCAAACTGGAAGCTTGAGCGGCATGATGATACAGGCCGTCTGAACGGCTTGTTGCATGCCGATTCAAAACAATCTGAGGCTTTTGCAAAAGATAACCGTCGCACCCGCGCAGGCGCACTATAGTCGAAGAAATGAGCGTATCTGTACTGTCTACGGCTCGCCGCCTTGTGTCAGAATCTCATTTCTCCGACTATACTGTCCGAAATAAGCTCAGAGGCCGTCTGAAAAGCTGGAAGGCTGAAACCTTTGCAAAAAAATAACCGTCGCACCCGCGCAGGCGGGTGCCTAGGGCAAAGCGCAGCTTTGCTTGTCTGCCTATTTTCATGATTCTAAAAGCCCCATATGAATCATTAAATTGTGCATTTTCAGGGCCAGCAAGTTTGAGCTGAAGCCTTGCTTCAGGCTGGGTACCCGCCTGCGCGGGTGCGACGGGTAAGGGAATTTTGCAAAGGTTCTCCATCTGTAAAACGCAATCAAACTCAAGCGGATAATGCAAACCAGCACAGGCCGTCTGAAATCTTTCAGACGGCCTGTGTTCAAATCAAGCGTTCATGTCCGCTCAGAATGCATATTCCAACTGCGCACGGAACACGTTGACATCCTGGCGTTTGTTGCCCACGGTGGCGTTAACCTGTTTGCCATGCAGATACGAGGTTTGGAATTTCAGGTTTTTCCACGGCACAAAATCTACACCCAGCTGCGCACCCTGCACGTTTTTGCTGTAGTCGTTGACTGAAGAGAGGCCAGACATTGAGCCGACGCGGCGCAGGTTGAAAAACACGTCGTAAGAGTTGCGCACTTTCCAGTCGGCCAGCTTGTATTTCACTTCGGTAAACACGCCGTCGGGAGACGCTTTGCGGCCGGCGCTGTCGCGCACATTGTCAATGCTGGAGCGGCTGTAGGCAGCCATCCAGCGCCAATCGTCGTTGAATGTCACATCCAGACCGATTTCGCCGAATACGGCATCTTTTTCGGCATTGCCCGGGCGTTTCACGTCTTTCAGATAAGCCACCGTACCGGCCAGGTTGACATTATCCGCCACCGGCACCACCGTTTGCGCATAAGCCATCGGCTTGCGGCGCACTTCCGCGCCCCACGGATTGTCGTTGAGATGTTTGGTCACACGCGCCACACCGACTTTGGTCGGATATTTGTAGTCAAAGAAAAGCTCGGCGCCGGTCACTTCGTTGTCCAACACGCGGCCATAAGACGAAAACGCGCCGTATTTACCCACGCGGGCTTTCACTTTATCGTAAACCGTGCCTTCCACATACAGCTTGTTCATCGGAATGTCGTGGTCGCCGTTCATTTTGCCGGTTTCCAGATTCATCTGCGGCTCAATCTGCATGATGGCGCGCCAGTCGTTGTAGATGCGCGCCGAAAACCACAAATCGGCATTCAGGTGACTGGCGGTATCGCGCGGCTGATCGGCCTCGCCTGCATAAGAGCTGTTGATGTCGCCGCTGTCGACGCGGGCGCGGATGGTGCCCGTTACTTTGAAGCGGTCGTCAAAGAAACCTTTTTCTTCATAAGCGCGGTCAACGGTGGCGTTGACATAATCGTCGGTGGTGGCCAGCGCCGCAGCGGTATTTTCTGCCCAGGCGGGCATTGAAAACAAGGCGGCAACCACAAAAGGCAAGGTTTTTTTAATTTGCATAAAGTTCATCTCCAAATCAAGAGAATAGTTAAGAATCCAGTCAGCCGATGCCCGCTGAAGCGGGTCTCCCCTCCGGGTGCCGCCGATGTCGGCATTTCCCGGATATGTCTGCAATTTTCCCGCCCGCATCAAAATGACACCGATGTCACAAACGGCTGAAAAAAAGCGCTTCTCAAAAGCAAGTTGTTTTTAAATTAATTAAAATTTTTTAAATTTTGTGTATGTAATCGTATTTAGTTTGAGCCGAAAGGTCAAGCAGCTTTGACATGAAATTTTAATAATCCTGATAAGATTTTGATTTTCGTCAAAACAAATAATGCCGTCCGAATCACTTTTCAGACGGCATTAGTGCTTAATTTATATGATAAAAATAGCAATATTAAGCTTGGTTTCTATTTATAGTCGAAGAAATTTAGTTTCTGCTACGGCGTTGGCCCGCCTTGTCGTACTGTCTGTACTGTCTGCGGATTGCCCCGCCTTGTATCAGAATCTCATTTCTCCGACTATATTAATCCACCTGTTTCAAGCCGCGTGCGCGCACCGTGGCAATGGTGCCGTCAATGCCCTGCTGGCGGATTAATTCGTTAAACTGATTGCGATACACCGTTACCAGGCTCGCGCCATCCACGCGGATATCGTAGATTTTATAAACATTGCCCACCTTGTAAAGGCGGTAGCCCACTTCATAGCGGTTGCCGCGTGAAGTGCGGATTTCGGTAAACACTTCCACCCGGTTGTTGCCGCTGTCGATGATTTTCGGCAGCATCGTTACCCGCGAATCTGCCGCACCCATCAGCGCCGAATGCGAATACATGCCGATCATCATCTCTTTAAACGCCGCGATGAAATCGGTTTTCTGTTTTGCGCTAAACTGACGCCACGACAAGCCCACTGCCAGCGCGGAAATACGCTGGTAATCCAGATATTGGTCGGCATAGCGCTCGATGCGCTGGATTTTCTGCGCCTCGGTAAGCTGCTTGTTGCGCGCCACATCCAGCACGGTATCCATATTCTGTTTGAACTGAACCTGCGCCGGATGCTGGGCGGTTTGCGCAGCCATAGCCGCAGGAGCCACAACCGCTATCGGCGCTACCAGTAATGCAGCCATCAATTTATTCATTCACATCTCCTCTCGCATAAGCTCCTGCACCATGCAGGCAAACGGATTGGTTTAAACACGGTTTATTAAACGATATCCCAACGTTAGTTGCGATTAAAAACTGCAAAATGTCGGCAAAAAAAGGCCGTCTGAAACCTTTTTCAGACGGCCTTGGAAGATTCAACCATCACCCGACGTAGCGTGGGTTCTGCCCACGAACCGAATGCACCACCCGATTTGTCTCTTTTTGCGGCAGTTCCCACAGTTTCGTGGGCAGAGCCCACGCTACACGGTTCCACTACGCCATGCAGCACAAAATCCAACCGATTCCCGTTGGCGAGATTCCTCCGGATTATTGGCTTGAAACATCGACAGATATAATGAAGATGCCGCCTGAAAACATTTTCAGACGGCATTGGTTTGCAGAAAAACCACCGCAATCCGTTTACCGAATCCCGCCAAGCGATCGGCCTAGATCTTTGAAATTCAGCAACACGAGCCAAGCCTTGCCTACCAGCAGTTTGTCGCCGACAAAACCCCAATAGCGGCTGTCTTCACTATTGTCGCGGTTATCGCCCATCATAAAATAATAGCCTTCCGGCACGGTACAGCGAAACCACGAGCCGTCTGCTGCATATTCGCATTGGTCGCGAAACGCAAAATCCGTGCGCACAGCCTGCGGAAAAAATGCCGGCTGCCCCGCCATCTGCCATATTTCAAAATCACGCTTGTCCATCGTTTCCCGAAAGGCTTCCGTTTCAATATTAATCATGCCGTATTGCGGCGTATTCTCAAGATAGCTTCTCATGCCCAGCGGCTGATCAGGGATAATTTCCCCATTAATCCGCAATATCTTGTTTCGATATTCGACCACATCACCGCCAATCCCCATCACACGTTTGATATAATTGATCTTGATGTCTTCGGGATGCTGGAACACCGCCACATCACCCCGCTCCACCTTGCCCACAGAGATCAATACCCGATTGCTGATCGGCTCGCGAATGCCGTAACCGAATTTATTCACCAAAATCACATCGCCCACCGTCAAACCCGGCCGCATCGAGCTTGAAGGAATCACAAACTGCTCGATCAAAAAAGCACGAAACAGGAAAATCGCCGCCATAATCGGAAAAAATCCGCTCATAAAACGGATAAAGCCGCCCGCAGGTTTGGCATTTGCCCGCTTCAAACGAAAACGCTCAAACAGCCGCACCACCCCGGCAAATACCGCAATCAGCATAAAAGCTGCGGTGGCATTGCTCCATTCCGACAAAACCCACCAAACGGCGGCAACAAGGGCGAGATAAGCCCATTCGCTTAAATGAGCGGCTCGGCTTTTGGTTTGTTGTTCCAATTGTTTATCCATTTTCAATTATTTATCTACATCTTCGACTATTATTTCAGTTTCAACTGTTTATATAACAATGCCGTCTGAAAACTTTACTGCATTTTCAGACGGCATCTTGTCGGCAGCAGATTAAGCCAGCTTACCGCCCACCCAATCTTTCACCCCATCCAACACTTCGGGCAGTTTGGCAACGTCCGTACCGCCCGCCTGTGCCAAATCGGGGCGGCCGCCGCCTTTGCCACCGATTTGTTCGGCGACGGATTTGACCAAATCGCCGGCTTTCACTTTGGCGGTCAGCGGTTTGGACACGCCGGCGCAGAGGGAGACTTTGCCGTCGTTCAACGCCGCCAGCAACACCACGGCGTTGTCGGCTTTGCCGGTGAGGTCGGTAACGATGTCGCGCAATGCACCTGCTTCGGCGTCGATTTGGGCGACCACGAGTTTGGCGGCGCCGAGGTCTTCGGCGTTATCCAGCAGTTTCGCGCCTGCGTGGACGGCGAGTTCGGCTTTGGCGGCTTGCAGTGATTTTTCCAGCGCTTTGGTTTGGGCGGCGTTGGCCTGGATTTTGCCGAGCACGTCTTTTTCGGTTTGCGCTTTCACTTCGCCGATGATGTCTTTAATCAGGCGCTCCTGGCCTTGCGCCCATGCCAACGCATTCAGGCCGGTGATGGCTTCGAGGCGGCGGATGCCTGCGGCGATGCCGCCCTCGGAGATGATTTTGAAGAGGCCGATGTCGCCGGTGCGGGCAACGTGGGTGCCGCCGCAAAGCTCGGTGGAAAAGTCGCCCATTTTCAATACGCGTACTTCGTCGCCGTATTTTTCGCCAAAGAGCATCATTGCGCCGGCTTTTTGCGCGTCTTCCATGCTCATGATGTCGGCATCGACCGGCACGTTGGCGAGGATGGCGGCGTTCACACGTCGTTCGACTTCGGCGATTTCTTCAGCGCTGACGGCTTGCGGGTGGGAAATGTCGAAGCGGGTCAGTTGCGCGGTCACCAGCGAGCCTTTTTGTTCGACGTGGCTGCCGAGCACATCGCGCAGGGCGCGGTGCATCAGGTGGGTGGCGCTGTGGTTGCGCATATTGGCGTTGCGGATGTCGTTGTCGATTTCGGCGGATACGGCATCGCCTACTTTCAGACGGCCTGAAACCAATACGCCGAATTGGCCGCTTACGGTTGCCTTGATTTTTTGGGTGTCGCGCACTTCAAACAGATTGCTACCTGCTTTGATAAAGCCGACGTCGCCGACCTGGCCGCCGCTTTCGGCGTAGAACGGGGTGTTGTCGAGCACCACCGCGCCGGTTTCGCCTTCGTTCAATTCGTTCACCGGCTCGCTGTCTTTATAGAGGGCGAGGATTTTGGCGGCGGTTTGGCGCTCGGTATAGCCTTTGAATTCGGTGTCGCCGCCTTCATACGCCAGTTGGGTATCGGCTTTGAAACTTTGCGCGGCGCGGGCGCGGGCGCGTTGGGCTTCCATTTCGCGGTTGAAGCCGTCTTCGTCCAGCTCGATGCCCAGTTCGCGTGCCATATCGGCGGTGAGGTCGTAGGGGAAACCGTAGGTGTCGTAGAGTTTGAACACGTGTTCGCCGGGGATAATCAGCTTGCTGTTGGCAATATTGGCTTGCAGGTATTGCTCCAACGCAGCTTTGATGGCTCGGTCTTCTGCGTTGATTTCGGGCTTGCCGTCCGCCAACACATCAGCCAAATCAAACACGCGGGTTTCGTTCAGACGGCCTTCTGCCTGCGGCGCAATCACTACTTGTTTCACGCCTGCGGCATGGCGGGAGGCTACGCTGAATTTGAGGCCGTCTGAAGTGGTCAGCGCCAACGCTTTGCCTGCGCCTTCCGCAGGCAGCAGCGATTCGAGTTTCATGAATTTCATGCCGTCCAGCACCTTGCCAAACAGCTCGAGGCCGGTTTCCAGCGTTTGGCCGAAGCGGCTTTCTTCGCCGCGCAGCGTTTCCATAATCTTGGTTTGCTGCTCTTTCAATTCGGGATAAGCCGCGCCCATTTCGGCCGCCAAATCGGGCACGAGTTTGTAGAAAAAGGCGTTTTTCTGGCCGAGTTTGTAACCGTGGCGCACGGCGCGGCGGATGATGCGGCGCAACACATAGCCGCGGCCTTCGTTGCTCGGCAACACGCCGTCGGCAATCAGGAAGGAGCAGGCGCGGATGTGGTCGGCGATGACTTTCAGGCTCGGCGTTTCGAGGTTGAATTCAACGCCGGTTTCGCGGGCAGCGGCTTTCAAGAGGTTTTCAAACAAGTCGATTTCGTAATTGCTGTTGACGTGTTGCATCACCGCCGCCATGCGCTCCAAGCCCATGCCTGTATCGACCGAGGGCTTGGGCAGCGGATTCATCGTGCCGCTCTCGTCGCGGTTGAACTGCATGAATACGCAGTTCCAGATTTCGATAAAACGGTCGCCGTCTTCTTCGGCGCTTCCCGGCGGGCCGCCCCAGATGTGGTCGCCGTGGTCGTAGAAAATTTCCGAGCAGGGGCCGCAGGGGCCGGTGTCGCCCATTTGCCAGAAATTGTCGCTGGCGTATTTCGCGCCTTTGTTGTCGCCGATGCGGATGATTTTTTCAGACGGCATACCGATTTCGTTGAGCCAGATGTTGTAGGCCTCGTCGTCTTCGGCATACACGGTAGCGAGCAGTTTTTCTTTCGGCAGGTTGAGCCAGTCGGGGGAGGTGAGGAATTCCCAGGCAAAATGAATTGCATCGCGTTTGAAATAATCGCCGAAGCTGAAATTACCCATCATTTCAAAGAAAGTGTGGTGGCGGGCGGTGTAGCCGACATTTTCCAAATCGTTGTGTTTGCCGCCCGCGCGCACGCATTTTTGCGCTGTGGTGGCGCGGCTGTAGGGGCGTTTGTCGAAGCCGAGAAACACGTCTTTAAATTGGTTCATGCCCGCGTTGGTAAACAGCAAGGTGGGGTCGTCGTGCGGCACCAACGAAGAAGAAGCCACAATCTGGTGGCCTTTGCTTTCAAAGAATTTGAGGAATTTTTGGCGTAATTCAGCGGTTTTCATAGCGTTTTTTCTGTAAGTTAAACGGTTTTCAGACGGCCTTCGATGCCGTCTGAAAAGCAAAATAAAATCTTGGCTATCTTACCCGAAATCCGCCGTTTCGCCTACCCGATGGCGGCGGCTTTTGTTATACTTCGATTGCATTTTTCGATTAACCCGATATGAGGAAAACCTGATGAAATCATTGTCTTTATTCGGCCTCGTGGTCTTGGCGCTGGCAGCCTGCGGCGACAAGTCCAACGAAAAGCCCCCCAACAGCACGCCCGCCTCCGCCGCGCAAACCGAAAACAGCAGCGCCCTGCCCGCCACCGCCGCGCTGAAAATCTACAACTGGTCGGATTATGTCGATCCCGACACCATTACCGATTTTGAAAAACAATACGGCGTCAAAGTCACTTATGATGTGTACGACAGCGACGAAGCCCTCGAAGCCAAAGTGCTTTCCGGCAAATCCGGCTACGACATCACCGGCCCCTCCAATGCCTTTATCGGCCGCCAAATCAAGGCCGGCGCATATCAAAAACTCGACAAGAGCCTGATTACCAACTATAAAAACATCAATCCCAAGCTCCTCGAACTGATGCAGAACGTCGATCCCGGCAACGATTACGCCGTGCCCTTCTTTTGGGGCACCAACACCTTCGCCATCAACACCGAGCGCGTCAAAAAAGCCCTCGGCAGCGACACCCTGCCCGATAACCAATGGGATTTGGTGTTCAACCCCGAATACACCGCCAAGCTGAAACAATGCGGCATCAGCTACCTCGACAGCGCCGCCGAAATCTACCCGATGGTATTGAACTATATGGGTAAAAACCCCAACAGCAGCAATCCCGACGACATCAAAGCCGCCACCGATTTGCTCAAGCAAAACCGCCCGAATATCAAACGCTTCACCTCATCGGGCTTTATCGATGATTTGGCACGCGGCGACACCTGCGTCACCGTCGGCTTCGGCGGCGATTTGAACATCGCCAAACGCCGCGCCGAAGAAGCGGGCGGCAAGGAAAAAATCCAGGTGATGATGCCGAAAGAAGGCGTGGGCATCTGGATTGATTCGTTTGCGATCCCGAAAGATTCCGCCAACATCCTCAACGCCCACCGCTACATCGACAACAGTCTCGAGCCCGAAGTGGCGGCCAAAAACGGCGAATACGTCACCTACGCCCCCGCCAGCCTGCCTGCGCGCGCGCTGATGGCGGCGGAATACCGCGATGACAACACCGTTTTCCCCACCGATGAAGACATGAAAAACAGCTTCATTATGATTCCCATCGAGCCGGAAAGCCTGAAGCTGATGGTGCGCCAATGGCAAAGCATCAAGGCGGGTAAATAAGCGCCAGCCTATCTTCAAAGGCCGTCTGAAATATTTCAGACGGCCTTTGATCTTTACAAAATTCCCCTACCCGTCGCACCCGCGCAGGCGGGTGGCCCAGTGCAAAGCCTGGCTTTGCTTGTCCGCTCATGGTTTAAATTTCAAAACACAATATAAATTAAAAGCTTGGCAATTGATAGGGCTGCCGGGTTTAAACTGAAGCCGTGCTTCAGACTGGGCACCCGCCTGCACGGGTGCGACGGTTATTTTTTTGCAACGGTCTAAGCCTTTGTTTTATAGTCGGAGAAATGAGTTTCTGATACAAGGCGGCGAGCCAACGCCGTGGCAGAAACTAATTTCTCCGAATATATTTCACGATAATAATCATGTACTTATTCTAATGGCGTAACCCGCCAATGCGTTCCATCAGGAAAAGCAACCGACATCATGCCGTCTGAAACTTGGCTGCGCCAAGGCGTCGGATTTTGCGGCGGATAAATCTGGCCTCCGTCAACCGCCAACAGCGGCAATATAGCGGCAAAAAGGCGGCGGGCGGCGGGATTGGGCGGGGCGAAGCCGTCGTTGCGCCAGCCTTGACGGGTCAAAATCTGCCGCGACAACGGCGCGCCGAGCGCATCGGTTTGCACGAAGCGCAGGCTGTCGGCTTCGGGCTGCACCGCCAGTAGGCTGGTTTGCCTAACCTTGCCCTCGGCATCCAGCGATTCGAGTTTGAACCAGCGGGTGTCGGCGCTCTGCCATTGCGGCCAGTGTTGCAGCTGGGGCAGGCCGTCTGAAACGGCGCAGGCGGCGAGCAGCAGGATGGTGGAAAATAAGCTAAATACGTTTTTGAAATATCGCATGGTTTTCTTTCGAAACTTTCACCCTATACAATCATGCCGTCTGAATGCTTTTTTCAGACGGCATCTGCTTGCCTTACGATTGTTTCGCTTCGCCGACCAATTCGGCCAGCGCGTTCAGACGGCGTTCGGATTTTTCCACATACGGATTGTCGGTATCCCACGCATAGCCCGCCAGAATCGAGCTGAGCATGCGGCTGATGTCGGGGTTGCGGTTGTCGGCGTAAATCACGTCTTGGAAACGGTGGTCGTACCAGCCGTTGACATAGGTACGGAAGGTGTTCACGCCCACCATCAGCGGATCGGCGAATTCAGTTTGCCAGTCTGCCGCCTGGCCTTGGAGCTGTTTGGCGAGCAAATCGGCGGCGAGTTTGGCCGAATGCAGCGCGATGGTCACACCCGATGAAAACACGGGGTCGAGAAATTCCGCCGCGTTGCCCAACAGCGCGAAATGTTTGCCGTGCAGGGTTTTGACGTTGGCGGAATAGCCTTGGATGCTGCGGAACGGAAATTCGTTCTCCCACCCGGCATCGGCCAACACTTCGGCCAGCATCGGGCATTCGAGCGCAAATTTTTTCAGCACGGTTTCGCTGTCGCCCGCCAGTTTGTCGGGCGTGCCGACCACGCCGATGGAAGAGCGGCCGTCGGCAAACGGAATCGTCCACAGCCACACGTCGCGGTGCTGCGGGTGGGTGGTAATCAGGATTTTGTTGCGGTCGAATTTGGGGCTGGTGATGTGGTCGTCGATGTGGGTGAAATGGGCGATGCGCGGCGGCAGTTCGGACGGCGTTTCCAAATCGAGCAGGCGCGGCAACACGCGGCCGTAGCCGCTGGCATCGAGCACGAAACGCGCGCTCAATTCATATGCTTCGCCGCCGTCGGTTTCCACGCTCAGCCGCGCCGAATCGCCGCTGTTGTCAAACGCGGTAACGCCGTGGCCGAAGCGCACGTCCACGCCTTGTTTTTGCGCTTCGTCTATCAGGATTTTGTCGAACACGGCGCGGCGCACTTGAAAAGTGGTGCCGGGGCCGTCCGAAAACTTGTCGGTAAAATCGAAATAGGTGTAGCGCTTGCCCCAGGTAAACGCCGCGCCGTTTTTAAACTGAAAGCCCGCCTCGGCTTTTACCGCCTCGGCAAAACCGGCCTCTTCCAGCATTTCCATGCAGTGCGGCAACAGGCTCTCGCCGATGACGAAACGCGGAAAATGCTGTTTTTCCAACACGCATACTGTAAAGCCCCGCTTGTGCAGCAAAGCGGCGGCCACCGAGCCGGAAGGGCCTGCGCCGATGATGGCGACGTCGATAGAGGGATTCATGGTTTCACTTTCCGAATAAGGTATTTTAGGGTTTCAGACGGCCTCTGAATGCCGTCTGAAAAATAATTTCATAACATGTGTTCGGGATAGTCATTTCAGATATTCTTATTTTTCAAAAATGTATGCACCACACAGACAGAAAATCGCCAGATTTTCGTCATTCCCGCGCAGGCGGGAATCCAGTGGTTGGGGTTTCAGAAACCTTGAAAACATTGCCGAAGTGTCAAGCTTCTGGATTCCCGCCTGCGCGGGAATGACGAATCCTTACGGATTCTGTCTGCCTCACGGAAAATATATTTCTGAAAATCAAAAGATATTTCATTTACTTATCTCGAACTTGCCTTGAATAAGGTGTTTCAGGTTTCAGACGGCCTCTGATGCCGTCTGAAAAATAGTTGCATCATATCAATTCTTGTATGCACATCATTTGATAAACATCATGCCTGTTTCTCTTCCAACAACCACGCCGCAAACAGCAGATTAAACACCACCCCCACCGCCACGCTGATGCCGAACGCGGCCACGGCGGGGGTGCTGCTCAAGGCCAGCAGGCCGAAGGAAATGCCGGTGGTGAGCGCGGCCAGCATCATGCCGCCGAGCCGCGCGGGGGCGGTTTCGTGGGCGGCGTGGGCGTAAACGGCGTAATCCACGCCGATGGCCGACACCAACAGCAGGCCGAACATGGCAAACAGGCTCACCGGCACGCCCGCCCAGCCCAGCGCCGCCACCGTGCACACCGCTGCCGCCAGCGGCACGGCCAGAATCAGCGAGCCGCGTTTGGCGCCGAACACGCGCCACAACAGCAGCCACGCCAACGCATAGGAGGCGAGCTTGAGCCAGGCGGCCTGATTGCGGGTGTGTTGGAACAATTCGTTCAGATGCGCGCGCTTGTCCGCCCAATGCACACCCGCCATGCCGCCCACCGCCGCTTGTGCCGCCGCCGCATCTTTCAGCCCGTTCAGCCGCACCACCGCCGCCACGCGCTTCGGCGCGATTTCGCCCAAATACAAAGGCCGCCACGCTTCGGCCAAAGGCGTTTTGAGGCCGTCTGAAAGCGATACCGTTTCACTTGCCGCCGCCTGTTGCAAGGCTTGGCGCATGGCGGCGCGCGGCACGCCGATTTCGCGCATCGCCGCCCACGCTTTAGGCTCGGCGGCCAGCTTGCCCAAGCGTTCGCGCAAGGCTTGCTGTTGCGCCGCCGTTGGCAGCCATTGGTCGAGCGACTGCACCCCGTCGAGCTTTTTCTCCGCCACCAGAGGCTGCAAAGCCGCAGCCACCGCCGCACTTTGTTGCAGCAGGCCGTCGTCGTCAGCCGCTTCCACCACGATGTATTGGCCGCCGAAATCGTTGCCGCTCAATGCGCCGATTTGCTGCGCTTCGGCCAACATTTCAGGCTGCATCGCCACCCATTGGCGGATGTCGTCGTGCCAATCGCTGCGCCACAAACCCGCAGCCAGCAGCAAGCCGCCCAACACCAGCCAGCCGCGTTTTTGCAGCCGCGTTTTCAGACGGCCTGCATACGGATAAAGCCGCTCCACCCTTGCGGCAAACGGCACACGCTTATTGGCATAACGGCGAAACAGCGGCGGCAGCCAGCACACCGTCGCGCCAAACGCGCCCAAAAGCGCAAAGCCGGAAAACACCGCCGTCTGCCGCAACACCGGCAAAGGCGTGAACCACAACAAGGCATAGCCCAGCGCGGTAATCGTCAGGCTAATCACAAAAGTCGGCAACACATGGCGCATCGCCTGTTCAGACGGCCAATAGCCGCCCTGCCATTCGCGCGGGCGCGAGGCTGCCTGAAACACCGAGGGCGTAAGCCAATGCAGCGGAAAATCCACCAGCATCCCCACCAAACTCGTGCCGATAACGATGGTGAGAATATGCACTTCGCCAAACACCGCCAAGGCCGCCGCCAGCCCCGTCAGCATCCCCGCCGCCAACGGCAATACCAACGCCAACACCCTGCCACTGCGGAACACCCACAGCAGCAGGGCCACCGTCAGCCCCAAGCCGAACGCGCTCATCAGCCGGCTTTCGCGCTCGGCATCGGCTTTGGCCGCCGCCGCAAACACCGCCCCGCCCGCGCTCAATACCTGCACATCGTCTTGCGCCGCCAGCCCGCGGCTCGCCTGCAACAGCGGCAGCAAACCCGCGCCGGTGTTGGCAATGCTGCTTTCAGACGGCAAGCGCCCGCGCAACCACACCCAGGTTGTGCCGCGCTCGTCTTCGGTGAACAACATCCCCGTATCCGCCTGCCATTGCAAACGGCTCTGCGGCGCGGCCTGCGCCAAGGCAAAACGCCCGAAGCCCAGCCAATCCTCGTCCAAAGGCAAAGGCGATGCGGCGGCAAACGGGTTCACCGCATCTTCGGCGCGTTGGCGGAAATAGCGCGCCGCATCGTTCATCAATAATTCGCGCTCGGCAGACGGCAAAGTCGCCAAACCCAGCGCGGCCGCATCGGCGCGGGTTTGCGCCAAATCGGGCGAGACGGCGCTGTCCACCTCGGCAAACACCCCGCTTTCGCGCCACAATGCGGCGATTGCAGAGGCCGTCTGAAACGCCTGCTCCGCATTGTCGCTGCCCGCCAGCAACACCACCTGCCCGTTTAACTGCGCTTCGTTCGCCGCATCCGCCGCCTGCAACGCCACATCTTGCACCTGCTCCTGCGGCAACAGCGCGGTCAGGTCGGTTTGCAACCACGCGCGGGTTGCCAGCGTGTAGATGACAAACACGGCGGCCAGCGCGGTAAAGGCGGTGTAGAGGAAGCGGGTTTTGGGGTTCATGGTGTCTTTGGGGTGTGATGCAAATGGTTAGATTAATGATTTATTTGATTGTTTTTATTAAGCAATGTTTCAGACGGCCTGAGACCTTTGCAAAATACTTTTTTCTTGGAAATATCCATTACATCCGTCATTCCGGCGCAGGCCGGAATCCATTTATCCAAGATTCAGTTATTTGATTTCAAATAGGTTTCATGGTGAGCTATGGATTCCGGCCTGCGCCGGAATGACGGAGCGGGTGCTTTTGCGATGCAGCGGAAGGTATTTTGCAAAGGTCTCGGCCTGTGGTTTTCATAGAATGCGGGTAATCAACGCAAACGTACCATTTGCAGCCCTCACCCCCGTACTGGATACGGGGGTGAGGGCTGCAAACCGCAAGGTTTGCTTCCGTCAGGCCATCTGAAACAACAAACCCCACCTACTGCAAAGCCGCCCGCGCAAACGCATCCAGCGCCTGATTGGTATTCACACCGCTAAACGTCATCACCGTGCGGTCGCCCTGTTTTTCGTTCAACTCAATCTTGCGCACCACGCTGTCGCCGCTGATGTCGATACGGGCAAACACCTGCTTCATCAGCGCGGTTTTCGGATTCAGCCGCAGCGTCCAGCTTTGCGCGTTGCCGGAAAGCTGTAAGTCAAACTGCTTTTCCAGCCCCGCCGTATTGCCGCCGAGCAGGTCGAGAAAGAGCTTGATTTGCTGGCTCTGGCCGCTCATTTTACTGTTGTTGCCCGCCACCCAGCTTTGGCCGTTCCACTGCATAATGCCGTCGGAACGCACGCGCAGACGGTTTTCAAACGGCTTTTGCATTTGCCACAGCAAGCCTTTTTTCGGCTGCAACACAAAGCGCCCCTGCGTGGTCATCGGCTTGGTCAGCGATTTCAGGTAGCGTTGCTGGGTAAACGCGCCCTGCACGTTTTGCGGTTTTTGCAGCGTTTGCGCCAATGTTGCGGTATCAAATGCCCACAGCAGCGGGCTGGCGGTCAGCAATGCTGCGGCGGTCAGCCATTTTTTCATGGTTTGCTCTCTCATCAAATTTCACGGTAAACATCGGCAAACGGCAGGCGGAAGCGGTCGCCCCAAATGCCTTTATCGGCTGCACGGATGCCGCAGCTGACAATCATATTGACTTCTGCGCCGCGTGGCAGCTTGAGGCTGCGCTTGACCCGCCGACTGTCCAGCCCTTCAATCGGACAGGTGTCGTAACCCTGCTCGGCCATGGCCAGCATAAAGGTTTGCGCCGCCAGCGCACAACTTTTGTGGCAGACAATGCGGGCATCGGCGGCGGACACCTTCACCGTAATCGGGCGGAACAGGCCGATGCTGCGGGCAATCAGCGTCCGCAATGCGCCGATGCCCAAACCCCGCGCATACAGAAACGGCATCAGTTTGCCGTAATAATCTTCGCATTTTTTCAGACGGCCTGCCTGCTTTTCAGGCGGGCTGTTGCGGCGGATATTGTCACACTCGGCCACGAGCATGGTTCGTGCCCGCTCACGGTGCAAATCCTGACGGGTGACAAACACCACCATCTGCCGCGCCGTCGCCGCTGCGCCCTGCCCCAGACAGGCTTCTGCCAACTGCGCCAACACCGCTTTATCGGTGACGTGGTAAAACTCATAAAGCTGCATATTGGAGCTGCTTGGTGCCAATTGCGCCAGTTGCAGGCATTGCCGCACGGTTTCCGCGTCAATGTTTTGATCGGCATAATGGCGCACGGCGCGGCGGTGGTGCAGCATTCGGGCGAGTGCGGGTTGGTTTTCGCTCATGGATTCAATCTCCTGTCATCCTATCTGCCGTTTCAGACGGCCTGAAAACCGCCATGCCGCGCCACCGCGTCCAACCAGCTCGGCGGCGTTTGAAACTGCATTTCGCCGTTTGCCAGCGACACCGCCACCTGCGTGGTCGAGGCTTTGGTGAGTTTTGCGCCGCTTTCGGCATCAACAATGGTGTAGTCGATGCGCAGGCAGCTTTCGATTTCCACCACCGCCAAATCAACGCGGATTTTCTGGCCGAAGCGGGCGGGCTTCACGTATTTCAGATTGAGCTGCACCACCGGCCAGCTGAAGCCCTGCCGCCCCATTTCGGTGTAGTCGTAATCAATCGCCGACAAAAACGCGCAGCGGGCGACTTCGAGGTATTTCACATAATGGCCGTGCCACACGATGTGCATGGCATCGACATCGAAAAAAGGCACTTCCATTTCAAGGCTGTGGCGGCAGTAAACGTGTTTGGCCATCGGCTTCGTCTTTCCAGAAATCGTAAAAATTAAACCATTGCAGGGGCGTGCGCGCGCATTCTTCGGCGAGGCGGTCGGCAAAGGCTTGCGCGGCGGCGGCCACTTTTTCGGCGCGCTCGCCGCGTTTCCAGCCCGAAGCATCGGCAAAACGGCGCAATTTGAGTTGATAGCGGCCGTTTTCCCAAATGCAGAATAAAGTATGAATCTGCGTTTTCAGCAAACCCGCCAGCAGCCACGCGCCTTGCGGCATTTCGGCTTTCGCGCCCAAAAAATCCACCGGCACGGTTTTTTCACCGCGAACCGGCACGCGGTCGGCGGCAATCGCCAGCCATTCGCCCGCATCAAGGCGGCGGTTGAGTTCCATCATCAGCGCCGCATCCAAATCCGTGACCTGAATCAACTGAATGCGGTCTGCCCCCGCTTTCACCAACGCCTCGTTAAACGCCTCGGCATGGCGGCTGTGCACCAACACATTGAGCTTGAAACCCTGATGATGCGACACCAGCGCGCGGCAGATTTCGACATTACCGACGTGCGAGCAGACAAACACATGGCCGCGCCCGCCCGCCGCATCCATATCGGCATAGACATTATCGGGGTCGTGCAACACCAAATCTTCATAGCGGATTTTGCGCTGCCACACGGCAAAACGGTCGCACACCGCCCGCCCAAAGGCGACAAACTGGCGGAACACCGCCGCCCGTTCCGGCAGCGGTGCATCGGGATACACCGCCCGCAACCGCGCCTGATAACGGGCGATGTTGCGGCGCGGCTTCGGCGCGGTCAGGTAGAAATAGCCGACCACAAACCAGATGCAGGGCTTCATCAGAAATGCGGGCAACCAGCGCACCATCAGCGTGGTGATGCCGAGAAACAAGCGGTTGCCGCGCTCCTGCTGCGCCGCCCAGTGGTGGGATTTCGTATTCATGGTTTCAGACGGCCTCAATCTTTGCGCCAACGCCCCGACAGCCGCCGCGCCAGCATCTCGAAAAACAGCCGCGCGTGCATTTTGCTGATGCGCACATTATCGTGCCAGGCGTCGAAATGGGAAATGCCGTCGGCGGCGTATTGCACCGGCGTTTTAATCCACACCATCGCCACGCCGCGCCAATAGAGGCGCACCAGAATTTCGGTGTCGAAATCCATGCGCTCGCCCACCCGTTCTTCGCGCACCACTTGCAAGGCAGAGGCGACGGGATAGAGGCGGAAGCCGCACATGCCGTCTTTGAGGTCGCCGCTGCCGGTATTGATCATATTCCAAAAATCGGTGATTTTGCGGCCGTAAAGGCGTGATTTGGGCGCATCTTCGCCGTATTGCGGCCAGCCGCACACCACCGCCTGCGGCTGCGCTTCAGCCGCGCGGATTAATTTTTCCGCATCGGGCAGATGGTGTTGCGCATCGGCATCGACCTGCAAAATATGGCTGTAACCGTGTTGCGCCGCATAATCCAAGCCGCTTTTCACCGCCGCGCCCTTGCCGCCGTTTGCCGCGCGATACAGCACGCTGATGCCGTCTGAAGCGTTCAAAGCTTCCAATACGGTTTTGCATGCCGCCGCCGAGCCGTCATCGACAATCAACACATCCAAGCCGAAACCGCGCATGCCGGCGGCCACTTTGCCGACGGTGGCGGCATGGTTGTAGTGCGGGATAAGTGCCAGAATATTCATTTTTTAATCTTTACATGACGAATCGCTCAAACAATCAAATCGGAATATTTGAGGCCGTCTGAAACAGTTCATTTACGCAGGACGGATATAGTGAAATTCATAAAAACAAGCTATTACAGCCCGTCATTCCGGCGCAGGCCGGAATCCATTTTTCCGCTTAGGTAATTTTATTAAAACAATATGTTACAGGAGTTGAACCGTGGATTCCGGCCTGCGCCGGAATGACGGGCTGCGATAGTTCGTTTTTTCACAGATTTTACTATAGCCAAACCGCAAAATCTTTTCAGACGGCCTCCGCCGCAAACCCACCAAACACAATCCGCCCCGAAGCGCACACCGCCTCCTGGTTCTCCAATTTGAACGTGAGCTTGTTTTTATCTGCATCGTATTTCAAATGCAGCAAAATTTCATCATGCGGGCGCAGAAACTGTTGGTATTTGAGGTTTTCCACCCGCACCACGCTCTGGCCGCCCCAGTCGAAACGCGCCGCCAAATCGCGCACCCATTGCAGCTCCACCACACCCGGCACAAGCGGGAATTTGGCGAAATGGCCGCCGAAATACAGCAAATCCAGCGGCACGCGGCTTGTGGTCTGCCATTCGTTTGCGGCGATTTGCTGCATTTCAGACGGCCATGGCGGCGTGGTGGTGCTTTCCACAAAGGCCGTCTGAAAATCCGCGGCGGCGATTTTCGATTGGGCGTTGCGCGGCAAGGCATCGGCGAAACGCCAATAGCGCGGCACGGCGATGGTGTCTTGCGAGGCGGCGATGTGTTGTTTCAAAGCCGCCGCCACCGCCGCGCGGCCTTGTTCGCGCAGGGCTTCGATGCCGTCTGCATTCAAGGCCAGCCACACCGCCAAGCGTTTGTGCTGCGGATGCAGGCCGCAATGAGCGTCGGCCACCCATACGTGCGCCAACAAATCGTGTTCGATCTGCACCAGCGATACGCGCTTGTCTTCAAATTTGATGATGCGGTCGGCGCGGCCGAGCAAGGCGAAACCGTCGGGCTGCATTTCGATGATGTCTGCCGTCTGTTGTCTGCCCGCGCTCCACGGCGATTCCGCCCACAATGCGCCGGCCTCGTTTTGGCCGACCGCCACTTGCGGCAAGGGCTGCCAGGCCGTCTGAAACTGGCGCGAGGCGATGACGCCGGTTTCGGTGCTGCCGTAAATCTCAAAAGGCCGCACCGCCGCTTCGCCGAGCAAATCCGCCGTCGCCTGCGGCAATGCGCCGCCCGCCGACACGATGCCCGCCAACTTGCCGCGCAAACCCTGCCAATTGCGCGCCCCACCCAAACGGTTGAGCAGCGCGGGGCTGGCAATCCACACCGATTTCGAGTGTGCCGCGCTTTCCGCCAACAGCGTTTCGGGGTAAACCTGCTGCCCGCGCGACAGCGGCCAAGCCAAAGTGAGCGGCACGGCAAAACGGAAGGTCAAGCCATACAGATGCTGCGGGCTGACGCTGCCCACAGCCACCGCTTTTTCCGCCGCAAACGGCAATAATTCAGCCAAGGCCAAGGCTTCGGCCTGCATCTGCGCCAGCGTTTTCACCACCAATTGCGCCGCGCCGCCGGAGCCGGACGTTTTCAACCATGCTTCGGCGTTTTCGGGCAAACGGCTGTTATCGGCGGGTGCATTGCATTCAGACGGCATCTCTGCTAATTCGTTTGCGGTAAAAACCACTTCGAGGCCGTCTGAAAACGCCTGCACTTCGGGCACATTAGTGAGCCAGCATTGCGCCTCCCGTGCCGCCCACGCGCGGTTTTCCGCCGCCAGATTCGGCGGCAGCAACACTTTGATGCCCGCGTGCCAGGCCGCCAGCAGCGCACAGGCAAATTGCGCCGCATCGTCAAACCACAACGCCGCCGTGCCGATATTTTTCGCTTTCAGACGGCCTGAAAGATAAAACACCGCCCGGTTAAAATCGGCACGCGTCCAATCGGGACGGACGGCGATCAAGTCGTTTTGGGGCAATTCGGGGGATAAGATTTCGGATAGTTTCTGCATATGCTTTTTTGTTTTCAGACGGCCTTTGCAGCGATTGGCTGGTTTAATCACCGCAGAATTTGCGGCGATTAATAAGCGCTTCACCGCAAATCATTTTAAAAGACTTTATCAATCATCGGATTCCGCAACAACGCAGTTTATGGCTTGGAAACAAATATAGTCGGAGATGTAGATTCTGATACAAGGCGGCGAGCCGCAGGCAGTACAGATAGTACGACAAGGCGAGCCAACGCCGTAGCAGAAACTACATCTTCGACTATATCGGATAAACCTTTCAGACGGCCTTAAAGCCCCAACACCTTCTTCCGATACAGCCATTCCCCGCCCAAGAGCAAGCCCATCAAGCCATACGACAGCAGGCCGGTGTAAACCGCCCACCAGTCATGCCGCTCCAGCCACACCAACGCGGCGGCGGTGGCGGCGTTCAGAATAAAAAACACGCACCAGATTTGGGTGACGCGGCGGGTGTAGCGCACGCCTTCGGGCGGCAGGTCGGGATGTTGCAAACGGGCGAGGCGCTCAATCAGGCTTTGTTTGGCAAACAGGCTGCCGCCAAACAAGGCCAGCATCAGCAGGCTCACCCACACGGGATACCAATACATACTTTGCGGCAGCCGCAGCAGCAATACGGCGGCGAAAAAGGCGCACAATAAAAGCGCCACCAGCCGCTGCCCGCGCGTGGGTGCGGCGCAGGCGCGGATGCCCCACAGCGCGGCCATCAACGCGGCGAGCCAATAAAAAGCGCCGTGGTCGCGGCCGAAATACCACAATAAGGGGTAGGCCGCGCTCACGGCGCCGAGGGCGATTTTGGCGACGAGGCGCACTTATTCCGCCGCGTTTTTGCGCAACACCGCCTGCACCACGTCTTCAACGGTGCGCACGCTGCGGAAGTCTTCCGCCAAGAGCTTGCGGCCGGTTTGGCGTTTGATGTAGTCGATCAAATCAATCGCGTCGATGCTGTCGATTTCCAAATCTTCGTAGAGATTGGTGTCGGGGGCGATGCGTTCGGGTTCGATTTCAAATAAGTTCACCAAGGCATCGGTGAGGATTTGGCGGATTTCTTGTTCGGTCATGCTCTGCTCCTCACTGCGCCTGCTGGCTGCGCACGAAATCGGCGAGGGTTTGCACGCTGGTGAAATGTTCGCGCAGGTTTTGCTGCTCGCCCTCCATCTGGAAGCCGAACGCTTTTTGCACCGCCAAGCCCAATTCCAGCGCATCGACCGAATCGAGGCCGAGGCCGTCGTCGCCAAACAGCGGCGCATCGGTTTCGATGTCGGCGGCGGTGAGGTCTTCGAGGCCGAGGCTGTCGATAATTAATTCTTTGATTTGATTTTCCAAACTCATGTTGTTTCCCGTATAAAATAGTCTTGCAGGTAATCGTTTAAGCGCCGCGCCGCAATCGGCAGCGGCTTTTCGGCGAGCCATGTTTGCGGATGAATATCCTCGCCGACGGTAATCTCGTAATGGATTTTTTGCGGCGGGATTTTATACCACGGCTGGCCTTTTTTGAAATTCGGCGGGGTCATTTTAATCACCACCGGCGTCATCACTTCGGCGCTGCGCAAACCGATGGAAACCGCGCCGCGATGCAGCTTCACCTGCCCGTCCCAGCCCGTGCGCGTGCCTTCGGGGAAAATCAGCAGGCTCTGGCCGCCTTTGAGCACGGCATCCACCTCTTCCATCATTTCCATCGATTCGTCGTTGGGCAGATAGCCCGTTGCCAAAATCGGGCTTTTCATGGCGGGATTGGCAAGCAAATCTTTTTTGACGATGCAGTTTAAGCGCGGCTCGTGGCTGATGAGCAACACCACATCGAGCAAGGAAGGATGGTTTGCCAACACCAACTGCCCCGCCCTGCCCAGCTTCTCCAGCCCGTTGAAGTTGACGCTCAACACGCCCGACCAAACCAGATAGCGCACGAAAAACCGCCACACGCCGCCCACCAACCGCCGTGCCTGCAACTGCCGCGCCACATCGCTGCGGGTGCTTTTCAGCGTATAAGGCAGCAAGGCCAGTTTGAACAATACCCCTGCCACGCCGAAAAGCACGAAGCCGAACAGCGTGGCGAAAAAGCGGCGCCAATAATCCAATCGCTGTTTCATTTTTTCTGCCACAGCCACGCGCGCGTGTCGTAATGTTGCCGGTGTTCGAGGCCGTCTGAATAAGTAAAACGCAGCCAATCGAGTGCGCCGTCATAGCCTGCCTGATTCGGCAAAACTTTTTCAGACGGCATCAGGCTCAGCGTGTAATCGTCGCCCGCTTCCACCATCATCGCCAGCGCATAAGCAAACGGCGCGCGCTCGGCGGCAACGGCGTATTCGCTTTTGAGCGGCTCGTCCGCCACCACCACCAACACCCGTTCCGCGCCCTCTTGCAGCAAGGCATAAGCCTCGGCCAAGGCGGTTTCCAAACCGTCGCAGCGCACCGACAAAGCCGTATTCTCGCTCATGTCGCCGCGCAACATCGACCATTGCCCCGCCAGCGCATTGTGCACCGACAAACCAAACGAAGTCGGCGACACGCTGCCCTCGCGCAGCAAGCCCAGCCACAATTCCACGCTGCGGTTCAGCTCGCCGTCGTGCGAGGCAAACACCATAGGGCAAGGCGGATGCGCTTCGGCCAGCGGCCAAGCCGCATCGAATACCAAACGCGCAGACACACCCAAGCGGCGGCGCTGCATCGCCGGCAGAAAATCCAGCGCGGGCTTATAGACCGCCGCCGCATCAAATGCCCCGTCCCGCGCCCAAGTCTGCCAATCTTCCGGCGCGGCAAAATGCGGACACACCGCACGCATCGCGGCAATGCGGAAAGAAAAACGGCAAGCTGGCTCGGCCTGAATCATGGCGACTTTCAAAACTTTACAAAGTGAACGTATTTTAACCGATTCGCAAAACGAACACCAGCAGCATTGCACCTGTTGGCAGCAACAACCCGACAACCAAAAGACGGGGGTAATTTTTCGCAACCAGATAACATGGCCGTCTGAAATTTGCGCTGCATCAATCCGCATCGGCAAACTAACATTTTTTTGCCTTTTAGCGATTGACTTGCCCGCCTCACTTGATATGATTCCGCCTAATGACATCGGTGTCTTTTTTTGTCAGCCGCCTGCAATCCGGCTGCTGTACAATCGGACTGCGCACCGGCAATACCCCTATTCCCATCACTTCCACAGGACGACAACCATGCAGTTAAAAAACGAAGCCATGCTGATTACCTACGCCGACAGCCTGGGTAACAATCTGAAAGACCTGAAAAAAGTATTGCAAGGCCCGTTGAAAGACGTGGTCGGCGGCGTGCACATCCTGCCGTTTTTCCCCTCTTCCGGCGACCGCGGTTTCGCGCCGATGGATTACACCAAAGTCGATCCCGCATTCGGCGGCTGGGAAGATGTGAATGCGCTGGCCGAAGATTACTATTTGATGTTTGACTTCATGGTCAACCACATCTCCGCCCAATCGCCTTATTTCCAAGATTTTCTCGAGAAAAAAGACGCTTCCGAATACGCCGACCTCTTTATCCGCTACAAAAACTTCTGGCCCAATGGCGAGCCGACCGAAGAGCAAGTCGATCTGATTTACAAACGCAAACCGCGCGCGCCCTACCGCATGGCCGAATTTGCCGACGGCACTGCCGAAAAAGTATGGTGTACCTTTGACGAGCAGCAAGTCGATTTGGACGTAACCACCGCCACCACCAAAAAATTCATCAAAAACAACCTCGAATTTTTGAGCAAACAAGGCGCGTCCATCATCCGCCTTGATGCCTTTGCCTACGCCAATAAAAAAATCGGCACCAACTGCTTCTTCGTCGAACCGGAAATCTGGGAAACCCTGAAAGAATGCACCGACGTGCTGGATGCGCACAACGTGACCGTGTTGCCCGAAATCCACGAGCATTACACCATCCAGCTCAAAATCGCCGAACACGATTATTATGTTTACGATTTCGCGCTGCCGATGCTGGTGTTGCACACCCTCTTCAGCGGCCGTGTCGACCGCCTCGTGCATTGGATGGAAATCTGCCCGCGCAAACAGTTCACCACCTTGGATACGCACGACGGCATCGGCGTGGTCGATGTCAAAGACCTGATGACCGACGAAGAATGCGAAGCCACCCGCGAAGCGCTGTATGCCCAAGGCGCGAACGTGAAGAAAAAATACAGCAGCGCCGAATACAACAATTTGGATATTTACCAAATCAACTGCACCTATTATTCCGCGCTCGGCAACAACGATCAGGCCTACCTGCTCGCCCGCGTGTTGCAATGCTTCGCCCCCGGCATCCCGCAGATTTACTACGTCGGCCTGCTCGCCGGTGAAAACGACATCGAATTGCTGGAAAAAACCAAGGAAGGCCGCAACATCAACCGCCACTACTACACCTTGGACGAAATCGACGCAACCGTGCAACGCCCGGTGGTACAACAATTGTTCAAGCTGCTGAAATTCCGCAACACCAGCAAAGCCTTTGACGGCGAATTTGCCGTGAAAGCGCTGGGTGAAAACGAAATCGAAATCAGCTGGAACAACGCCGCCGAAAACACCGTGGCCGTGATGACCGCCGACACCCAGGCGAAAACGTTCTCGATTGTGGAAACAGTTAACGGCGAAAGCCGCGAAATCAAGCTGTAAGGTTGTAAAAGCATAGGAAAGGCCGTCTGAAAAGATTTTTTCAGACGGCCTTTCCTATGCCAATTCATTAAAGCAAACCGAGAACCTGCTTCTTATATAGTCGTTCCGTTAGTTTGATACAGCGTTGCTGCGCCTTGCCGTACTATCTGTACTGTCTGCGGTTTGCTGCCTTGTATCAAATATTAAGTTTTTCCACTATATCTGTACTGTCTGCGGCTTGCTGCCTGTCTCAATCTAACGGAACGACTATATTAAAGAGACTTTTGCAAAATTCCCCTGCCCGTCGCACCCGCGCAGGCGGGTGCCCAGTCTGAAGCACAGCTTCAGCTCAAACCTGCCAGCCCTGAAAATGTACGACCTAATGATTGATATCGAACTTTTAGAATCATAAAAATAGGTAGACAAGCAAAGCTGCGCTTTGCACTGGGCACCCGCCTGCGCGGGTGCGACGGTTATTTTTTTGTAAAGGTTGCAGTCTTTCAGACGGCCTCTGAGGTTATTCCGGACAGCGGTACGCCTGCGTGGGGGCAGCTTAGCGGGCTTGCGAAGCTAATGACGAAAATCCAGTGATTTTCTGTCTGCCTTAAGGAGAAATGCATTTCTTGAAGACAAGAAGAATATCTGAAATGCTTATCCCGGACTCACGTGAATTAGCATGACGGTTTCTTTTGTCAAATAACAGCCTCTTCCACTTCATCCCGGCCATTACTGCCCGACATATTGCCGTTTCGGGAAAGTTTTCAGACGGCTCCAGATTGCAGAGTATCAGTCAAAATAGCAGCGGGAGCCGGGTTAAGCATCCTCATCCGCCGCCGCTCAACGCGGCATTCCCCGCGCCAGCGCCCTGTCGGCGCGCACCACGGCCTGCCGCTCTTTCCAGCCCATATAGCGCTGCCGGTAACGCGCTTTCATGAAGTTGTCAAACTTGCGCTGCACCCCCAAATTCCACAAACTGTGCGCTTTCACTGCCCAGCTTTTGTCCCACGCGCGCAGCGACAGGGAAAACGAACCGTCGAGATATTTCATCCAGTGCCACCAGCCGCTGGGCATAAACAGCGTATCGCCGTATTCGAGAAAGCATTCGATGCCCTCCACCCCCTCCAGCGCCGGAAAACGCGCCACATCGGGCTGCTCCACGCTGTAATCCTCAAGCGCATAGGTGGCGCAAGGCATGCGGTAGAGCCGCTCTTTCCATTTGTATTCAAACAAAATAACATGTTTGCGGCCGAAATGGGTGTGGAAAATGTGCGCCATGTCGATGTCGTAATGCAGAAAGGTTTCCGCGCCGATGCCGCCGAAAAACATGGTGGGGTATTTGTCGAGAAAGCCGCCCATCAAATCCTTGGGAAACACATAATCATCCAGCAGCGCCGGAGCCTGCTTGATGGGGTCAAACAGGAAAATGCGTAAATCGGTGGGCTCGCGCTTGATCAAATCAATGTAATCGCCGAATTTCATTTCCGTAGTAGGCGCGTTGATCGGTGCGGAAGGGTCGGCTTTTTTGCCGTCATAAAGCGGCACCACCCTGTCGCCCACCACTTCCTTCATATAATCCAGCGACCATTTTTCGTAAGCCGGCCAATTTTGGGTCATGTTTTTGATGACCAGCGGGCGGCACGGCTTGAGGTAGTGTTCGTGAAAATCTTCTCGGCTGATGCTGTCGACCACATCAATCGGTGTTAATTTGAAACCCATTTACTTTTCTGCAAAATCAATAATCAAAATAAAGCCGAATTGTAATATGAAACAGCAACAATAGCCATGACCTGCCCATCGGCGCGGCATAAATATTTCCTTTCAGACGGCCTGCAAGCTGCTATGATAAGGCCGTCTGAAACCCAACCTCAAAAGGACAGCGCCATGCAATACCGCCCGCTCGGCACCACCGGCATCCAAGTCAGCAAAATCTGCCTCGGCACCATGACCTGGGGCGAACAAAACAGCGCAGCCGAAGCCCATCAGCAGCTCGACTACGCACTCTCGCAAGGAGTAAATTTTATCGACACCGCCGAAATGTATCCCGTGCCGCCGAATAAGGAAACCTACACCACCACCGAACAATACATCGGCACATGGATTAAAGCACGCGGCAAACGCGACGATTTCGTGCTCGCCAGCAAAATCGCCGGCCCCACCGGCAACAACAACCTCGACGGCTACATCCGCGGCGGCAACAACAATTTCGCCCGCGCGCAAATCATCGAAGCCTGCCACGCCAGCCTCAAACGTCTCAACACCGATTACCTCGACCTGTATCAATTACACTGGCCGGAGCGCAACGCCAATTTTTTCGGCAAACTCGGTTTCCCCGCGCCCGATGAAAACGAGCAATTCACCCCGTTTGCCGAAATTCTCGACGCCATGAACGAACTCGTGCAACAAGGCAAAATCCGCGCCTACGGCTTGTCGAATGAAACCCCATGGGGCACCATGCGCCACCTCAACGCCCACGAAGCCGCGCTCGAATTGCCCCGTGCCGCTTCGGTGCAAAATCCCTACAACCTGCTCAACCGTAGCTACGAAGTGGGCATGGCCGAAATCTCCCTGCGCGAACACATTCCGCTGTTGGCCTATTCGCCGCTCGCCTTCGGCGTATTGTCGGGCAAATACCGTCACGGCCAGAAACCCGACGGCGCGCGGCTCACTCTGTTTGAACGCTTCCAACGTTACAGCAAGCCCAAAGCCGCCGAAGCCGTCGAACGCTACGCCGCCATCGCCGACCAGGCCGGCCTCTCACTCGCCACCCTCTCACTGGCGTTTGTGAACGAGCGCCCGTTTGTCGCCAGTAACATCATCGGCGCCACCACGATGGAACAACTGCGCGAAAACATCGCCAGCGCAGACGTCGTGCTAAGCGACGACATTCTCGCCGCCATTGACGAAGTGCACGCCGAAATCAGCAATCCCTGCCCGTAAACCTGTTGGGCAACACAAGGCCGTCTGAAAAGCGCGCACTGAGCTTGTCGAAGTGTTTCAGACGGCATCTTGATTCATCCCGCTTCAATCGTGGCACATTCTGCCCGTCGGTTTCAGCGTCAATAAATCATCATTCTGCACCAAATCCTGCAAGATGCCGCAATCCCGCGTGGCGTGGACGGCGCGGCACTGGCTGCGCAAGTCGTGCAACTGCTGTTGCAGCGCCTGCAATTCGGCCAACCGCGCGGAAACGTGGGCGAGGTGTTGGTCGATCAAATCGTTGATGGAGGCGCAACTGGCATCGGGTTCGGCGCGTGCCTGCAACAATTCGCGGATTTCCTGCTGGGTCATTTCCAAGGCACGGCAGCGGCGGATAAACACCAGCCGTTCCAGATGCGCCGCGCCGTATTCGCGGTAGTTGTTGAACGGATTGCGCCGGGCTTCGGGCAGCAGCCCTTCGCGCTCGTAATAACGGACGGTTTCCACCGGACAGCCCGCTTGTTTGGCCAATTCGCCGATTTTCATGGTTTTGCCTTTCATGCTTGACCCTGTAGCAGCTACAAGGTATTTAATGCGATTCTATATCAAACCAACCCGATAAGGAACAGATGATGAAATCATGCTGCGCCCGCCCAGATTCGCAAAAACAAGCCGCTGAAACGCATCAGCACGACCGTTGCACCCCGTCACACGCTTCAGGCAGCCGTGCCGATAATTTCGCGCCCTTGGGCGGCTCGACTGCAACCGCCGACGGCGTTCAGACGGCCATGCGCATCATGCAGATGGACTGTCCGACCGAAGAGGGTTTGATTCGCAAAAAGCTCGGCGACATGGCCGAAGTGAAAAAGCTGGAATTCAACTTGGTGCAGCGCGTGCTCACGGTGGTGCACACGCCCGACGGCCTGGAAAACATCCTCGCGGCGGTGCGCTCGCTCGGTTTTGAGCCGGAATTGGCCGATGCCGACGGCACGCTGGCGCAGGCCGAAGCCAAGCCGAAACCGCTGTGGCCGCTGGCGGTGGCGGGCGTGTTGGCTTTGGGGGCGGAGGCGGTATCGTGGTTGGCTCTGCCTTCGTGGGCGGGCGCGGTGTTGGCGGTGGCGGCGGTGTTGCTGTGCGGCCTCGGCACCTACAAAAAAGGCTGGATTTCCATCCGCAACCGCAGCCTGAATATCAATGCGCTGATGAGCATCGCCGTGACCGGCGCGCTGTTTATCGGCCATTGGCCGGAAGCGGCGATGGTGATGGTGTTGTTTACGCTGGCCGAAGTGATTGAAGCGCGTTCGCTCGACCGCGCCCGCCATGCCATTGCCGGGCTGATGGCGCTCGCGCCCGAAACCGCCACCGTGCGGCAGGCCGACGGCGCTTGGCGGGAAATGCCCGCCGCCGATGTCGCCATCGGCCATGTGGTGCGGGTGAAACCGGGCGAACGCATCGCGCTCGACGGCGAAATCGTGCTCGGCGCATCCAGCATCAACCAAGCCCCGATTACCGGCGAAAGCCTGCCGGTCGATAAAACCGTCGGCGATGCCGTGTTTGCGGGTACGATTAACGAAGCCGGTTCGTTTGAATACCGTGTCAGCGCAGCGGCCAGCCAATCCACCTTGGCGCGGATTATCCACGCGGTGGAAGAAGCGCAGGGCGTGAAAGCGCCGATGCAGCGCTTCGTCGACCGTTTTGCCGCCGTCTATACTCCCGCCGTATTGGTGGTGGCGCTGTTGGTGGCGGTGGTTGCGCCCTTGTTTTTCGGCGGTGCGTGGCTGGAATGGATTTACAAAGCGCTGGTGCTGCTGGTGATTGCCTGCCCGTGCGCGCTGGTGATTTCCACTCCCGTCAGTATCGTCAGCGGTTTGGCCGCGGCGGCACGCAAAGGCATCCTCATCAAAGGCGGCATTTATCTGGAGCAAGGCCGCCAACTGAAATGGTTGGCGCTCGACAAAACCGGCACGCTCACCCACGGCAAACCGGTGCAAACCGACTGGCAAGCTTTGGCAGACAGCATGCCGTCTGAACGCCTGCGCGCCTTGACCACCAGCCTCGCCGCCCGTTCCGACCACCCCGTTTCGCAAGCTGTGGCGCAGGCCGCCGCAGCCGACGGCATCGCCGCGGTCGAGGTAAACGATTTCGCCGCCCTGCCCGGTCGCGGCGTGGCAGGCAGCATCAACGGCCAGGCCTACTGCTTCGGCAACCACCGCCTGATACACGAACAAGGCTTGTGCAGCGGCGATTTGGAAGCGCAATTCGAAGCCTTGGAGCGCCAAGGCAAAACCGTGGTCGCGCTCGCCGATAATGCGCAAGTATTGGCCATGTTTGCCGTTGCCGACACGGTTAAAGACAGCAGCCGCGCAGCCATCGCCGAGCTGCACCGCTTGGGCGTGAACACCCTGATGCTCACCGGCGACAACCCGCACACCGCCGCCGCCATCGCCGCCAAAGTGGGCATAGACCGCGCCGACGGCAACCAGCTGCCCGAAGACAAACTCGCCGCCATCGGCCGCCTGGCAGCGGAAAGCGCCGCTGCCAAAGGCAAAGTCGGCATGGTCGGCGACGGCATCAACGATGCGCCCGCCCTCGCCCGCGCCGACATCGGTTTCGCCATGGGCGCGATGGGCACCGACACCGCCATCGAAACCGCCGATGTCGCGTTGATGGACGACGACTTGCGCAAAATCCCCGCCTTTATCCGCCTCTCCCGCGCCACCCATGCAGTTTTGCTGCAAAACATCATCTTCGCCCTAGCAGTCAAAGCCGTGTTCCTCGCCCTCACGCTGGCGGGTTTGGGCTCGATGTGGATGGCGGTGTTTGCCGACGTGGGCGCGAGTTTGCTGGTGGTGGGCAATGGTTTGAGATTGTTGCGGAAATGATTTGCTATAGTCGGAGAAATGAGATTCTGATACAAGGCGAGCCAACGCCGTAGCAGAATCTCATTTCTCCGACTATAGAGGGAAAACTTACTCTAATACAAGGCAGCAAGCCGCAGACAGTACAGATAGTACGGGGCGGCGGACTTGCTGCTTCAGCAGCTTAGTCAAGCCCCCTCTTTGAGCAGGGCGCAGCAACGCCGTAGTAGGGTAAGTTTTCCCTCTATATATCATGACAACAGGCCGAGACCTTTGCAAAAAAAATAACCGTCGCACCCGCGCAGGCGGGTGCCCAGCCTGAAGCGCAGCTTCAGCTCAAGCTTTCCAGCTCTGGAAATTCACAACCTCAAGATTCATCTTGGATTTTTGGAATCAGAAAAATAGGCAGACAAGCAAAAAGCGGCGCTTTGCACTGGGCACCCGCCTGCGCGGGCGCGACAAGTGGGGGATTTTGCAAAGGTCTCAGGCCGTCTGAAACGCTGTTCAGACGGCCTGTGTTTACTCTCTAGTGTTTCATGACAGCGCATCGGTCAGCTTTAGCGCTTATCAAAACTCCAACGCGGCCTGCACAGCAGCAGGTGCCAGACGACCAGCGCCCAATACACATAAGCCTTGTCCCAGGCTTTGTTGGGCTTTTTCCAAAAAGCAAACAACCCGGCCAGCGTTTGCACCAGCGCGTTGACCAGGGTGCGCAACAGCGTGCCTGCAAACAACAGCGCCACCGCCGCCGCGCCGTAATGCTTGCGGAAATATTTGTAGCGCGATTCCTGAAACTGCACCCGCGCGCCCACCGGGCGCTTGTTGGCGCTCTCGCCCTGCATGTGCATCAAATGCGCCTGCGGCTGGTAAACAATCTTGCCGCCGGCCTGAATAATGCGGCGGCAGAAATCGGTTTCTTCAAAGAAAAAGCGCTGGTCGAAAAACCGGCCGTCTGCGCCTAGCCCCAAGGCTTTCAGTTTTTCAATATCCACCGCCATACAGGGGTCGACGATGCTTTCTACTGGAGAAGGATTGCTGCGGTCATAATCCAGCAGGCGGCGCGCCACGCTGCGGTTGGTCAGCTCGGTCAGCAGGGTCGGCTCCGGCACCACCGCCGCCTGCAAAGAGCCGTCGGGGCGGTGCAATTCGGGGCAGGCCAATGCCGCATCAAACTGCTTCAGCGCGTCCACCAGCAAAGCGGGCACATCGTTTTTGAATTCGATATCGGTATTCAGAATCAGCGCAAAGCGGCTTTCCGCCGCGTTCAAACCCGCATTTACCGCCGTGGCAAAGCCCGAGTTGTAACCCATTTCGATCAATACTGCATCGGGCAGGCGCGTGCGGATTTGTGCGCACGAATCATCGGCCGAGCCGTTATCGACCACGTAAATCCGGTAAGGCAACGCGGTTTTATCCAGCGTGTCGGCGGCTGCAAACAATAAATCGGCGGAATTCCAGTTGATAAAAATCAGCGCTACCTGCTCCATGCTTCATCCTTGCTTTGTATAGTCGGAGAAATGAGATTCTGATACAAGGCGGCGAGCCGCAGGCAGTACAGATAGTACGACAAGGCGAGACAACGCCGTAGCAGAAACTCATTTCTTC
>JAUNTY010000077.1 GCA_030538415.1 Neisseria sp. | reverse complement strand
TGATTAACGGCATGTGTTATATCCGCGGCAACGCGCTCGATTTCGACCATTGGGCGCAAAAGCCCGGCCTGGAAAACTGGCGTTATCTCGACTGCCTGCCGTATTTCAAAAAAGCCGAAAGCCGCGATGCCGGCGCGAATGCCTACCACGGTGCAGACGGCCCGATTGCCGTCACCACCGCCAAGCCCGGCGTGAATCCGCTGTTTGAAGCGATGATACAGGCAGGCGTCGATGCCGGTTATCCACGCACCAAAGATTTGAACGGCTACCAGCAGGAAGGCTTCGGCCCGATGGACCGCTTCGTTACCCCCGAAGGCCGCCGCGCCTCTACCGCCCGCGGTTATCTCGACATGGCCAAAGGCCGCAGCGCCCTCACCATCGTTACCGGCGCGCTCACCGACACCATTTTATTCGACGGCAAACGCGCCCGCGGCGTGCGTTTCGAACATCAAAAACAAATGCACAGCATCGAAGCGCGGCAGGAAGTCATCCTCTGCGGCGGCGCGATTGCCTCGCCGCAAATCCTGCAACGCAGCGGCATCGGCCCCGGCGCCTGGCTGGCCGAAGCGGGCGTGGGCGAAATCCTCGATTTGCCGGGCGTGGGCAACAATTTGCAAGACCACCTCGAGCTCTATATGCAATACGAATGCACCCAGCCCGTGTCCATCGCCCCCGCCACCCAATGGTGGAACAAGCCCGCCATCGGCGCGGAATGGCTGTTCAAAGGCACGGGCTTGGGCGCGACCAACCATTTCGAGGGCGGCGGCTTTATCCGCAGCCACGAAAAATTCGCCTGGCCGAATATCCAATATCACTTTTTGCCGATTGCCGTGCGCTACGACGGCCGCAACGCCAGCAAAGCGCACAGCTTCCAGGCGCACGTCGGCTCCATGCGCTCGCTCAGCCGCGGCCGCATCAAGCTCAAATCGAAAAATCCCGCCGAGCATCCGAGCATCTTGTTCAACTACATGAGCCACGAGCAGGATTGGGAAGAATTCCGCGCCGCCATCCGCATCACCCGCGACATCATGAACCAACCCGCGCTCGACCCCTACCGCGGCAAAGTCATCACGCCGTCTGAAAGCCTGCAAAGCGACGCCGAACTCGACGAATACGTGCGCAACCACGCCGAAACCGCCTACCACCCCTCCTGCACCTGCGCGATGGGCGAAGGCAACGACGCCGTGGTCGATGCCCAAGGCCGCGTACACGGCATCACCGCCCTGCGCGTGGTCGATGCCTCCATCATGCCCGATATCATCACCGGCAACCTCAACGCCACCACCATCATGCTGGCCGAAAAAATCGCCGACCAAATCCGCGGCCGCACCCCGCTGCCGCCGTCGGAGGCCGATTATTACGTGGCAGGCGATGCACCCGTGCGCGGCGAGCCGAAACGGCAATAAGGGGTCAGACGGCCTTTCGGTCAAGCTTACAGGCCGTCTGAAACATGACCGCAAGCCGAACCACAAGCAAAGCTGCGCTTTGCTCTAGGCCCCCGCCTGCGCGGGAGCGACAATGAAGGCCGCTTAAAAACAAACACAAAAAACCGTCGCACCCGCGCAGGCGGGTGCCCAGTCTGAATCGCAGATTCAGTTTTCAGACGGCCTTCGACAATATGAACCACAAGGGGAAAAACGTGCAGCACGCCGCCGTATACATCATGACCAATCAGCGCAACGGCACGCTTTATATCGGCGTAACCGGCAATCTGATACAACGCGTTTGGCAGCATAAACAAGGTTTCGGCATTTTCACCAGCGAGCATGGCTTATACCGCTTGGCATGGTATGAACTGCATGAAGACATCTCCGCCGCCATTACCCGCGAAAAGCAGCTGAAGAAATGGCAGCGCAAATGGAAATTGCGCCTGATTGAAGAAATGAATCCCGATTGGGATGATTTGTGGCCACAGATTATTGCGTAAATAGGAAAAATACCCGCCACGCCCACGTTACAGCAAAAAATAAAAAAGCCATCGCAGGAGCGACAAGGTAGGCAATACTTAAAAACAAACACCAAAAACCGTCGCGCCCGCGTAGGCGGGTGCCCAGTCTGAATCGCAGATTCAGTTTCAGACGGCCTTTAGGTCAAGTTTGCAGACCGTCTGAAACATAGCTGCAAGCCGAACACAAGCAAAGCTGCGCTTTGCCCTAGGCTCCCGCCTGCGCGGGAGCGACAGGGTTGGAATGTTAGGCAGAAAAGGTATCGGCTCGCACGACAGTAGAAAGCAAATAAAGCCGTCGCACCCGCGTAGGCGGGTGCCCAGTCTGAATCGCAGATTCAGTTTTCAGACGGCCTTTCCAGCCAAGCTTACAGGCCGTCTGAAACATGGCCGTAACCCGAACCACAAGCAAAGCTGTGCTTTGCCCTAGGCTCCCGCCTGCGCGGGAGCGACAGGGTAAGCACTACTTAAAAAAACAAACACAAAAAAGCCGTCGCACCCGCGCAGGCGGGTGCCCAGTCTGAATCGTAGATTCAGCTTTCAGACGGCCTTTCGGTCAAGTTTGCAGGCCGTCTGAAACATGGCCGCAACCCGAACCACAAGCAAAGCTGTGCTTTGCCCTAGGCTCCCGCCTGCGCGGGAGCGACAGGGTTGGAATGTTAGGCAGAAAAGGTATCGGCTCGCACGACAGTAGAAAGCAAATAAAGCCGTCGCACCCGCGTAGGCGGGTGCCCAGTCTGAATCGCAGATTCAGTTTTCAGACGGCCTTTCCAGCCAAGCTTACAGGCCGTCTGAAACATGGCCGCAACCCGAACCACAAGCAAAGCTGTGCTTTGCCCTAGGCTCCCGCCTGCGCGGGAGCGACAGGGTAAGCACTACTTAAAAAAACAAACACAAAAAAGCCGTCGCACCCGCGCAGGCGGGTGCCCAGTCTGAATCGCAGATTCAGTTTTCAGACGGCCTTTCGGCCAAGCTTACAGGCCGTCTGAAACATGGCCGTAACCCGAACCACAAGCAAAGCTGCGCTTTGCCCTAGGCTCCCGCCTGCGCGGGAGCGACAGGGTTGGAATGTTAGGCAGAAAAGGTATCGGCTCGCACGACAGTAGAAAGCAAATAAAGCCGTCGCACCCGCGTAGGCGGGTGCCCAGTCTGAATCGCAGATTCAGTTTTCAGACGGCCTTTCCAGCCAAGCTTACAGGCCGTCTGAAACATGGCCGTAACCCGAACCACAAGCAAAGCTGTGCTTTGCCCTAGGCTCCCGCCTGCGCGGGAGCGACAGGGTAAGCACTACTTAAAAAAACAAACACAAAAAAGCCGTCGCACCCGCGCAGGCGGGTACCCAGTCTGAATCGCAGATTCAGTTTTCACTCAGATGGCCTCGCAGCCAAGTTTACAGGCCGTCTGAATAAAAACCGATCACACAAAAAGAAAGAAAGGAAGCCCATGCACAGCACATCTGCCAAGCCGGAGGAAGACAAGCAGTTGGCGGTCAACAAAGTCGTGTTTGTTGCCTCGTCGCTGATTTCCATCCTGCTGATTCTATTCACCATCCTGTTTCCTGCTGCGGGCGAGGCGCTGCTCGGCAATGCCTTGCGCTGGGTGTCCGACCATTTCGGCTGGTATTACATGCTGGTGGTGGCGGCTTACAGCATTTTCGCGCTCTATGTCGGGCTGTCGCGCTACGGCGACATCAAGCTCGGGCAAGACCACGACAAGCCCGATTTCCCTTATATCACTTGGGCGGCGATGTTGTTTTCGGCGGGCATCGGCATTGATTTGCTGTTTTTCGGTGCGTCCGAACCGTTGGCGCACTATCTTGCCCCGCCCGATGGCAGCGGCGGCACGCCCGAAGCGGCGCGCGCGGCGATTGCGCAGGCGTTTTTGCACTGGGGTTTGCACGGCTGGGGCATTTACGCGCTGATCGGTATGGCGTTGGCTTATTTCGCCTACCGTCAAAACCTGCCGCTGGCCTTGCGCACGGCGCTGATTCCGGTGTTCGGCAAGCGGCGCACCGACGGCTGGCTCGGCCACAGCGTCGATATTTTCGGCGTGGTGTGTACGCTGTTGGGCATCGCCACCAGCCTCGGCATCGGCGTGTTGCAGGCCAATGCGGGCTTGAGCCATGTGTTCGGCATCGAATCGAGCAAGCTCGTGCAGTCGCTGATTATCGTGGCGGTGGTGGCGGCCGCGGCTTTGTCGGCCACTTCGGGCGTGGAGCGCGGTGTGCGCCGTTTGTCGGAAATCAATATGCTGGCGGCCACCGCGCTGTTGATTGCCTTGCTGGTGATGGGGCCGACGGTGTTTCTGTTTAACGCGCTCACGCAAAACATCGGCGATTATTTCCAAACCCTTATCGGCAAAACCTTCGACGTGTATGCCTATCAGGGCAACAGCGGCGCGGAATGGAAAGCGGGCTGGACGATTTTCTTCTGGGCATGGTGGGTGGCGTGGGCACCGTTTGTCGGCCTGTTTATCGCCCGCATCTCGCGCGGCCGCACCTTGCGCGAATTTGTGCTCGGGGTGATGTTTATCCCGCTCGGCTTCATCTTTGCCTGGTTCTCGATTTTCGGCAACAGCGCCATCGAGTTGGTCAGCCACGGCGCGACGGCCTTGGGCGAAACTGCGCTCTCAGATCCGGCGATGGGCATGTTTGCCTTGTTTGAGCATTATCCCGCAGCGTCGTTTTGGTCGCTGGCGGCGGTGGTGATCGGGTTGATTTTCTTCGTTACCTCCGCCGACTCGGGCGCTTTGGTATTGGCCAACCTGAGCAGCAAAAACCTCGCCTCCGGTGCCGACGCGCCGATTTGGATGCGGCTTTTCTGGGCGGCGGCCACCGGCCTGATTACGCTGGGCCTGCTGTTTGCCGGCGGCTTTTCCTCGCTGCAATCGGTGTCGGTGGTGGCGGGGCTGCCGTTTTCGCTGGTGTTGGTGGTGTATATGATTTCGATGTGGAAAAGCCTGCGTCAGGAAGGCAACAAGCGCAAGGCCAGCCAGATCGACAAGGCAATGGTATTGGAAGACGGCCGCAACTGGCGCAACCGCCTCGGCCGCATGGTGAGCTTCCCCAGCGCCAAAACCGCGCTGCGCTTTATGGTGAAAACCCTGCAACCGGCGATGCTGGAAGTGGCGCACGAATTGCAGGCCAAGGGCATTGATTCGCGGCTGTCGCAAAACAAGGAGCCGCACCGCCTCAAGCTGGAAGTGCTGCATGGCGAAGAAGTGGATTTCTGCTACGAAGTGCGGTTGGTTGATGCGGTCAAACCCGTGTTCGCGCTCGGCCAGGCAGGCAACCTCGCCGCCGCCGCCGAGCAGGACAAATACTACCGCGCCGAAGTGTTTTTGAGCGAAGGCAGCCAGGATTACGACATCGTCGGCTACACCAAAGAGCAGGTGATTATCGACATTCTGAACCAATACGAGCGGCATATGCAGTTTCTGCATTTGGAGCGTTGATTGGCCGCGGTTGCCGTGGGGTATCCGAGCGCTTGCCCAAACCTCCGTTTGTCGCGCCCGCGCAGGCGGGTGCCCAGTCTGAATCGCAGATTCAGTTTTCAGACAACCGTGCAGCCAAGTTTGCAGGTCGTCTGAAACATGGCTGCAACCTGAACCACAAGCAAAGCTGCGCTTTGCCCTAGGCACCCGCCTGCGCGGGCGCGACAATTATTTTTTACAAAAGCTTGAGGCCGTCTGAAAAAGTTTTCAGACGGCCTCAATTTAAGATACAGGCTTGAAACCTCCGCTGCTTTTGCCGCACAATAAGCCCTTCATCCCGACAAGCGTTTATCATGGAGCAACTCGAATTCTTCGCCATCCCCAGCCCCTGCATCGGCGTGTGCGAAGCCAATGCCAAAGGCTATTGCAAAGGCTGCCTGCGCAGCCGCGAGGAGCGTTTGTATTGGTTGCAGATGACGGATACGCAAAAGCAGCAGGTCATCCGCCTGATTGGTTTGCGGCGGCAAAAAATCCAGCGGCTGGCGTGGGAGCGCAACCAGTTGCAGCCGCAATTGCCCGAGCAGATGGATTTTGAATTCTGAGCTTGTCAAAACTTGAGGCCGTCTGAAACGCAATGTTTCAGACGGCCTTTTGTTCAACAGATATAGTTGGAGAAATTAGCTTCTGATACAAGGCGGCGAGCCGCAGACAGTACAGATATAGTCGGAGAAATTAGTTTCTGCTACGGCGTTAGCTCGCCTTGTCGTACTATCTGTACTGTCTGCGGCTCGCCGCCTTGTATCAGAAGCTAATTTCTCCGACTATAGTACGGCAAGGCGAGCTAACGCCGTAGCAGAAGCTAATTTCTCTGACTATAGCCGGTCAACGCAGCTGCTGCCGATACCACTCGACAAACACATCCGGTTTCACAAAGCCCAGCAGCGCTTCGCTGCGTGTGCCGTCGGCATAAATCACAAAAATCCCCGGCGGGCCGAAGAGGCCGTATTCTTTCAAAAGCGCCTGATGTTCGGGCGTGTTGGCGGTGACGTCGATTTTGAAGAAACGGTTCATGTCCACCGCTTCATGCACTTCTGGCTGGTTGAGCGTGTAGGCCGCCATTTCCTTGCAGGAGATGCACCAGTCAGCATAAAAATCCAGCAACACCGGCGCAGCGGGGTTTTCCGCCAGAGCCGCCTGCATCGCCGCTTTCAGCTCGCCCACATCGCTAAAGGTATGCCCGTAGGCCAAACCTGCTTTGGCGGCCGACGGCGGCGTGAGGGTGAGGAAATGATGCAGCGTGGTGGTTTGGCGGTTGGCGCTCTGCCAGGCAAACCACGCGCCGCCCGCCAGCAGCAATACGCCCAGAATCAGGCTTACGCTTTTCAGACGGCCTGAAAGCTTGGGCAGCTTCGCCAGCAGCATGCCCGCCGGAATAATCATCAACAGGGTGTAGAGCGCCACCACCAGCGTGTAGGGCAGGAAAGGCGTGGCCAGATACACGGCCACCGCCAGCAGGATAAAGCCGAACGCATACTTGATGCCGTCCATCCACGCACCCGCCTTGGGCAGGATATGGCCGCCGAAAGTGCCGATAATAATCAGCGGCAAGCCCGTGCCCAGCGCCAGTGCATACAGCGCCAGGCCGCCGAGCGCCGCATCGCCGGTTTGGCCGATATAGCCCAGCGCAAAGGCCAGGGGCGGCGCCACGCAGGGGCCGACAATCAGCGCCGAGAGCATGCCCATCACAAACACCGAGGCGATTTTGCCGCCGGAAAGCTTGCTGCTCTGGTTTTGGAAATAGCTTTGCACCGAAGCGGGCAGCTGGATGCTGAACACGCCGAACATCCCCAGCGCCAGCACCACCATCAGCGCCGCCGCCGCCAACACCACCCAAGGCTGTTGCAGCCACACCGTCAGCAGCGCACCCGTCGTGCCCGCAATCACGCCCACCAACGTATATGTGAGCGCCAGCCCCTGCACATACACCATCGACAGCGCAAACGCGCGGCCTTTAGACGCCGATTTGTCGCCCACCACAATGCTCGACACAATCGGAATCAGCGGATACATGCAGGCCGTGAAGCTCAAACCCAAACCCGCGAGAAAAAACGCCAACAGATTGGCGTTTAACGAATCCCACGAAAGTTTGAAGCGGCTGCTGTCGGGCGCTTTGGATGGGGCGGGCGAAGTATTGCCCGGCTGCAGGAAGCGGTCTTTCGCCGCAGCGGGTGCATCGTTCTGAGCCTGATACAAACCGTTGCCGTCAATCACAAACGTGGTGTCTACCGGCGGATAACACACCCCCACCTCCGCGCAACCCTGATAGCTGAGCGTCAGCGTGTAGGGCGCGGCGGCGCGCGCATAAGGCCAGTTGATTTGCGCCGCCTGGTGATACACCGTCTGCCTGCCGAAAAACTCGTCTTCCTTCTCTTTGCCCATGCTGTATTGCGGCGCGGCGAGCAAGCCCTGCGGGTCGGTGTCGGCCAGCATTTTCGACTGATACATATAATAACCGTCGGCAATGGCAAACTGCACATTAATGCCCGCATCGGTCACATTCACTTGCGGCACAAACGCCTGCTCCGGCGGCAGCAGCTTGGAAGCATCAATGGCAAAAGCCGCGCTGCTGAGCGAAAAAAAGGCAATCAGAAGATAAAGGAATTTTTTCATAATCGTGATGGGAAAACAGAGGCCGTCTGAAAGCTTAGGGCTTGTCGCGGCCTGTGTCAAACCGGAAAGCGGAAAATATGTGTTGACTAGGCCGAAAGGATTAGACGCGGTTTGCGGGCAGACACGGCAAGGAAAGCGACAGGCAGAACAGCCTATTGAAATTCATGCAGCAGCGCCAACAGCGCTTTTTGCTGCGGGGCGCTCAGGCTGCGAAACAGCTGCAACAGCAGCAATTCTTCCGAAGCCATCGCCCCATCGTTGGCAATGCGGCCGTGGCGCAGCCATTCGGGCGTGGTGCCCAGCCATTTGGCCAACGTGTCTATCTTGTCGGCAGTAGGAATGGATTGGCCGATTAACCAGTTGTGTACAGCCTGAGGCGACACCGATTTGTTCGGATGCCGCAGGTTGAAGCGGTTGGCCAAATCAGCAGTAGGCGCAGCCGCCAAACCGGCCGCTTCAAGTGCAAAACGCAGGCGCTTGCTGAATTCGGATTTGTCTTTATCAGAATGCATTGTTGCATTATCAACAGGGGTACTGCTTTTTAGTAATCATTCAGTTGAAATTTTCAATTAATTAATTGATAATGTAAGCGCTTGTTAAGCGAAGTAAACCATCTTTGTATTCAAACGAGGGAACGAAAATGTCTTTAAAAACAATCGGTACATTAACCGTCATCGCATTAAGCCTGAGCGCGTGCGGCAGCAGCGGTACATCAAGCACATTCAAACCGGGCAACAATACGACAGTCGAGCAAACGGAAGCTGAGAAAGCTGCTGCTGAGAAAGCCGCCG
>JAUNTY010000076.1 GCA_030538415.1 Neisseria sp. | reverse complement strand
CCAATAATTATCACGCCAAAAAATACTCCGGGCCAATATTACATACGGCAAACATTACAGCCGCCAAAACAATAAAGACGGCCAAAAAAAACGGCTCGGCCGCATCATACGAATCAAGGCAAGGTAAAAACCCGAAAAATCACCGGTTTTCATCGGCATTCTGCGCCGTAGGCGGTAAATTTTGATTACAATGGCCACACTTTACAAACACAATACCGACCGAAAACACCACACATGTTCGAACGCTGGAAACACAAACTGCCCACCCGCGAAAAAATCTTCGCCTCGCGCTTTTTCAAGCCGCTGGCGCCCCTGTTCGACAAGCCCGAATATTGGGCGTTTACGCGCGACAAAGTGGCGCTGGCCGCCGCCATCGGCCTGTTTTGCGGCATGCTGCCCGCGCCCACCCAATTCGCCGCCGCGCTGGTGATGGCGTATTTTCTGCGCACCAATCTGCCGGTGGCGCTGTTTTCCACGCTTTACACCAATCCGCTCACCCTGATTCCGCTGTATGTGGTTGCCTACAAGCTCGGCAGCTGGCTGCTGACCGGCAACGCGCCCGAGCATGAGCTGGAAATGCCGATGCTGGAAGACGCCGGATTCTGGCAGCATGCGGGACACTGGATGGTGCAGTTTGGCAAACCGCTTACCGTCGGTGTGCTCATCATGGGCAGCACGTTTGCCATCCTCGGCTATATTCTTGTGCAGATATTTTGGCGCTGGCGCACCGTGCGCAAACGCAGGCAGCGCCGCCTCGCCGCGACCATGCCGCGGCAGCGGGATTGAAAAACAGGCCGTGACCTTTGTAAAATTCCCCTGCCCGTCGCACCCGCGCAGGCAGGTGCCCAGCCTGAAACGACACTTCGGCTCAAACTTTCCAATCCTGAAAATACGCAACCTTATGATTCATATCGGACTTTCAGAATCAGAAAAATAGGCAGACAAGCAAAGCTGCGCTTTGCACTAGGCACCCGCCTGCGCGGGTGCGACAATGTGTTTTTTTGCAAAGATTTCAGGCCGTCTGAATGTTCAGACGGCCTGAAATCTTTGCAAAATATAGCCGTTCCGTTAGTTTGACACAGCGTTGCTGCGCCTTGCCGTACTACCTGTACTGTTTGCGGCTTGCGGCCTTGTATCAAATATCAAGTTTAACCACTATACCTTTTTCCTCGAAAATTTACATTATGCGGGTTCGGGATAAGCGTTGGCACCTTCAGGCCTTGCCCTGCATATTGTGGTGCTCGATGGCAAAGCCCTGCTGCCTGTAGGCCTTGAAGCGATCGCGTGCTTCGGCCAGCGCTTCCAGATTGTCGCTGACGATTTCGAGCACGCGCGCAGGCGGAGTGGGCGCTTCGCTCCAAAAATCGGGCGAGAGGTTGAGCACCACCGGCGTTTCGCCGATGTCGGGCAGGCTGCTGCCTGCGGCCAGCAGCAGCGGTGTGTGCGTAGGAAAAGGCCGGCCGGGCTGCCAGATTTCGTGCGGCAGGAAGCTTTCGGCCTCGAAGCGCCACAAGTCGGCATCCAGCCGGATAATGGTTTCTTCATCATCAGCCCACACCAACACGCGGCTGCCACTTTGCACGGCGCGCCCGGCCAGGCGGCAGGCAAAGGCGGCGGGGTCGCTGACATGGGTGTAGAAAGTGGCTTGGGGCATGGCGGGCTTCTGAGGGGAAGAGGGGGTTATGGTATCAATTCATGAAAATTTCATCAAAAGCAGGCTGGCAAGGCAAAGGTCTCCTGACACCGCTGCGCTGTCAGGAAGCCCTAATGGCGCGTCAGCCTGTTTTTACGAACGGGTATTGTATTATAGCGTAATTGGCTTAGCCATAGCCGCATTGTCTGATGTGTTATTTGGCTATATTTCCAGCCTGTTTGGCACAAAACGCTTGTCGGTGGATGCTTTTAATTGCCATCCAGTTTTTCAAGGGCGGTTTTGATGGCTGTCTGCCCGTTCGGCATGGCTGTTTTCTTTAACTCCATCAATTTTTCTTTGGCCGGTTTGTATTGGTGGAAACCCAAAATCTGGATGGCTCTTTCTTGAATATACATGTCTTCGTCATCAAGAAACGGGAAGATATTCTCTTCGATTTCATCAATGGAAGTCAGCGCGATAATAGAGAATGCTATTTGGGTTTGGATGTCTTCATCAGCTTCCGATGTGAAATCAGATTGAAGTGTTTCGATTATCTTTTTGCGCTCGTCAAATTCAAGTTGCTTGCCTGAGTTTGGAAAATCAAATAAATCTTCGGCCAAATCATAAAAATCATCAGCTTCGGGATTTTCATTAATTGCTTGCAGAAAGCGGGAAATGTTTTTGAATTTCGGCGCTAAATCCGGTTCGTCGTGGCTTAAATAGCAAATCATTCCTTTCATGGCGCCATCTGTGTTCACGCACCAATAATTCGAGTTGCCGTCAGTCAGCAGGGCAAGCAGATGGCGATAAATCGGCAATCGGGCAAGGCAGTTTGCCATTTCGTCAAACTCTGCGTCGTCAAGCAGGGCGAATCCATCTCTTGATTCAAATGCGTTTAATTTTTCAATGTCCGAAATATCCAAATCAAATTTTTTCAACTTTTCAATCATGGTTTTTGTCTTTTGTGTGGCCAGTCGGCTCAGAAACACCATTCATGTGGCAAAGCACGATAATGCGGCCGGTGGGTTTGGCGATTCGGCGCTTTGGCCGGGCTGTTTTCTTCGAATCGTGATGAGCCGGGGCGATATCGTTTGGGAGGGCTCGGCCGTATCCGAAATGCTTTCAGACGGCCTGCAAATGCCGGATATGGCTGCCAAACCGGACACGATGTGTTCAGGCCGTCTGAAAAAACCGCGGGCAGGCCGCCTGCGGTTTTATGGCTGTTGTGCGGCTTCGCTTTCCGTTTGGCATTGCGGCGGCAGTTTGTTCCACATCAGGCGGCGGTAGTCATATACCTGACCCGCGGTGAAGAAGCGGCCGTCGCCGACGGCGTGGAATTTGGGTTGTTGGTTTTCCAGCGGGTCGGCACCGGCGGCCACGGGTTGCAGCACCACGATGCCGTGCTGTTCGATATAATCGGCCACGCGGCATTCGATGTAGGCGGCGCAGCCTTGGATAATCGGGCAGTTGATTGCGTGCGCTTCTTCGCTTTTGAGGCCGAATTGCGTAAATTTGTCGGTATCGGCGCCGCTGACCGTACCGATGGCGATGACGGTTTCCATTTGACCGGCGGTAGGGATGTGCACCACGCATTGCTTGTTTTTCAGCAGCGCGTGGGCGGAATGGTTCCAACCGCCGGTCATGATGGCGATGTTGCTGCTGCCGTCGTCGTCGAAGCCCAGCGGCATCAGCCAGGAAAGGGTGAATACATTGTCTTTGCCCTGGTCGCGCGTGCTGATGAGCACCACCGGGGAAGGCTCAATCAGGGTGAAGACAAAATTGAGCGGAAAAGGTTGGTACATGTTTCGGCCTTTCTGGATGAAAGCCGTCTGAAGGCATTCAGACGGCCTGTTGTTGAAATCCGATGACATTATGATGCAAAAAAAGCAGGCCGAAGCCTGCTTTTGCGCTTTATTTGACGTTGCGCAAGTAGTTTAGCAACAAGGGCACCGGGCGGCCGGTGGCGCCTTTTTCCTTGCCGGATTTCCACGCCGTGCCGGCGATATCGAGGTGCGCCCACGGGTAAGCTTCGGTGAAATTGGCGAGGAAAGTGGCGGCGGTGATGGTGCCCGCGCCGGGAGTGCCGATGTTGGGCAGGTCGGCGAAATTGGACTTGAGCTGCTCTTTGTAGCTGTCGAAGAGCGGCAGCTGCCAGGCTTTGTCGTTGACTTCCAGCGAGGCAGCGAGGAGGCTGTCGGCCAAATCCTGATTGTTGGCCATCAGCCCGCTCACGTCATGGCCGAGCGCCACGATGCAGGCGCCGGTAAGCGTGGCTGCGTCAATCACGGCGCGGGGCTTGAATTGTTCGGCATAGGTGAGCGCGTCGCAGAGAATCAGGCGGCCTTCGGCATCGGTGTTGAGCACTTCGATGGTGAGGCCTTTCATGCTGGTGACCACGTCGCCGGGTTTGTTGGCATTGCCCGAGGGCATGTTTTCGCAGGTGGGCACGATGGCGATGAGGTTGATGGGCAGATTCAGCTTCACGGCGGCGCAGAAGGTGCCGATAACGCCGGCGGCACCGCACATGTCGTATTTCATTTCGTCCATGTTGAGGCCGGGTTTGAGCGAGATGCCGCCGCTGTCGAAGGTGATGCCTTTGCCCACCAGCACAATCGGCGCTTCGTTTTTGTCGGCCGCGCCGAAGTGGCTCAGTTCAATCAGATAAGGCTTTTGTTTGCTGCCTTTGGCCACCGACCAAAACGCGCCCATATTGGCCTTGATGTAGTCTTTTTTGAGGATTTTGACGGCAGCGCCGAGTTTTTCGGCTTCGGCCTTGGCGGTGTCGGCGAGGAATTCGGGCGTGCACTCGTTCGGCGCGGCATTGCCTAAATCTTTGGCGATGTTCATGCCGTGGATTTGCGCCTCGGCCACCGTCAAGGCCGTCTGAACAAAGGCGCTGTGTTCGGCGTGGTAAAAGGCGGCGGCTTGCAATTTGGCCGGTTTGGCTTCTTTTTTGTAGCGCTCGAAACGGTAAACCGCTTCACCGAATGCCACGGCAAACACTTCGGCCACGCGCGGCGCTTCTACTTCGTCGAAGGCGTCGAGGCAGACATTTACATTTTCTTGCTTTTGCGCCCAGGCCGCTGCTTCTTGCGCGGCTTTGGCCAGCGTGGCGCGCTCTTCGTCTTTCACGCGCACCACCGCCACCGCCTGCAATGCGCCGTCATGCACGACTTTGGTTTCGGCAAAACTTTGGCCTTCTTCCAGCGACGCGCACAAGAGTTTGGCGCCCTCATCGCTGCCGTTGCGGCTGCAGGGGCTGTCGTCGCTGCAAACATACAGGCGCGCGCCGGCTTGGTTTGGCTGCAATTTTTCGGCTTTTGTGCTAAATTCCACGTTCATTCTCCTGGTGATACCGGTTAAGTGAAACAATCTTTCAGACGGCCCGGCCAACCGGCTGCGGAGGCCGCCTGAATACCGCTTCGAAAACGCCGGCCGGCAAGGTGCGGCATCGGTTTGAAGCGGCATGAAATCCGTCCGGGCGCTTGGATTGTACCCCAATTCAGGCCGTCTGAAACACATGCGCGCAGGCAATCGGCGAATTTATGATCTATCAACGTAATTTTATTAAAGAGCTCTCGGCGATGGCGGTGGGCATTTTTGTGGTGCTGCTGGCGATTCTGGTCTCCACGCAGGCCATCAACCTGCTCGGCCGCGCCGCCGACGGGCGTGTGGCCATTGATGCGGTGGCCGCGCTGGTGGGCTTCTGGACCATCGGCATGACGCCGCTCTTGCTGGTGCTCACCGCCTACATCAGCACGCTTACCGTGCTGACCCGCTATTGGCGCGACAGCGAAATGTCGGTGTGGCTCTCGTGCGGGCTGGCGCTCAGGCAATGGCTGCGGCCGGTGTTGCAGTTTGCCGTGCCGTTTGCCGTGTTGGTGGCGGTGATGCAGCTGTGGGTGATGCCGTGGGCGGAATTGCGCAGCCGCGAATATGCCGAAATCCTCAAGCAGAAGCAGGAGCTCTCGCTGGTGGAAGCGGGCGAATTCCGCACGCTCGGCAAAAGCCGCGGCCGCGTTTATTTCGTCGAAACCTTCGATACCGACTCGGGCATCATGAAAAACCTGTTTCTGCGCGAACAAGACGACAAAGGCAACGACAACATCGTCTTCGCCAAAGAGGGCACGTTTGAATTGAAAGACAACAAACGCACGCTCGAGCTCAAACAGGGCTACCGCTACAGCGGCACGCCCGGCAAGGCCGATTACAACCAGGTGTCGTTTCAAGAGCTGAGCCTGATTATCAGCACCACGCCGAAAATCGTCGACCCGATTTCGCACCGGCGCACCATCCCCACTGCGCAGCTTTTCGGCAGCAGCAACCCGCAGCATCAGGCCGAATTGATGTGGCGCCTGTCGCTGCCCTTGAGCGTGCTGATTTTGAGCATCCTCGCCGTGCCGCTCTCCTATTTCAACCCGCGCACCGGCCACACTTATAATATCCTGATTGCCATCGGCCTTTATCTGGTTTACCAAAACGGCCTCACTTTCCTGCGCAACGCGGTGGAAGACGGCAAGCTCAATTTCTGGCTCGGCATGCTGCCGATGCACCTCGTCATGATTGCGGTGGCGGTGGTGTTGCTGCGGGTGCGCAGCATGCCCGCGCAGCCGTTTTGGCAGGCATTGAAAAACAGCATGAAAGGCGGTGCGAAATGAATCTGTTGAGCCGCTATTTGATCCGCCGCCTGGCCGTGATGGCGTTTTACACCCTGCTGGCACTGCTGGCGCTCTACAGCTTTTTCGACATCATCAGCGAAATCGGCGATGTCGGCGAAGGCAGTTACAGCGGCCTGAAAATGATGCAGTATGTGGCCATGCAGATGCCCGCCCACGCTTACGAGCTGATGCCGCTGGCCGTGCTCATCGGCGGCCTGGTGGCTTTGAGCCAACTGGCTTCTGGCAGCGAATTGACGGTGATGAAAACCAGCGGCATGAGCACCAAAAAGCTGATTGCCACGCTCTTGCAATACGGCTTTCTGTTTGCCGTCGCCACCGCCGTGCTCGGCGAATGGGTCGCGCCCTCGCTGAGCCAACGCGCCGAAAACCTCAAAGCCGGTGCCGTCAGCGGCAAAATCAGCACCGGCAGCCAGGGTTTGTGGCTGAAAGAAGGCAGCAACATCATCAATGTGCGCGAAATGCTGCCCGACCACAGCCTGCTCGGCATCAAAGTGTGGCGGCACAACGAAGCGCTGCAACTGGTGGAAGCCAGCGAGGCCGAGTCGGCGGTCATCGACGGGCAAAACAACTGGCTCTTGAACAATGTGCGCAGCAGCCTGTTTATCGGCGAGCAGCAAGGGCGCCGCGGCCAAATGGACGTCAGCGCCGTGCACACCGAATTCCATCCGCAAAAGCAGTGGGACATCGGCCTGCAACGCAACCTGCTCGATGTCTTGCTGGTTGACCCCGAGCAGATGTCGGTGTCGGCGCTCACCACCTACATCAACCACCTGAAAGACAACCAACAGCAAACCCGCCTGTATGAAATCGCCTGGTGGCGCAAGCTGATGTATCCCGTGGCGGCGATGATTATGGCGCTGGTGGCGCTGGCGTTTACGCCGCAATCCACCCGCCACGGCAATATGGGTTTGAAGCTCTTTTTCGGCATCTGCCTCGGCCTTGCCTTCCATTTTGCCAGCCGCCTGTTCGGCTTCACCAGCCAGCTCTACGGCGTGCCGCCGTTTATCGCCGCCGTGTTGCCGACCTTGCTGTTCGGCCTCTTGGGCGTGTATCTGATACGCAGGCAGGAAAAACGCTGATTCGGGGCAGCAGGCATTGCCAAAGGCCGTCTGAAACCATTGCGGGTTTCAGACGGCCTTTGTCTGGCAAACGCAATCCGCCGATATAACCGGAGAAATTATATAGTGGAAAAACTTACTTTAATACAAGGCAGCAAGCCGCAGACTGTACAGATAGTACGGCCAGGCGCAGCAACGCCGTAGCAGAAACCCATTTCTTTGACTATACCCGACATTTTTGGGCGAAACATCAGCCAAGCAGCGGTTGAAAAGTTTTTCAGACGGCCTGCGGATTACCGAGAGGCCGTCTGAAAAACTTTATTTCAAGGGTAGAGAATTGATTGTTAAATAAATTTCATCAAAAAAATTTGCGCAGACAAACGCATTTTGCCGCTGCGAAAGCACGCCGCTGACGCATGGTTATGCTTTTGGAATGTGACATCGCTGCCCGAATGTGTTAAGGTAAATTAACTCATTCATTTTTATCACGAATCTTTCAGACGGCCTCAAGAGCCATGATTCAGGCGTTGTTGGCCGTCTGAAAAACGTTAATAAAAGGAAGCGCATGACTCTGCACACTGCCTACATCAACGGCGCTTACGCCGCCGAAAATCCGCAAGCCGACACTTTTGTCAGCATCAATCCCGCCAACGGCGAAACCCTCGCCACCCTCCAGCAAAGCAGCCCCGCAGAAATCGATGCCGCCGTCGCCGCCGCACGCGCGGGGCAGAAAATCTGGGCGTCGATGACGGCGGTGGAGCGCAGCCGCATCTTGCTCAAGGCGGTGGCGATTTTGCGCGAACGCAATGACGAGTTGGCGCGGCTGGAAACGCTCGATACCGGCAAACCTTTGTCGGAAACGCTGTATGTCGACATCGTTACCGGCGCCGATGTGATCGAATATTACGCCGGATTGGCCGCCTCGCTCGAAGGCCGCCAAATTCCCTTGCGCGACACCAGCTTTGCCTACACCCGCCAAGAGCCGCTCGGCGTGGTGGCGGGCATCGGCGCGTGGAATTATCCGATTCAAATCGCCATGTGGAAAGCCGCCCCCGCGCTGGCCGCGGGCAACGCGATGATTTTCAAGCCCAGCGAAATTACTCCCTTGGGCGCGCTCAAGCTGGCGGAAATCTTCACCGAAGCGGGGCTGCCCGACGGCGTGTTCAACGTGGTGCAGGGCGACTGGCGCGTCGGCACCGCCTTGAGCGAACACCCCGAGATTGCCAAAGTGTCGTTTACCGGCGGCGTGGCCACCGGCAAAAAAGTGATGGCGCAGGCGGCGGCTTCGAGCCTGAAAGACGTGACCATGGAATTGGGCGGCAAATCGCCGCTGATTGTCTGCGCCGATGCCGATGTGAATCTGGCCGCCGACATCGCCATGATGGCCAATTTTTACAGCGCAGGCCAAGTCTGCACCAACGGCACGCGCGTGTTTGTGCCGGTGGAAATGAAAGAAGCATTTGAAGCGGCGGTATTGGAACGGGTGCAGCGCATCAAAATCGGCGATCCGCTCGACACCCACACCAATTTCGGCCCGCTGGCGAGCTTTCCGCACATGGAAAAAGTG
>JAUNTY010000075.1 GCA_030538415.1 Neisseria sp. | reverse complement strand
TTGGTGGCGGTGGGCAGGCCGGTGGCGCGGCGGAATTCGGCCATCACTTCGCGGCCGGAATAGCCCTGCTCGGCGCCGCACGGGTCTTCGGCATAAGCCAACACGCCTTTGAGCTCTTTGCCGATTTCGATGGCTTCGTTCAAAGACCAGGCGCCGTTGGGGTCGAGGGTGACGCGGGCTTCGGGAAAGCGTTTGGCCAACGCCTTGATAGATTCGGCTTCTTCAAAACCGGCCAATACGCCGCCTTTGAGTTTGAAATCGTTGAAACCGTATTTTTCGTAAGCGGCTTCGGCCAGGCGCACCACCGAATCCGGCGTCATGGCGGCATCGTGGCGCAGGCGGTACCAGTCGCAGGCATCGTTGTCCTGATTTTGGTAGGGCAGGTCGGTTTTCTTGCGGTCGCCGATGAAAAACAGATAGCCCAGCATTTCGACGGCATCGCGCTGCTGGCCGTCGCCCAACAGCGAGGCAACGGTCACGTTCAGAAATTGGCCGAGCAAATCGAGCATGGCCGCTTCGATGGCGGTGACCACGTGGATGGTGGTGCGCAAATCGAAGGTCTGCAAACCGCGTCCGCCCGCATCGCGGTCGGCAAAGCTGCGGCGCACGGCTTCCATCACGTTTTTGTATTCGCCGAGGGTTTTGCCGATAACCAGCGGTTTGGCGTCTTCCAGCGTTTGGCGGATTTTTTCGCCGCCGGGGATTTCGCCGACGCCGCTGTTGCCGCTGTTGTCTTTCAGAATCACGATGTTGCGGGTGAAATAAGGGGCATGCGCGCCGCTGAGGTTCAACAGCATGCTGTCGTAGCCTGCCACGGGGATGACGGTCATTTCGGTGATAACGGGGGTACTCATGTTAAAACTCCTGTTCCATATGTAGATGGGTTTTGGTGATTACTTTCAGACGGCCTGATTCAGCAAACAGGCCGTCTGAACAAAATCAGAAATCAAAAGTGTCTGGATAAAAGACATTGATGATTGCCGGCTCAGAAACCATGACTTGTTTGGGAGCCATTATAGGTAAACCATTTGGCGAAAGAATCAGTCAAATACCTTAACATCTCGGTATTTTTCAGCAATTTTTTGGGCGTTGGCACAAGCGGGCAACGATTCAGCGATTCTTTTGAATACAGGCAGATAGCGCGAAAGGCAGATTGCGGCCGGGAATAAATGTAGCCGGAAAGCCGCACCATCCGCGGCCTGAAGCCCCCGCTGCGACAGCGCGCCGAAACGTGTTCCGAAACAAATCCGCCGCCCCGCACAGACCGAGACCTTGGCAAAAAAATAACCGTCGCGCCCGCGCAGGCGGGTGCCCAGTGCAAAGCGCAGCTTTGCTTGTCTGCCTATTTTGCTTAATTTTAAAAACCCAATATTAATCAAACTGTTGTGCATTTTCAGAGCTGGCAAGTTTGAGCTGAAGCTGTGCTTCAGACTGGGCACCCGCCTGCGCGGGTGCGACGAGCGGGGAGTTTTGCAACTCAGGCCGTCTGAAAACATGCGTGCTTTCAGACGGCCTGCTGCCTTCATCTGCCGATATAGTCGTTTCAATTTAGTTTGATACAGCGTTGCTTCGCCTTGCCGTACTATCTGTACTGTCTGCGGCTTGCTGCCTTGTCTCAATCTAAATTGAAACGACTATACAATCAGCGTATGCACAGATTTTTACAGTCATCGGCTGTTTTTTTTGTTCAACTGCACGATGATTAATGGCTCGAAAAAAGATTAGACTGTGTGCAATTTCCCAAACAAGGAGCGGCACCATGAATGAGCAATATATTCCCAACCCCTTGCGCCAACGCCTGCTTGCGGGCGAGCAGCTGATTGGTTGCTGGAGCGCTTTGGGCAGCCCCATCAGCACCGAAGTATTGGGATTGGCCGGTTTCGACTGGATTTTGCTTGACGGCGAACATGCGCCGAACGATGTGCTCTCGTTTATCCCGCAGCTGATGGCCTTGAAAGACAGCCGCAGCATGCCGATTGTGCGGCCGCCGCAAAACGACCCGGTCATCATCAAGCGCCTGCTCGACATCGGCTTTTACAATATTCTGGTGCCTTATGTGGAAACCGAAGCAGACGCTGTCCGCGCAGTGGCGTCTACCCGCTATCCGCCGGTCGGCATCCGCGGCGTGTCGGTCGGCCACCGCAGCAACGGCTACGGCACCGTGCCCGATTATTTTTCGGTGATTAACGACAACATCGGCGTATTGGTGCAAATCGAGAGCCAGGCCGGGGTGGACAATGTCGAGGCGATTGCCAAAGTAGAGGGCATCGACTGCCTGTTTGTCGGCCCGGGCGACCTCTCCGCCGCCCTGGGCTATCTGGGGCAGCCCAACCACCCCGAAGTGCAGAAAGTGATTCGCGCCATTTTCGACTGCGCCAAGCGCAACGGCAAAGCCTGCGGCATTCTGGCGCCGGTGGAAGAAGATGCCCGCCGCTACATCGAATGGGGCGCGAGCTTCGTCGGCGTCGGCAGCGATTTGGGCGTGTTCCGCGCCGCCAGCCAGCAATTGTGCAACAAGTTTATTCAAAAATAATCCGCCATCGGCCGGATAAGCAACATTCAAATCAATAGCGAAAGGATAGTCATGAAAATCGGTTTTATCGGCTTGGGCATCATGGGCAAACCCATGAGCAAAAACCTGTTGAAAGCAGGCTACGAACTGGTGGTGTTGGACACCAATCAGGCCACGGTTGACGAAGTGGTGGCCGCCGGTGCGACCAGCGCCGCCAATCCGAAGGAAGTGGCCGCGCAGGTAGACGTGGTGGTGACCATGCTGCCGAACTCGCCGCACGTCAAAACGGTGGTGCTGGGTGAAAACGGCGTGATTGAAGGCGCGAAGGCAGGCTTGGCCGTGATTGACATGAGCTCGATTGCGCCTCTGGCCAGCCGCGAAATCTATGAAGCCCTGGCCGCCAAAGGCGTGGAAATGCTGGATGCGCCGGTAAGCGGCGGCGAGCCGAAAGCCATCGACGGCACGCTGTCGGTGATGGTCGGCGGCAAAAAAGCCGTGTTCGACCAATATTATGATGTGATGAAAGCGATGGCGGGCTCGGTGGTGTATACCGGCGATATCGGCGCGGGCAACGTGACCAAGCTGGCCAATCAGGTGATTGTGGCGCTGAACATCGCCGCCATGTCGGAAGCGCTGGTGTTGGCCACCAAGGCAGGCGTCGACCCCGAGCTGGTGTATCAGGCCATCCGCGGCGGTCTGGCGGGCAGCACCGTATTGGATGCGAAAGCGCCGATGGTGATGGACCGCAATTTCAAACCCGGCTTCCGCATCGACCTGCACATCAAGGATTTGGCCAATGCGCTGGATACCTCGCACGGCGTCGGCGCTTATCTGCCGCTGACCGCAGCGGTGATGGAAATGATGCAGGCGCTGAAAATCGACGGCCACGGCGTTTCCGACCACAGCGCGCTGGCGCGTTATTATGAAAAACTGGCCAACACGGAAGTGAAACGCTTCGATTAAGCGGCCAAAGCCATGCAAGGGGGTATCCGTTAACACGATTAACCGATACCCCCTTTTTTTACCGGGCAAGACGACGGGCAAGGGGAATGTGTTAACATGCCATACCATGACAACATGAAAAATCTGCCTGCCAACTGCTTGATTGATTAGGATATAAAAATATGTCGGTCTACTTACTGGATGAGAAACTGGCGCAAGAAATTGTGCAGCGCACCATGGCCATCATCGGCTGCAACATCAACATCATGGATGCCAAAGGCCGGATTATCGCCAGCGGCGATGCCGAGCGCATCGGCCAGGTGCACGACGGCGCGCTGCTGGTGTTGTCGCAAGAGCGCGTGGTGGATATCGACGTGGATATTCCCAGCAACCTGCAGGGCGTGCGCCCCGGCACCAACCTGCCGCTGCGCCTCGACGGCAACGTGGTCGGCGTCATCGGGCTCACGGGCGACCCTGTTCATCTGCAGGAATTTGCCAAAATGGTGTGCATGACGGCGGAAATGATGCTGGAGCAGGCGCGCCTGTTTGACATGCTGGCGCAAGACGCACGTCTGAAAGAAGAGCTGATTCTGAATTTGCTCAACGCCGATTCGATTACGCCCAGCCTGAAAGAATGGGCCAACCGCCTCGGCGTCGATTTATCCATGCCGCGCGTGGTCTGCATCATCGAAGTAGACAGCAGCCAATTGGGCGTGGAAGACGTGCGCACCGAGCTGCAAAACCTGCAAAACCTGTTGAAAAACCCCGAGCGCGACAATCTGGTGGCGATTTTGTCGCTCACGGAGCTCGTGATTCTGAAGCCCGCCCTCAACCAGTTCGGCCGCTGGGACGTACACAACCACATGGAGCGGGTGCACCAGCTGCTCTCGCGCATGACCAAAGAATCCACCCTCAGCGTGCGCATTGCGCTGGGCAATTATAGTCGTTTCAATTTAGATTGATACAGCGTTGCGGCGCCTTGCCGTACTATCTGTACTGTCTGCGGCTTGCTGCCTTGTCTCAATCTAAATTGAAACGACTATATTTTCCCGATTGCGACAACGGCATCGCCCTCTCTTATCAGACGGCCAAAAACACCCTGCAAGTAGGCAAGGCGCGTTATCCCAACCAGCGCACCTACAATTATCAGGACCTGATTCTACCGGTCTTGCTCAACCAGCTTTCAGACGGCTGGCAGCAAAAAGAGCTCGACCGCACCATCAACAAGCTCAAATCCATCGACAGTAACGGCGTATTGTGCAAAACCCTGTTTGCCTGGTTTGAAAACGACATGCAAACCAACAACACCGCCAAAGCCCTGCACATCCACCGCAACACCCTCGAATACCGGCTCAACAAGATTTCCGACCTCACCGGCCTGGATATCGCCCGCACCGACGACCGTTTCCTGCTCTATATCGCCATCCACCGGCTGATGTAAGCCAAAGCCAACTACCGCATACCGTTCAGACGGCCTTGTGCCGCCGGAGCGGGCTTTGCGTTTCCCAAACACATGACGAGGTCTTTGTAAAAAGACAACCGTCGCACCCGCGCAGGCGGGTGCCCAGCCTGAAGCAACGCTTCAGTTCAAACCTGCCAGCCCTGAAAATGCACAACCTAATGATTAATATTGAATTTCTAAAATCTGCAACATGGGCAGGCAAGCAAAGCTACGCTTTGCACTAGGCACCCGCCTGCGCGGGTGCGACGGTTGTTTTTTTGCAAAGGTTTCAGCATTTCAGCTTTTCAGACGGCCTCTGAAATTATTCCGAGTAGTGTCCTGCGCGGATGCGACGGGCAGGGGATTTTGCAAAAGTCTCACGGCTTTATCTTATGGACAAATACACAAATAAATAAGGTATTTTACGGTAGGTTTTTGTATATTTTTCTAAATACTTTTTCGTTTGCACAACCGATAATGGTGCCCGATAATCTTTGAACCATATAGTCGGAAACTTAGATTCTGATACAAGGCGGCAAGCCGAAGACAGTACAAACAGTACGGCAAGACGCAGCTAACGCAGTAGATTTCTTATTTTATTTCGCTATATCCTCAACAATAAGGAAAAGCATCATGGTCAGCGTATCTGCCCTCGGCGCCATCGTCGCGCTTGTGGTCGCCATATTTTTGATTTTGAAGAAAGTACCGCCTGCTTACGGCATGATTGTCGGCGCGCGGGTCGGCGGCCTGGTCGGCGGCGCCGGGCTGACCGAAACCGTCAGCATGATGATCGGCGGCGCGCAAGGCATTACCACCGCAGTGATGCGCATTCTGGCCGCCGGTGTGTTGGCGGGCGTGTTGATTGAATCGGGTGCGGCCACGGTGATTGCCGAAACCATTGTGAAAAAGCTCGGCGAAACCCGCGCGCTGCTGGCGCTGACCATTGCCACCATGATTCTGACCACGGTCGGCGTGTTTGTGGATGTGGCGGTGATTACGGTCGCGCCGATTGCGCTGGCGTTGGCCAAACGCGGCGGCCTCTCCAAACCGGCCATTCTGCTGGCGATGGTCGGCGGCGGCAAGGCCGGTAACATCATGTCGCCGAATCCGAACGGCATTGCCGCTGCCGATGCGTTTAACGTGCCACTCACTTCGGTGATGGCGGCCGGTATCGTGCCTGCGGTTTTCGGCGTTATCGTCACCTATTTCCTCGCCAAGCGCCTGATTCACCAAGGCAGCTATGTGGAAGAGGGCGAAGTGGAAGTGGACAACAATAACGAACTGCCGAAATTTGCGGCGGCCATTGCCGCGCCGCTGGTGGCCATCATCCTGCTGGCGCTGCGCCCGATTGCCGGTATCGCCGTCGATCCCTTGATTGCCCTGCCGGTCGGCGGCCTGGTCGGCGCTTTGCTGATGGGCAAAATCAGACACAGCAACCATTACGCCGTCAGCGGCCTCGGCAAAATGGCGCCGGTGGCCATCATGCTGCTGGGCACGGGCGCGCTGGCGGGCATCGTTGCCAATTCCGGCCTGAAAGACGTGTTGATTGACGGCCTCACCGCCTCCGGCCTGCCCTCTTACCTGCTGGCGCCCATCTCGGGCGCACTGATGTCGCTGGCCACCGCCTCCACCACCGCCGGTACGGTTGTCGCTTCGAACGTGTTCAGCAGCACCCTGCTGGAGCTGGGCGTGAGCGCGATTGCCGGAGCGGCGATGATTCATGCCGGTGCCACCGTGTTCGACCACATGCCGCACGGTTCGTTTTTCCATGCCACCGGCGGCAGCGTCAATATGCGGATTAAAGAGCGCCTGAAACTGATTCCGTATGAAAGCGCGGTCGGCCTGACCATGGCCGTTATTTCCACCCTGATTTTCGGTGTATTCAAATTCTAAGGAGCCTGAGATGAAAATTGTGATTGCCCCCGATTCGTTTAAAGAAAGCCTGACTGCGCTGGAGGTGGCCGAAGCCATCGAAACGGGTTTCAAAAAAGTATTGCCCGATGCCGAATACGTCAAAGTGCCGATGGCCGACGGCGGTGAAGGCACCGTGCAGTCGCTGATTGACGCCACGCAGGGCAGGCTGGTGGAGGTAGAAGTCACCGCGCCGCTCGGCAACCGCACCACGGCCGAATTTGGTATTTCCGGCGACGGCAAAACCGCCATTATCGAAATGGCCGCTGCCTCCGGCCTGCATCTGGTGCCGATGGCGCAACGCAACCCGCTCGTGACCGGCAGCTACGGCACCGGCGAATTGATTCGCGCGGCGCTGGATGCGGGCGTGCAGAAAATCATCCTCGGCATCGGCGGCAGCGCCACCAACGACGGCGGCGCAGGCATGCTGCAGGCTTTGGGCGTGAAGCTGCTTGATGCCGCCAATCAGGATATCCAGCCCGGCGGCGGCCGTCTGAAAGATTTGGCAACGGTCGACACCGGCGGCCTCGACCCGCGCCTGGCCGAAGTGGAAATTGATGTGGCCTGCGATGTGGATAATCCCCTGTGCGGCGAAAAAGGCGCATCGGCCACCTTCGGCCCGCAAAAAGGCGCCAGCGCCGAAATGGTGCGGCAGCTCGATGAAGGGCTGCATCATTTCTCCGAGATTATCGAACAACAACTCGGCCTGAATATCCGCGACCGCGCCGGTGCGGGTGCGGCAGGCGGCATGGGCGGCGGCGTGCTGCTGCTGCCGAAAGTGGCGCTCAAGGCCGGGGTGCAAATTGTGATAGAAGCGGTGAATCTGGCCGGGCTGGTGCAGGATGCCGACCTGGTCATCACCGGCGAAGGCCGCATGGACGCGCAAAGCGCGCACGGCAAAACGCCGGTGGGCGTGGCGCAAACCGCCAAACAATTCGGCAAACCGGTGATTGCGATTGTCGGCTGCCTGCGCGAAGATTATGAAGTGGTGTATGCGCAAGGCATCGACGCCGTGTTCCCGATTATCCGCCAGCTCGGCTCGCTGGAAGACACCTTGCAAAACGGCCATCACAATCTGGTGTCGGCGGCGCAAAACGTAGCCAAGCTTTATCAATTGGTCAAATAAGCGTAAACGCGATAGTCGGAGAGATTAAGTTTTAATACAAGGCGGCGAGCCGCAGACAGTACAGGTAGTACGGCAAGGCGAGCCAACGCCGTAGTAAAGCTTAATCTCTCCGACTATAAAAAAACGGCCTGCATGTCTTGAAGATGTGCAGGCCGTTTGTTTTCAGACGGCCTGAAGCCTTTGCAAAAAAACAACCGTCGCACCCGCGCAGGCGGGTGCCCAGCCTGAAGTGTAGCTTCAGCTTAAACTTATCAGCCTTGGAGATTGATAACCCTTTGATTCAACTTGAGTGTTTAGAATCAGAAAAATGGGCAGACAAGCAAAGCTAAGCTTTGCACTGGGCACCCGCCTGCGCGGGTGCGACGGGCGGGGGAATTTTGCAAAGGCCCCGGACTTGCGAAGCCAATGACAGCAGTCGTCGATTGTTCAAGCATGGCGGGTTGTTTAACGTTTCGATTTTTCAGGAATTTCACTACAACCGTTCGGCCAAACCACACAGCAAAGCTGTTATGATTATTTTTTTGATTCGGCTTGCACATCCATGAACAATGCCTGCTCCCCCGTCAACACCACCCTAGACATCATCGGCGGCAAATGGAAGCCCGCCATCGTGTTCCACTTGATGCAGGGCACCCGGCGCTTCAACGAATTGCGCCGCCTCATGCCCGAAGCCAGCCAGCGCATGCTCACGCTACAGCTGCGCGAACTGGAAGCGGCGGGCATCGTACACCGCCGCGATTACGCCGAAATGCCGCCGAAAGTGGAATACTCGCTCACCGAATTCGGTCATACGCTGCTGCCGGTGGTGCAGGCGATGTATGACTGGGGCAATACCTACGCCGCCGAATGCGCACGCATCAAGCGCGAAATGAAAGCGGCCGTCTGAAACGATTTCAAGTTTCAGACGGCCTGGTTTGCCTGACCAACCGCCAACACGCTTGCGCTTTCAGCTGTAGCGTGGGCTCCGCCCACGTTTTAAATAGTCGTTTATATTGCGATTTCGGGGTAAGTAACAAAAAAGGCGATTTTTCCCTATTTCTTAGAGAAATAATCGTTGATAAACATTATCTTGTACTCTTTTTTCATCCCCTGATGAACCC
>JAUNTY010000074.1 GCA_030538415.1 Neisseria sp. | reverse complement strand
ACGACAATGGCGGCAATGTATATATTCCAGAAATTACTGGTAAATTGGGAAGTTGTGTTCATTATTTTGCTCCGTGATCACGGGAAACCGACCCCGCTCTACTTGTTATCATCCGGTGTATCGTGGTCATCCATGATGCTGTTGGCCGCATCATGATAATTTTGTTTGTTGCGTCTGTTAAAAACGATATACAAAACCAAGACAAAGCTGACAAACACCCACAAGGTAAAAAGCGAGCGGATCCAGTTGATATCCATGATGTTACCTTACGTTTTTCAGTGCCAGACCCAAGCCCTGCAGATAGGCAATAACGGCATCCAACTCTGACTTGTTGGCCAAATCTTCGGCAGCTTTATTGATTTCTTCATCGCTGTAAGGCGTACCGACCGCACGCAATGCCTTCATATGGCGCACCGTTGCTTCGGCATCAACGCGGTTGCGCGCCAGCCACGGGAAAGAAGGCATGTTGGATTCAGGTACCACATCGCGCGGATTCAGCAGGTGGATGCGGTGCCATTCGTCTGAATAACGGGCACCGACACGCGCCAAATCCGGACCGGTACGCTTGGAGCCCCATTGGAACGGACGGTCGTAGACCGACTCGCCGCCCACCGAATAGTGGCCGTAACGCTCGGTTTCCGCACGGAACGGACGAATCATTTGCGAGTGACAGTTGTAGCAGCCTTCACGCACGTAAATATCGCGCCCCGCCACCTGCAAAGCATTGTAGGGTTTTACGCCGGGTGCCGGCTCGGTTACCGATTTGGTGAAAAACAGCGGCACGACTTCAATCAAGAGGCCGACGCTGATGACCAAAAAAGTAAACAGAATCAGAAACCCGACTTTTTCTTCAGCTAATTGTTGTAATTTCATTTTGGTAGCCTATTCGTTAACTGAGGGTTAGTGGTGTTGTGTTTGCGAAATCACAGGAATTTCGGCATCCACAGCTTTGCCATCGACAACAGTGCGGTAGGTATTGTATGCCATCAGCACCATGCCGCTCAGATAGAGCACACCGCCGGCAAAACGAATCACGTAGAAAGGCATGCTTTGCTTGACGGATTCCACGAAAGAATAGGTCAGCGTACCGTCATCATTCAAGGCGCCCCACATCAAGCCCTGCATCACGCCCGAAATCCACATTGACGAGATATACAGCACGACACCGATGGTCGCAATCCAGAAATGCGCTTCAATCAGCTTGATGCTGTACATTTCTTTTTTGCCCCACAAACGCGGCACCAGATAGTAAATCGAACCGATGGTAATAAAGCCCACCCAGCCCAAAGCGCCGGAATGCACGTGACCCACCGTCCAGTCGGTGTAGTGGCTCAGCGCATTGACCGATTTGATGGACATCATCGGGCCTTCGAAAGTAGACATACCGTAGAACGACAGCGACACCACCAGGAATTTCAGAATCGGGTCGGTGCGCAGCTTGTGCCATGCGCCGGAAAGCGTCATGATACCGTTAATCATACCGCCCCATGAAGGCGCAAACAGAATCAGCGACAACACCATGCCCAAAGACTGGGTCCAGTCAGGCAGCGCGGTATAGTGCAGATGGTGCGGGCCCGCCCACATATAGGTGAAAATCAGCGCCCAGAAGTGCACCACAGACAAACGGTAAGAATAAACCGGACGGCCTGCCTGCTTGGGCACAAAGTAATACATCATGCCGAGGAAGGCTGCGGTCAGGAAGAAACCCACGGCATTGTGGCCATACCACCATTGCACCATTGCATCAATCGCGCCGGAGTAAATCGGGTAGGATTTCATCATGCCTGCGGGAATGCTGAGGTTGTTGACGATGTGCAGCAGGGCAACGGCCAGAATAAACGCGCCGTAAAACCAGTTGGCCACATAAATATGCTTGATTTTGCGGGTGGCGATGGTGCCGAAAAACACCACGGCATAGGCAATCCACACCAGCGCAATCAGAATATCAATCGGCCATTCCAGCTCGGCGTATTCCTTGCCCTGAGTGTAGCCCAGCGGCAAAGTGATGGCTGCCAGCACGATAACCAGCTGCCAGCCCCAAAAGGTAAAGGCCGGCAGGAATTTCCCACCAAACAGGCGCACGTTGCAAGTGCGCTGCACGACATAATAAGATGTGGCGAACAGGCCGCAACCGCCGAATGCGAAAATCACCGCATTGGTATGCAGCGGGCGCAGGCGGCCGAAGTGGAACCACGGGCCGATATCCGTCAAATCCAGAGCCGGAGCAAACAGCTGGGCTGCGATAATCACACCCACCAGCATGCCCACGATACCCCAAACTACAGTCATGATGGCGAACTGGCGCACCACCTTGTAGTTATAAGTTTGCGTTTCCATGAGGGTCTCCATTAAACATGGCAATTAACACCTATCGGTTTGACTCCGGCTTGCCCAAGCACACCAAAGATATACCCGATTTTTCTTAATTTAACACCGCCGTCGATAAAAATTTCAGCAGGCGGAATCTTGACTGGGGGCATTCTAAATCAAATCACACGCCGTACCAAGCCAAATCGGTATAAAACGGTAAATTTTACGGTGGCAACAAATTGCCTTCAGTCAGATTTTGTAAGATTATAGATTACCTACATAATGTTTCTTGACACAAATCAAAGACTCGTTAAAGCTCATACAAACCTTAACAAATAAGGCTTCATTATGCTTCAATACAACATGATTCCGCAGCATTTTGCCCACCAATGGCAAATCTGCATAAAATTAGAGCAAAACACCAACACTTCTTTACATTTAAACCTGCCCAACTGGGTGCCGGGCAGCTATCTGATTCGCGACTTCTCCCGCCACATCCTGCAGATTGAAGCCAGCTGTAACGGCCAGCCGGCAAAAATCACCCAAATCAGCAAAAACCATTGGCAAACCGAAGCGCTCGCAGGCGAGTGGCAAATTTGCTACACCGTTTATGCTTACGACCTCTCCGTTCGCGGCGCCTACCTCACCAACGAGCGCGCTTTCTTTGACGGAGCCTGCCTGTTTCTCAGTGTCGCAGGTTTCGAGCAAGCCCCGCACCAAGTCTGTCTTGAAAACCTGCCTGACAATTGGCAATGCGCCACCACTCTGCCCCGTATCGGCCACAATACCTTTCAGACGGCCTCTTATGCCGAGCTTATCGACCAGCCGATGGAGCTTGGCAATATTGAAATGCTGGATTTCGAAGCCGGCGGCATTCCGCACCGCGTCGCTCTCAGCGGCCATTATGCCGATTTCGACCGCGAGCGCCTGACCAACGACATCCAAAAAATCTGCGCCGCCGAATTGGCTATGTTTTCCGCGCCCGCGCCGTTTCAGGAATATTTATTCCTATTGCACGTCGGCGACAACTTATACGGCGGCCTTGAACACACAAGCAGCACCGCCCTGCTCGCCGACCGCAACTGCCTGCCTGCGCACGGCATGACCGAGCCGAACGACGACTACATCCAATTGCTCGGTCTCTTCAGCCATGAATACTTCCACGCATGGAACGTCAAATCCATCAAACCCGCCGTCTTTGTGCCTTACCGGCTCGACAGCGAAAGCTACACCGAGCAACTGTGGGCGTTTGAAGGCATCACCTCTTATTATGATGATTTATTTCTGGTGCGAAGCGGCGTAATCAGCCCCGAAGCCTACCTGAAACTATTGGCCAAAAACCTCACCCGCGTGCAGCAAGGCAAAGGCCGTCTGAAACAAACCCTCGCCGAATCCAGCTTCACTGCCTGGAACAAATACTACAAACAAGATGAAAACAGCGCCAACGCCATCGTCAGCTATTACCAAAAAGGCGCACTCGCCGCTTTGTGCCTGGATTTGCTGATTCGCGAGAAAAGCAGCGGCACACACAGCCTCGACAGCGTGATGCAGCAGCTCTACCGCGACTGGCTCGCCACCCGCGAAGGTATTGCCGAGCAGCAATGGCAGGTGCGCTGCCAACAAATCACCGGCCTTGATTTGCAGGATTTCTTTCAGACGGCCTTATATTCCACCGAAGATTTATCGCTGCAAAATTGCTTGGAAAGCGTCGGCATCGCTTTGCAATGGCAAGCCGAAACGCGCAGTCACGGCGGCGGCGTGGTCGAACGTTTTCCGGAAAATGTTGCAGCCACCACCGATTTCGGCGCGCGTTTCAAACAAAACGCCGACAGCATCACGCTGACCCACGTTTTCAACGGCGGCAGCGCCGAAAACGCCGCCCTCTGCCCGCAAGACCGCATCATCGCCATTAACGGCTTTGCCTGCAACGCTTTCGACAAACAATGGGCAAGCCACTCATGCGGTGATAAAGTACGTATGCATTACTTCCGCCACGGCGTGCTGCACGAAACCGAATTGACTGTGCAGGCCGCCGAAGCCGACACCGCCTTATTGCACATTGGTAACCGTGATTTAATGACCGAATGGCTGGCGCTTTAACAAACTTTTCAGACGGCCTGACATATCAAAAAGGCAATATATAAGGCCGTCTGAACACCTGCAATTCATCTGAAAGGAAAAACATGAGCATTCTGAAACTTGCCGACAATCTCTATATCTCACCGCAGCTCACGCAAGCCGATGTACAGGAAGCCGCCGGGCTCGGCATCCAAAGCGTGATTTGCAACCGCCCCGACGGCGAAGAAGACGGCCAGCCCACATTCGGCGAAGTACAACAATGGCTTGCCGCCGCCGGTATCACTCACAGCGTGCAACAAGCGGTAACCGCCCCCAACATCAACACCGACAATGTGGCCCGCTTCAAACAACTGCGCGCTGAAAGCCCGGTACCGGTTTTGGCTTACTGCCGCACCGGCACCCGCTGCTCGCTGCTATGGGGCTACGATCAGGTCGCCAACGGAGTGCCGGTAGCCGAAGTGGTGGCCGCCGCTCAGGCCGCAGGCGTTGATTTGAGCAATTTTGCCGAACGTTTGGAAGCTGCGGCAAAAGCATAACCGGAGACCTTTGCAAAAAACAACCGTCGCACCCGCGCAGGCGGGTGCCCAGTGCAAAGCGCGGCTTTGTTTGTCTGCCTATTTTTCTGATTCTAAAAATCCAAGATGAATCTTGGGGTTGTAAATTTCCAAGGCTGACAAGTTTGAGCTGAAGCTGCGCTTCAGACTGGGCACCCGCCTGCGCGGGTGCGACGGTTGTTTTTTTTGCAAAGGTTTCAGTCTTTCGGCTTTTCAGACGGCCTCTAATCTCATAGTGGATAAGCTTAATATAGTCGTTCCAATTTAGATTGAGACAAGGCAGCAAGCCGTAGACAGTACAGATAGTACGGCAAGGCGCAGCAACGCTGTATCAATCTAAATTGGAACGACTATAATATTTGATACAAGGCAGCAAGCTGCAGACAGTACAGATAATACGGCAAGGTGCAGCAACGCCGTAGCAGAAACTCATTTCTTCGACTATAGTGCGCCTGCGCGGGGTAGCATAGCGGACTTGCGAAGCTCATGACGAATCCTTGCGGATTCTGCCTGCCTCAAGGAGAACTATCTTTTTGAAAATCAAAAGATAGTTCAAGATATTTCATTTACTTATCCCGAGCTCACCTCAGGTATTTCACAACCCCGTTTTACTGCTCCGCCATCCAATCATCGCGCGTGCGCTTAGCCTCATCCAAATAACGATACAGCGCATCGGCATCATCGTGTTGCAACACATTTTTCAGATAAGCAAGCTGCTGCTGCTGGCCTTCAATCAAATCCAACAAGCTTTGTTTGTTGGCCAAACAGATATCCGTCCAAATGGCAGGATGGCTGGAAGCGATACGGGTAAAGTCGCGAAAACCTGACGCGGCAAATTGCAGATAATTTGTGCCATCAGGATGGTCGGCAATTTGGTGTACGTACGAATAAGCCAATACATGCGGCATGTGCGATACCGCCGCAAAAACCGCATCATGCTCCGCTGCGCTCATGCGGTAGGTTTGCATGCCCACCGCCTGCCACAGTTTTTCCACCCGCTCGAGGCCGTCTGAATCCTGCGCCTCATGCGGGCAAACAATCAGCTTTTTATCCTGATACAAGCCGAATTGCGCCGCCAACGCGCCGTGGCGGTCGGAGCCGGCAATCGGGTGCGCAGCCACGCAGTTCGCCAAATGTTGCGGCAAATATTCTCTAAATGCGGCCAAGACCGATTGCTTGGTGCTGCCCACATCACTGACGATCGTATGTGCCGCCAACAAGGGCGCCAGCGCGCTGCAAATGGCCGGCAAGGCTGCCACCGGCGTGGCAATCACCACCAAATCGGCATCGGCCACACTTTCGGCGCACACGCCTTCAAACGCGGCATCAATCACCTTGCGCTCCAAGGCACGGTCGAGATTGTCGCGATTCAAATCAATGCCCACCACCCGCTCCACCAGCCCTTTGCGCTTCAAATCAAGCACAAACGAGCCGCCGATCAGGCCGACGCCGATCAGGGTGATTTGTTTGAGGGGGGAAATAGCAGGCATGATAACTTGGCGATGCAGCAGAAAAGGCTTAGTGTACCCGATTGGCCAAGGTACTAAAAGACAAGGCCGTCTGAAAATGTGAAATTTCAGACGGCCTGGTTGAATGATAAAAAAGGGGCAACGCTTTGCGCCAAAATTTCTATAGAGGGAAAACTTAATTCCTACTACGGCGTTGCTGCGCCTGGCCGTACTATAGTCGTTTCAATTTAGATTGAGACAAGGCAGCAAGCCGCAGGCAGTGCAGATAGTACGGCAAGGCGCAGCAACGCTGTATCAATCTAAATTGAAACGACTATATCTGTACTGTCTGCGGCTTGCTGCCTTGTATTAGAGTAAGTTTTCCCTCTATATAAGCTCGCTGTCCATATAGCGGTAATCATCGGGAATGTCCAACACCCGCAGAAATTTGCCTTGCAATGCGCAGGAGAATTCGGCCTGCCAGCGCTAAGGGCTTCCTGACACCGCTTCGCTGTCAACAGACCTTAATGCCAGGCGGCGACAAATTCCGCCCAATGCGGTTTTTCTTCGGCCTGGGTTTTCAGATAGTTTTTCAGACGTTTGATTTCCTGTTCGTATTCGTCGGCATCGAGCGCGCCGCCGAGCAAACGGAAACGCAGATACATCAAATAGGTGTTGGCTGCATCGGTTTCGCAATAGTCGCGGATGTCTTTGATGTCGCCCGCGTGGTAGGCTTCCCATACTTTGCTGCCGTCCATACCGAGCTTGCCGGGAAAGCCGCAGAGTTTGGCCATGTCATCCAGCGGCACGCTGGCGCGGGGTTGGTAGAGGGCGAGCAAATCCATCAGGTCGCAATGGCGGCTGTGGTAGCGGCTGATGTAGTTGTTCCATTTGAAATCGCGGCTGTCGCCGAAATCGCCCTCGCCCATGTCCCAATAGCGCGCGGCGGTAACGCCGTGTATCAGGGCGCGGTAATGCAAAACGGGCAAATCGAAGCCGCCGCCGTTCCAGCTGACCAGTTGCGGCGTATGCGTTTCCACCAGATCGAAAAATTTGGCAATCATGGTTTCTTCGCTGTCGTTGACCTCGCCGATGGTGCCGACGTGGATTTTATCCTGCCCCCAACGCATGCAGCAGGAAATCGCCACCACCTGATGCAGATGGTGTTGCATAAAATCGCTGCCGGTTTGCGCGCGCCGCTTTTGCTGGGCATAAGCCACCACATCGGCATCGGACACGCTGTCGGGCAAATCATGCAGCAGGCGGATGCCGGCCACATCGGGAATGGTTTCGATATCGAAGGCTAAAATCGGGGTCATGGGCTGATTTCTCCGTAGATAGGCGCATTGTGGCATGAAGTGGCGCGTGCGCCAAGTTTCGGGCGGGTATGCGGGAAATATGACGTAAAATTTGGCCGTCTGCCGACAGGTTTGCCGACTGTTGCCGTTTTATTTGATACAATCGGAGCCGTTTCGGCAAAATCGCCCTTGTTTGACCGCGCCCGAGCATGGCCGCATCAGGAAAGAAAATCAATGCAGAAAAAAACCTTACACTTATTATTATCCTTGGCAGCCGTGCCGTTGGCTGCCTGCGGCCAAACGCCGGTCAGCAATACCGGCGCTGCTTCCGCTCCCGTTGCGGCCACCGCTAAAACTTCCGCAGCTGCGTCCGGCGAGGTCGGTGCCGAACTGGCCAAAACCCTGACCGACAAACTGGAAAAAACCTACGAAGGCCAACAGGTAAAAGTGCAGAGCGTACGCGCCACGCCGATTCCGGGGCTGTATGAAGTGGTGGTAAGCGGCAATCAGGTGGTGTATGCAGACAGCAAAGCCGATTATATGCTGGTGGGCGACCTGATTGATGTCAACACCCGCCAAAGCCTCACCGAAGAGCGCACCGCTGAGTTGAACAAACTGGATTTTTCCACCCTGCCGCTGGAGCAGGCGATTAAAGAAGTGCGTGGCAACGGCAAACTGAAAGTGGCGGTGTTCTCCGACCCCGACTGCCCGTTTTGCAAGCGGCTGGAACACGAATTTGTGAAAATGAGCGATGTCACCATCTATAATTTCATGATGCCGATTGCCAGCCTGCACCCCGACGCCGCCCGCAAGGCCGAACAAATCTGGTGCCAGCCCGACCGCACCGCCGCCTGGACACAATGGATGCGCGAAGGCAAAATGCCGCCTCAAGTAGCAGCGTGCGACAATCCTGTTGCCGAAACCACTTCCCTGGGCGAGCAGCTGGGCTTTACCGGCACGCCCACCATCGTGTTCCCCAACGGCCGCACCCAAAGCGGTTACAGCCCGATGCCGCAACTGCAGCAAACCATTGCCGCCAACCAATAACATTCAAACAGCGACACCCGCCAAAAACCGCCCATCTGTGGCGGTTTTTGGCTTTTCATACCTACGGCCTGAGACCTTTGCAAAAAAATAACCGCCGCGCCCGCGCGGGCGGGCGCCCAGTCTGAAGCACAGCTTCAGCTCGAACTTGCCAGTCTTGGAATTGCACAACCTAATGATTCATCTTGTATTTTTGGAATCATAAAAATAGGCAGACAAGCAAAGCTACGCTTTGCACAAGCATCCGCCTGTGCGAATGCGACGAACGGGAAATTTTGCAAAGGCCTCAGCCTTCTTTTCAGACGGCCTTTTCAGAC
>JAUNTY010000073.1 GCA_030538415.1 Neisseria sp. | reverse complement strand
AAAGGCCGTCTGAATATAAAGGCCGTCTGAAAGCTTTCAGACGGCCTTGTTTTATAGGATGCTTACAGCCTTACAGCGCGTGGGCGCAACCGGATACCATTTTTTTCAACGCCTGCGGATCCAGAATCTTGATGTGTTTGTGTTCCACCAGAATCAGGCCTTCGTGATGGAATTTAGACAGGGTGCGGCTGACGGTTTCGAGCTTCAGCCCCAAATAACTGCCGATTTCCTCGCGCGACATGCGCAGGATAAAATCGTTGGCGGCAAAACCGCGCGAATAAAGGCGGTTGGACAGGTTCAGCAAAAATGCCGCCAAGCGCTCTTCGGCGCGCATATTGCCCAAAAGCAGCATCACACCCTGATCGCGCACGATTTCGCGGCTCATCAAACGGAAAAAATGGGTTTGCAGGCTGGGGATATTCTGGCCGAGCTCTTCCATATGGGCAAACGGCAGCTCGCACACTTCGCTGTCTTCCAGCGCCACGGCATCACAGCTATGCACATGCGAGCAGATGCCGTCCATGCCAATCAGCTCGCCCGACATGAAAAAGCCGGTCACTTGGTCGCGGCCGTCCTGACTGGCGACCGTGGTTTTGAAAAAGCCGGTGCGGATGGCAAACAGGGAAGCGAAAGGCTCGCCCGCCCGAAACAGATATTCGCCCTTTTTCAGACGGCGGCTTTGGCGGATAACGGCATCCAGCTGCTCGAATTCGGTCGGCATCAAGCCTACCGGCAAACACAACTCCCGCAACGAACAGGTGGAACACAGCGTTTTCAACTGGTTTTGATTCGTGTGTGTAGACATAAGGCGACCTTCAAATATTCCGCCCCGACTTATTAGGGTATTGACTCACGTCAAGGCATGTTTATCATAATAACGGCATTCTACCAAACTAGTTTGCCTTTGACTAATTCATTAAACCATACATAAAAATACAATATGAAAACCATACCGATACACACCAACGAGCAACCCGAATTCGACCGTCAGCTGATTGCCAGCCTGCCCGCCAGCGGCCCCCGCTACACCTCCTATCCCACCGCCGACCGCTTCCACAACGGTTTCGGCGAAACTGAATACATCAAGGCGCTGCAGCTGCGCGGCCTCGGCGCCTTAAACAAGCCCCTGTCGCTTTACATCCACATCCCTTTTTGCAACACCATCTGCTACTACTGCGGCTGCAACAAAATCATCACCAAAGACAAATCACGCGCCGACGCCTACATCGAATATCTCGAGCGCGAAATGGCCTTGCTTGCGCCCCATCTCAACGGCCGTCACAAGCTCGCCCAGCTGCACTTCGGCGGCGGCACGCCCACTTTCCTCAGCGATGACCAGCTCGAGCGCGTGTTTGCCATGATACGCCAATATTTCGAATTGATTCCCAGCGGCGAATACTCGATTGAAATCGACCCGCGCAAAGTCAGCCGCGACACCGTACACCACTTAGGCAGGCTCGGCTTCAACCGCATGAGCGTCGGCATTCAGGATTTCGATCCGAAAGTACAGGCCGCGGTCAACCGCATTCAAACTGTCGAAGAAACCCGCGAAGTGATTGAAGCCTCCCGCGAAGCCGGTTTCAAGTCGGTGAGCGTCGATTTGATTTACGGCCTGCCGCACCAGTCGCTCGAAAGCATCAAACCCACCATCGACACCGTACTTTCGCTCGACCCCGACCGTTTGGCACTCTACCACTACGCCCATCTGCCGCATATTTTCAAACCGCAGCGCCGCATTGACACCGATGCCGTACCCGGCAGCGAAGAAAAACTCGATATCCTGCAATACGCCGTGCAAACCCTCACCGAGCGCGGCTATGTGTTTATCGGCATGGATCATTTCGCCAAACCGAAAGACGAATTGTCGGTAGCACTGAAAGAAGGCTGGCTGCAACGCAACTTTCAGGGCTATTCCACTTATGCCGACTGCGACTTGGTAGCCATCGGCGTATCCAGCATCGGTAAAATCGGCAGCACTTATGCGCAAAACGAGCGCGATATCGACGCTTATTACGCCGCCATTGATGCCGGCCGGCTGCCGATTATGCGCGGCTACCAGCTCAATCAGGATGACATTCTGCGCCGCAACATCATTCAGGATCTGATGTGCCGCTTTTCACTCGATTACCAACTTTATGAAAGCATATTCGGCATCCCCTTTGCCCATTATTTCAAAGACGAACTGGCCGATTTGCAACAACTGGCCGATTTGGGTTTGCTGCGCCTCAAAGCCAACGGCCTGAAAGTCACCGCCAAAGGCCGCTTCCTCATCCGCAATATCGCCATGGTGTTCGACTACCATTTGCGCCACAAGGAAACCCGGGCGAAATATTCGCAAACCGTTTGAGCCGCACAGGTTGCAGGCCACAGGCCGTCTGAACGTTCAGACGGCCTGTTTTGTTTATCCGCCCCAATCAGCCGAGTATTGCCCAATCGCCCGTCTGCCTTTATCATCGACCAATTACTTCATTTCAATAAGGCCGTCTGAAACCATGCAAACCATCGCCGATTATGTACGCGACACTGCCGCATCTGCCAAAGCCGCATTTTATGTCTTGGCCGCTGCCGACAGCGCGCGAAAAAATGCCGCCCTGCTGCGGATGGCCGAATTGCTGACACACCATCAGGCTGCAATTCTCGCCGCCAATGCCGAAGACATGCAGGCCGCCGCCGAAAAAGGGCTGGAGCCTGCCCTGCTCGACCGCCTCAAACTGACTGAAAAAACCATCGAATCCATGTGTGAAGGTCTGCGCCAAGTCGCCGCCCTGCCCGATCCCGTCGGCGAGATGGACGAATTCCGCATTCGCCCCAACGGTTTGCAAATCGGCAAAATGCGTGTGCCGCTCGGCGTCATCGGCATCATTTACGAATCGCGCCCGAATGTCACCATCGATGCGGCCGCCCTGTGTCTCAAATCCGGCAACGCCTGCGTGTTGCGCGGCGGCAGCGAGGCATTCCATTGCAATATGGCGATTGCCAGGCTGATCAGCCAAGCCCTGCGCGAAAACGGCCTGCCCGCCGATGCCGTGCGCCTGATTGAAAACACCGACCGCGAAAGCGTCGGCGCGATGCTGCAAAGCCCCGACCTGATTGATGTGATTATCCCGCGCGGCGGCAAATCGCTGGTAGCGCGCATTGCCGCCGAAGCCCGCGTGCCCGTTATCAAGCATCTCGACGGCATCTGCCACGTTTACATCGACCAGGCCGCCAACACCGAAAAAGCCGTCAACATCGCCTTCAACGCCAAAACCTCGCGCTACGGCACCTGCAACACCATGGAAACGCTGCTGGTTCACCAAAACCGTGCTGCCGAAATCCTGCCTTTACTCGCCGCCAGATATGCTGAAAAATCGGTTGAGCTGCGCGGCGACGAACGCACACGCGCCGTTTTACCGAATATTGCCGCCGCCAGCGAAGAAGATTGGGACACCGAATACCTCGCCCCGATTCTGGCGGTGAAAATCGTCGACAACATGAGCGAGGCCATCGCCCACATCAACCGCCACGGCAGCCACCACACCGACAGCATCGTTACCGAAAGTTTCAGCGACGCGCAAATCTTCTTGCGCGCCGTCGATTCCGCCAGCGTGATGGTGAACGCCTCCACCCGTTTCGCCGACGGCTTCGAATACGGTCTCGGCGCGGAAATCGGCATTTCCACCGACAAAATCCATGTGCGCGGCCCGGTCGGCCTCAACGGGCTGACCAGCCAGAAATGGGTGGTATTGGGCAACGGCCAAATCCGCCCGTAAACAATCCTGCCCTAGGGCTTCCTGACAATTCGTTTACGAGGGGATTTTTGTTCCTGAAAATGCAGATGCAAGGCTACTCAAAGAGGGCGGTTTTACACGCTGCGCTAGTAAAACCAGCCAAAACGCAGCAAGATTGGACATCTTGCGAGGCTTTTTAACGCAGCAGATGCGTTTTCAGGGGCGAAAAACGCCCGTAAATCGACACCGCTGCGCTGTCAGGAAGCCCTAAGCCTGCTTGTCGGCCATAAAATCATGTTTTATGACAAAAAAGGCCGTCTGAACGCGTTCAAACGGTCTTTTTCATGTGTTTAATGGCATACAATATTAAAATTTTCTTCAAAGCATTCATAAATTTGCATACCTTTGCCAAACAGCATCTTTGCCCCTTCGGCAGTTTTTGCGACAATAGCCCCACGTTCGGCACAGCCCGTTCTCATAAAAAATCCAAACGACACCACCAAAAGGAAAACCCGTGAAACGTATTTTCTTGTTTCTTGCCACTAACATCGCCGTATTGCTGGTCATCAGTATTATCCTGAGCATTTTGGGCATCAGCAGCGATCCCAACCAAATGGGCAGCCTGCTGGTTTATTCCGCCGTTATCGGTTTTACCGGCTCCATCATTTCCCTGCTTACCTCCAAAATGGTGGCCAAGCGCTCGGTGGGTGCCGAAGTCATCACCCAGCCGCGCAACGAAGTGGAGGCCTGGCTGCTGCAAACTGTTGAAAACCAGGCGCGCCAGTGGAACCTGAAAACGCCCGAAGTCGCCATCTATCACTCCCCCGAGCCGAATGCCTTTGCCACCGGCGCCAGCAAAAACAATTCGCTGGTGGCCGTCAGCACCGGCCTGCTGAACCACATGAGCCGTGACGAAGTCGAAGCCGTGTTGGCACACGAAATGGCACACGTCGGCAACGGCGACATGGTCACCCTCACCCTGATTCAGGGCGTGGTCAACACCTTTGTCGTCTTCCTCGCCCGCATCGTGTCCGGCATGGTCGCCCGCAACGACAATGGCGAAGTCTCGCAAGGCACTTACTTCATGGTGAGCATGGTGTTGCAAATCGTGTTCGGCTTCCTCGCCAGCTTTATCGTCATGTGGTTCAGCCGCCAGCGCGAATACCGCGCCGACGCCGGCGCCGCCAAGCTGGTCGGTGCCCCGAAAATGATTGCCGCGCTGCAACGCCTCAAAGGCGCGCCCAGCGACCTGCCCAAAGAAATGACCGCCATGGGCATCGCCAGCGAAGCGAAAGACTCGCTGCTCTCCACCCACCCCACCCTCGACAACCGCATTGCCCGCCTGAAAGGCTTGTAATTGCAATGATTGCCACAGGCCGTCTGAAAGCGTTCAGACGGCCTTTTCTTATTCGGCCAGTTATTTATATTTATCAGGAAGAATCAACCCTTATTTGATGCTATAGTCGAAGACATTATAGAGGGAAAATTTAATTCCTAACTACGGCGTTACTGCGCCTGGCCGTACTATCTGTACTGTCTGCGGCTCGCCGCCTTGTATCAGAAACTAATTTCTTCGACTATATCAATCAAGTTGGTCTCAACCCTGTTATTTTAGCTGTAGGCCAGGCGGTAATAATACCCGACAACTCAAGGCCGTTTGAATCATTTCTCAAAACGTGAGAACGTCGGGCATTACTGCCCGACTTACAGCGGAAGTGGCATTTAGCAGACACGATGACAGGCTGAATACCGGAGTGAGGGATAACACAAACAGGCCAGCATGCGATTGCTTTGCTGGTTTTAAATCAGCATAATTTATGGTATTAAAAAAACTTCAATGAAATCAATAATAAACCAAAGCAAGGCAGCAGGCCGCAAGCAGCTCAACAGCATCGCCAAACACAGTCACTCCATATCGATTTTATCGTTGATTTCACTATAGTGAAAAAACTTAATTTCTACTACCGCGTTGCTGCGCCTAGCCGTAATACTTGCACTGTCTTCGGCTTGCTGCCTTGTATTAAAAATTAAGTTCTTCCACTATATAATCGCTCACAAACAAAACCAGGCCGTCTGAACGCTTTCAGACGGCCTGGTTCGTATGCAGCTGGTATTGACAGTTTACCAGTAACCCAGCGCTTTCCACCACATCAGGCCGACCGTGCCGAACACCAACAGTTCAAACACACTCATCAAAAAGCCTGCTTTCCACCATTCGGTCATGTTCACGTAGTTGGAGCCGTAAATCACCGGTGAAGAACCCGAAGCATAGTGGGTGAGCGACATCATGATGGAAGTCGCAGCGGCCAGCATCAGCGCAAACAACATCGGCGGTGCGCCCAAGGCCAGGCCGGCGCCGTAGAATGCGCCGAACATGGCGGTCACGTGGGCGGTGCCGCTGGCAAACATATAGTGCGCATAGAGATAGGCCAACATCAGCAAGGCGCAGCCGCCGACCCAGTCCAGCCCCAGGCCGGAAATACCGCCCTGCAATACGCTGGAGAACCAGGCAATCAGGCCGAGCTTGTTAAGGAAAGTCGCCATCATCACCAACGCGGCAAACCACACCACGGTATCCCACGCGCCTTTTTCTTTCAGAATGTCTTCCCAGGTCAGCACACCGCTAATCAGCAGCAGCGAGAGGCCGATAAAGGCGGTGGTGGTGGCATCGACCACCCAGCCTTTGCCCAGAATCATGGCCGGAATACCCGCCCACAACAGCAGCAGCAGCACGAAAATACCCAGCATAATCCATTCGCCACGGCTCATCGGCCCCATTTCGCTCAATTTTTCTTTGGCAAATCCGGTGGCATTCGGGGTTTGTTTGATTTCGGGCGGATACAGCCAGTAGAGAATCAGCGGCATAAGCAGCAGCGCCACCAAGCCCGGCACCAGCATCGCCAGCGCCCAAGTGCCCCATGAAATGGAAATTTCCGAATTGGTGGCTTTGGCAACCAGCTCTACCACCAGCGGGTTGGGCGCGGTGGCGGTGATGAACATCGAGCAGCAGATAATATTGGCATGGTAATTGACCAGCGCCAGGTATTTGCCGATGCGTTTTTCGGTGCCTTGTTCAGGATCGGAATCAAAGCTGGTGGCAATCGCGCGCATAACCGGGTGCACAATCGCACCGCCGCGCGCGGTATTGCTCGGCGTCACCGGTGCCAGCAGCAAATCGGAAAGCGCCAGGCTGTAGCCGATGCCCAGCGTGCGTTTTCCCCACACCGCGATAAACATGTAGCCGAAGCGCATACCCAAGCCGGTTTTCAGCAGGCCGCGCGAAATCATGATGGCCACGCCGATCATCCAGATTAATGTGCTGTTGAGGCTGCTCAACGCATCTTTGGCGGCCTGGCCGGGATTGTCACTGGTCACGCCGGTCACGGCGACCAAGGTCATCGCCACCATCGCCACCGCGCCAATCGGCATCGCTTTGCCGATAATGGCGGCCACCACGCCCACAAACAATGCCAGCAAATGCCAGGCATCGGCCGTCACCCCTTCCGGAACCGGAATGGCAAACCAGATAATCAGCCCCAAAGCCACCGCTATGATGGTGGGGATTGGTTTAAAACCCATGAAATACCTCCTCAGGTATCAAATTGAAAATTCTTCAGCGGCTCGAATCATCCCGACGGTTTCCCGTTGGTGCTTCGTGCCGGTTTAAATGTTTATGCCTTTGCCATTACTCGTATGTGCGGCGACCGCAGACCGTTTTCTTTTCAGACGGCCTGCAACAATCTGCACACCATGCCGGAAACGCTGGTGCCAAGGCGTTTTGATGCGTCACTTATAGGGATTCTCGCCCTGAAAATACGGATACAAGGCAAGCACTCAACAAGAGCGGTTTGACACGCTGCGCCAGTAAAGCCAGCCGACACAACAAACAAGCATTTTGCGGGCTTTTCAATGCGGCAAATACGTTTTCAGCGGCAAAAAACACCCGTAAATCGACACATCAGGAATGCCTTAATGCTCCGTCGGCAAACCGTATTCCTGCGGAAAAGTGCGCATCGAGCTTTTCAGCACGGTCACCGCGCCGTCAATCAGGCCGCAACGGCCGCTGCCGGGCAGAATCTGGCACAAATTTTCCAAGGCATGCAAGTCGTCTTCGGTCGACACGCCGGTATCCACGCGGTCAATCAAACGAGCCAATTGGAAAGTGCCGCTTTTGCAGGGCGGGCATTGGCCGCAGGAGTTGGCCGCGAAAAATTCCACATATTCGGATACTTTGCGCACCACGCTCGTGCCTTCCGAAATCACAATCATCGCGCCGGTACCGAGGCTGGAATGGCGTTCGCGCACGGAAGCGAAATCCATCGCCACATCCAGATCAGCGGCGGTCAGCAAGGTATTGGAAGGGCCGCCGGTAAACACGGCTTTGAAAGCGCGGCCTTCGAGCATGCCGCCGCCGTAGTCGAAAATCAACGATTGCAGCGCGGTGCCCATCGGCAATTCATACAGGCCGGGGTTCAGCACGTCGCCCGAGAGCGAATAAAGCTTGGTGCCCACCGCTTCGCCGATGCCCAAATCGCGATACCATTGCGCGCCGTTGCGCAGGATGTGCGGCACATTGGCGAAGGTTTCGGTGTTGTTGATCAGCGTGGGATCGTCGTTGACACCAGAGTCTGCCGGATAAGGCGGTTTGCGGCGCGGAAAAGGAAAGCCGCCGTTGAGCCAGGAAATCACTGCGGTTTCTTCGCCGCCGATGTAACGACCCGAAGTCGGCACCAGTTGCAGATTGACCGCGCTGCCCACATGGGCTTCCACTTTTTTGAACAATTCATGCGCCTGCCATTGCGGAATGGCTTCGGTGAGCGCGGCAATCGATTCTTTCTGATGCGGGTTGACATACAGAATGGCGTTGTTGGCACGGGTGGCCACGGCGGCAATCAGAATGCCTTCGATAACCTGATGCGGCGTGTGCTCCAGCAGGTAGCGGTCTTTGAAGGTACCCGGTTCGTCTTCATTGGCGTTACACACCACATAGCGGTTGCCGTTGGTGGTGGTGGCTTTCACCGCCGCATCCCATTTGCGCCAGGTAGGGAAACCGGCGCCGCCCATGCCGCCGAGGCCGGATTCTTCCAGCATCGGCACGATTTTTTCAGGTGCGGCCAGCGCGGCCTGCAAACCTTCGCCGCCGCCTACGCGCAGCCATTGTTCCAAGTCGGCACCGATTTGGCGGGAGGGGTGTAATAACAGTTGGTTAAGCTTTTGCATGAGTGTTCTCCTGAATGCCGGCGTGTTCGTGCAAATCAAATTTTCCATAGTCGGGGTACAGCATCGGCGCTTTGCCTTCGCTCTTGATATTGGCACGCGTGAGCTCGCGTTGGAGCTTGTACACATGGGAAATGCCGCCGCGGGCTTTTTTCAGCGGCAGGCTGGATTTGGCCGCCGCCGCACCGGCACGACGGCCGAAGCTGATGATGTCGAGCAGCGCATTGCCCATCAGGCGGTT
>JAUNTY010000014.1 GCA_030538415.1 Neisseria sp. | reverse complement strand
AAGCCGAAGCCCTGCTTGCCATGAGCGGTGCGAAATACGAGCTTGACTATGTGGCGGATTTTTCCAAAATGCCCAAGGGCAAAGTGCCTGTGTTGCAAGACGGCGAGCGGTTGATTGCGGATAGCGAATTGATTAAGGCGTATTTGAGCGAACATTATTCGCTGGATATTGACCGCACTTTGACTGCCGAGCAGCAAGCGGTGGGGCGGGCGTTTCGGGTGATGTTGGAGGAACGGACGTATTGGGCGGGGGTGTATGCCCGTTTTCTTGATGTGGCTGGCGAAGCATTTTTGATGAACGAGATGCTGGGCGGTGCACCTAGCGAGATGAAGCCTGCGATTGCCGCCGCCATGCGTGAAAACGTGCGCAGTGAAATGCACGGGCATGGCTTGGGTCGTCATTCTACCGAGCAGATTTACACTTTTGCGATTGCCGATATTGACGCGGTGCTGGCATATTTGGGTGACAAGCCGTTTTTCTTTGGCGATACACCGACGACGATTGATGCCACGATTGCTGGCTTGTTTGCCAATTGGCTGGCGAGTGATTTTGACTGGGCGGTGGGCGATTATCTGAAAACCAAGCCACAGGTGGTGGAGTATGTGGCAAGGTTTGAGAAAGTGGTGTTTGCTTAAAATATTGAGATGACTATGCCGTCTGAAATTTTTTATTTGCTTGAAGAAGCAAAGTGCGGTTTCAGACGGCATTTATTCATTGAAACATTCAAATTCCGCAGTCCACAAACTCTGCTCCGCCCCCTGTTGCAATATTTGCCGATAGCCGTGGGCAAAGTGTTGTTTCAGCCATGCTTGCAAGGTGCTGACCCGTTTTAATTGGTGTTGCAGCGGCGGGCTAATCATGGAAATGGCAATGGGGGGCGACCAGCCTGCCAATATGTCGGTCAAATCGCCGCGGGCGATGTCTGCCGCCACATAAATATCGCTGTTGCGCACCACGCCCATGCCTGCCAGGGCGGCGTGCCGCAAGGCTTTGCCGCTGTTGATACGTAAGCCTTTTTCTACGTTGATGCTTGCTTTTGTGCCGTTTTTACTGAATTGCCAGTGATCGACGCTGCCGCAAATCAGTGGCAGGTTTTTTAGGTCGTCAGGATGATTGATCGCAGGATAACGAGCCAACAATTCGGGCGTGGCAACGTAGTGGGTGGTAAAGTTGTGTAATTTTTGTACCATCAAGGTGGAATCCGGCAAATCGCCCATCCGAATCACCAAATCATAATGCCCGTCAATCAAATCCACGCGTATGCTGGAAAAGTCCAGGCGCACCTCCACTTCGGGATAGCGGCGTTGGAATGCCAGCAACAAGGGGGCAATGAGATTTTCACCGACGACTCCGCCTACCGAATTGACCCGAATCACGCCTTTTACGGCATTGGTGGACTGCATTGCCCATTCCGCTGCCGCATCCAATGCGGCTATCGCCTGCTCGCAACGTGCGTGATAGCCTTTGCCGATTTCGGTCAGTTGCAGGCGGCGGGTGGTGCGGTAGAGCAGTTGCACGCCAAGCTGCCGCTCCAATTCACTGACCAATTGGCTGATGTTGGCTTTGGATAAGCCTGTTGCATCGGCTGCTGCGGTAAAGCTGCCGCTCTCGGCGACCTGCAAGAAAGCACGAATGCCACGCCATGAAATATTGTTCATAAAAACCTAACAGTATTTTTAAATTATAGCTATTTATGTACATAATAACTTGATTTATACTGCCCTTCAAGTCAGCAAATAAGCCATTGGCAACCCCTTCAAACACATTGATAAACAGGAGCAGAAAATGAACAATTTTACCTATTTCGCCCCCACCAAGGTGATTTTCGGCAAACAAAGCGAAACTCAGGTCGGTGATTTAATTCGGGCATTGAATGCCAAAAAAGTATTGCTGCATTACGGCAGCGGCAGTGTGATTCGTTCAGGGCTGTTGGCTCGAGTGAAAAACGCCTTGGCAGTTGCCGGTATCGCAAGCGTAGAACTCGGCGGTGTTGTGCCGAATCCGCGTTTATCATTGGTTTACCAAGGCATTGAACTCTGCCGTCGTGAACAGGTGGATTTTATTTTGGCGGTCGGCGGCGGCAGCGTGATTGATTCCGCCAAAGCCATCGGCTACGGCGCAGCGGAAGACGGCGATGTGTGGGATCTGTTTGAACACAGCCGCAAAGCACGCGCCTGCCTGCCGCTTGGCGTGGTATTAACCATTGCCGCCGCGGGCAGCGAAATGAGCGGCGGCTCGGTCATCACCAAAGATGAAGGGGGAATCAAACGGGCTTATGACGATGATTTATCACGCCCGAAATTCGCCGTTATGAATCCTGAATTAACCTTAACCCTGCCTGATTATCAAACCGCCAGCGGCTGCGTTGATATTTTGATGCACACCATGGAACGCTATTTCACCACAGGCGGCAAAATGGAAATCACCACCAGCATTGCCGAGGCATTAATGCGCACCGTGATGCACAACGCCCAAATCCTGCATCGCAACCCCAACGATTACGCCGCCCGAGCAGAAATCATGTGGGCAGGCAGTTTGGCGCATAATGATTTGACCGGTTGCGGCAACGGCGGCGGCGATTGGGCGACGCATATGCTGGAACACGAAGTCGGCGGCATGTTTGATGTGGCACACGGCGCGGGCTTGGCGGCGATTTGGGGCAGCTGGGCGCGTTATGTCTATCAAGATTGCCTTGCGCCGTTTGTGCGTTTTGCACAAAACGTGATGGGGGTGGACGCAGACGGCAGTGAGCCAGAAATCGCCTTGAAAGGCATTGAAGCGATGGAAGATTTTTACCGCAGCATCGCCATGCCGACCTCACTAACCGAACTGGGCATTACGCCGAGCGACGAGCAATTGCAACAGATGGCAACGCTGTGTGGTCTGGCGGTAAACGGTAAAATCGGTTCGGCAAAAACCTTGCATGAAGCGGATATGTATCAAATCTATAAAATGACGCTCTGATGCGCTATCCGCGACCTTTTTAGCAAGATTTCAATACTGAAAATGCCGTCTGAAACCGCACTTTGCTTTTCAAGCAAACAAACGTTTCAGACGGCCTTTATTTTCTGTGCTTCCGCAACATCCCGCAACCACATCACTCGGCAACCGAATGCACCGCCGCAGGTTGTTTGGCACTTGAATAAATAAAATACAATGCCAGCCCCAAGCAGATGACCGCAAGCAGGCGGTAGGGCGAGAAGGGAATGATGTCATTGCCGAACCAACCGAAATGGTCAATCAGCACGCTCATCAGCAATTGCCCGAAGATCACCGCCACCGTTGCCACTGCTGCGCCAATGCGTTGCACCGCAATCACCATGATGACGAGATAAGGCACGCCGAACATTGCCCCCAATAATTGCCATTTCGGCACATCCATCAGGGTTTTTTCATGGTTCGGTTCAAAATAAAAAATCAACAATGCCGTGATCATTGCGCCTATCGCAAAGGTCAAAAACGCACTTTTAAACACCCCGACCTGACTGCCCAAGCGGCTATTGACGGCAGACTGAACGCTGAGCATCGCCCCGCCTGCAATCGCAAGCAACACCATCAAAATCATCATCACCGACATCACGCATCTCCCAACATAATAAAAACCAACGCCAACACAATCAGCCCCAACGCAATCAGCCGTTTGCGGTTGATTTTGCGTGCCGACATACCAAACCAGCCGAAGTGGTCAATCACCATGCTTTTAAACACCTGCCCGGCGAGCACGGCGACCATGGTCATCGCAATACCGATGACGGGCACAGCCATGGTCAAAACCACCAGCCAAGCCGCGCCCAAAATACCGCCCGTCAGTGTCCAACTTGGCTGTGCAAAAACAGACGGGCTGTTTCGTGGCGAAAAAAACAGCATCAGCAAAAAGGTCAGCACCGACCCCACGCCGAAAACGCTCAGGCTTGCCCACAATTTGCCCACTTCCTGGCCCAAGGGGCCGAGCAAACCCGCTTCCACCGACAAGCCCATGCCGCCCGCAATCACCAATAAAATCAATAAAAACTGCATAGTTACCTTAAAAATAAAAAGTGCGGTTTACTGTGATAACCATCACCGCACTTAACGTGACTCATCAGAATAAAAAACGCCGTCTTAAACCCGTCGTTTTTCAATCTTCCCAAGGCTTGGCAGTATAAAAGATTTCTTTTTTGAAAAAAATGCTATAATTTAACAAACACCTTTGCAGGAAGTGCACAAATGAAAGCCTACGAACACATCAGCATTCGTGATTTAAAGATTTTTATCCAAGTCTGCGAAAGCGGTAATTTATCCACCGTCGCCCGTGACGAACAGGTTTCGCCGTCATTGGTGTCCCGCACCATTTACCAAATGGAAGAAGCCTTGGGGCAGCAGCTGTTTTACCGCAGCACCCGCAGCGTCGCCGCCACCGAAGCGGGCTTGATGTTGCTGGATTACGCGCGTGAAATCACCGGACAATGGCATCATGCCCAACAACGGCTGCAAGAGCGGGGGCGTGAACCCAGCGGCTTGGTGCGCATCAACGCCCCCGTGATTTTCGCCCAGCGCCATATCGTGCCTTATCTGCCCGAACTCTTAAAACGCCACCCCGATTTGCACATTGAATTAAGCCAAAGCGATGATTTTATCAATCCGCTGGGCGGCACGGCAGACTTGATTTTCCGCATCAGCGGCTTGGCGGATTCTTCGCTCAAAGCTCGCATTTTCGGCAAAGAACGCTACCTGCTCGCCTGTTCGCCCGACTATCTGACACGGCATTCCCCGCCGCAGTGTCCGCAAGATTTAATCCACCACCAAGGCTTGCTGTATAAAGGCGCAAACGGCATACAGTATTGGCTTGCCCAAGTGGACGGCGAATGGCAGAAATTGCCCGCCCAAGCCAAATTATTCTCTAACAACGCCGAAGCGCTGATTACTTGGGCATTAAACGGCATGGGTATTCTTTTAATGCCCGAATGGAGCATCGGCGAATACATTCAATCAGGGCAATTGGTCAAGCTGCTGCCCGACCATGCGTTTAGCATCAAAGCAGAACAGCTCTATATCCACGCAATCTACCCCAATTCCCGCCATGTGCCGCTGAATGTGCGTGCGGTGCTGGATTTCTTTATTGAAATCTACGGCGAAGTGCCTTATTGGGAACAAAACAAGGCCGTCTGAAACTTTCGCACGATGAAAGTGCGGTTTCAGACGGCCTTGCCAATCCATTTAATCAGTTAAAGTGCGGAAACGGTTATTTTTCACCGCTTACAGGCAGGCTGATTATGGTTGTAATAATTCAATGTCTTTTTTCGGCGGATTACCGAAGCAGCGGCGGTATTCGCGTGAAAACTGACTGCTGCTTTCGTAGCCGACTTCAATGCAGGCGCTGGCGGCATCTTCGCCGCGCAACATTAATCGCCTTGCTTCTTGCAAACGCAGTTGTTTTTGAAATTGCAAGGGGGTTAAGCCTGTCAGTCGGGCGAAATGGTGGTGAAAACCCGATTGGCTGAGTGCGACGCTTTGCGCCAGCGCTTTGATGGAGATGGGCTGCCTGAAATTTGCACGAATCCATTCGGTTGCCTTGCTGATTTTGTTGGCATGGCTGTCGCTTTGAGTGGCATGAAACAGCATGATGCTTTCCGGCTGATTAAGCAGCCAAAAATAAAATTCCTGCCGATACAGCGTTGCCAATACAGGGGCGGCGGAGGGCGTGTCCAGCAAGTCCAACCAGCGGCAAAGCACATTATTAAGCTGTGCCACTTGCTCTATGACGGCTATTTTGGGCGGATTGTCGTGTTTGGGGGCGCTTAACCCGTGTCGGCGGATAAATTCGCCGATGTCATCCAGATTCAAACGCACCACCAAGCCGTAATAAGGTTCATCTTTGCTGGCTTTGGTAATGCGGCTGGTGATCGGCATGTCAATCACCGACAAGTTAAATTGACCGCCATGCAGATGTTGTCGCTGTTTGTCGGCAAGCACTTCTTTTTCGCCCTGCAATACAAAAGCGCAAAACGGTGCTTCCACGCAGACATCAGGCGGTGTGGGCGCAAAAAAGCGGTAAGGCGTGATGTCGGGCAAAATCCCGTGGATCGGATAATGGGTTTGGGCAGGATTCAAATCAACCGCATGGCGTTGCACCCGTTTTAATAATGGATTATTCATCTGATCCCCTAAAATTTTATACATTGACAATTAATCTCTAAAATTACAAATTTATCTAAAAAAGTCGTTAAATCCGCTCGTTTTATTGCCTTATTTTACAGGGCTGGAAAGACGGATAAAACCGTTTATATTGATATTTGTAATTTTAGACAATAATGCTGGAGTTTTAGGCAGCCGCTTGGTGAGCATTTGAATACATAATAAGCCCATAAAAACCGACGGCGTAGCGATGCATGAAACTGAACGCCACGGTGGAAATTCTGCCGCGCTAAAAATAGGGTAATAAAGGAGAGCGAAAATGAACCGGGCCAGACGTAATCTACTGAAAACCGCCGCAGGGCTTGCCGCATTGTCATTATTGCCCGCCTGCCGTGCCGAAGCGGAAAAAACCGCCGCCCATGCCACAACAGCAAACACAGCGGCAGCAAACACAGGCAGCACCGCCTTTCACCCTTTTGATTTCAACAAACGCAGCGTATTGCTGAATAACGGTATCGAAATGCCGATTATCGGCATCGGCATGTGGACGCTTACCCCCGAGCAGGCGGCAAATTCTGTCAGCCATGCCTTGCAAAGCGGCTATCGGCTGATCGATACGGCAAAAATGTACCGCAATGAAGAAGCGGTCGGGCGTGCGGTGAAGCAATCGGCTATCGCCCGTGATCAAATTTTTATCACCACCAAAATTTACGGCAGCGCCGATTATGCCAACGCCGAAAACGCCATCAATGAACGGCTGCGTTTGCTCGGCACCGATTATATCGATTTGCTGCTGTTGCACGCCCCCGACCGCCATGACCAAGAGGCGTGGCAGGTGATGGAACGCTTTGTGCAACAAGGCAAATTACGCACCATCGGATTATCGAATTATCACCGCAAAACGTTCGGCGAAATCATGCAGGTCGCCACCATACCGCCTGCGGTGGTGCAAAACGAAGTGCATCCATACAACCAAGACAACCACACCAAAGCGTTTCTGAAAAACTACGGCACGCAAATGGAAGCCTGGTATCCGTTGGGCGGACGCAACAGCTACGGGCAAGGCGGCAAAGACACGCTGTTTGCCGACCCTGTCATTCGAGCTGTTGCCGAAACCCACGGCAAAACACCGGCGCAAACCATTCTGCGTTGGCAGTTGCAGGCGGGCAATATCGCTATTCCGGGCTCAAGCAACCCCGCACACATTCGGGAAAATATCGAGATTTTCGATTTTGAACTGACGGCGGACGAAATGGCGCAGTTTGCCAAATTAGACAAACAACGCAAATTTTCCACCTTCGGCGGCGAATAAAGCCAGACTTCATATAACCTGGATTCATACAGCCTGAATTTATACAGTAAGTGCGGTCTGATTTTAAAAAATTTTTCAGACGGCCTAGGGCTTCCTGACAATTTGTTTATGAGGGGATTTTTGTTCCTGAAAATGCAGATGCAAGGCAAAAAACGCAGCAAGATTGGACATCTTGCGAGGCTTTTTAACGCAGCAGGTGCGTTTTCAGGGGCAAAAAGCACCCGTAAATCGAATTGTCAGGAAGCCCTAGCAAGGAGAACAAACGATGGATAAAGCCAGACGCAACGTCTTAAAAGCGGCGGCCGGACTTGCCGCCTTGGGTGCGGTATCCGCCTGCCACGCCCAAAACAACGGCAGCGCCCAAACCGCTGCACCAGCCGCTTCAACAGGAGACAATATGCCGAACAATAATCGCAATATGCGCACCTTGGTGTTGGTGTCGCATCCCTATTTTGAACGCTCCACCCTCACCAAAGGCCTGTATGAAGCCGCCCAAAGCGTCGACGGCATCACCGTGCGGCATTTGGATTTGATTTACGGCAACGATGTCGGCACGATTGACGTGGCGGCGGAAACCCGCCTGATGAACCAGCACGACCGCATTGTGTTTGTGTTCCCGACCCACTGGTTCAACATCACGCCGATGCTGAAAGCCTGGCTCAACGATGTGTGGGGCAGTGTCGGCCCCGACCGCTGGCGGGGCAAAGAAATGCTGGTGGTGTCCACCGCAGCGGGCGGCAGCTCCACTTACGGCGCGAACGGCCGCATCGGCGTGCCGCTTGCCGATGTATTCCTGCCGATGAAAGCCACCGCCCTGCATTGCGGCATGAGCTATTTGCCGCCGTTGGTGTTTGAAAGCGCCAGCAGTAGCAGGCTGCCTGAATACCAGCAGGCGCTGATTCAGCGTTTGCAAAGTTAACAGTACGCTGGTCGGCAGTGTTTCGGCAAAAATAATCAAACAGTTAGGAGATTTCTGATGAAACGACAAACCGCAATGTCTCTTTCTCTTCTTTTGACATTAATCATGGCAGGCAATGCAATGGCACAAGACACAGCAAGCAAACAACAAATCATCAAACCCGCAGGCACTCAAGCCTCGATTCAAGGGCCGGCGCAATTTTTTACCGGCAGATCGCGTATCGATCCCCTGTTTGATCAGGACGAAAACAGTAATGTTTCCGCCGCCTACGTAACGTTTGAACCCGCCGCCCGCTCCCATTGGCACACGCACCCCAAAGGGCAGAAACTGGTGGTGACCCAAGGCGTAGGTTATACGCAGGAATGGGGCAAGCCGATTCAGGTTATCAAAGCGGGTGATGTGGTGGAATGCCCCGCAGGCATCAAACACTGGCACGGTGCGGCACCCGATACCGCCATGACCCATTTGGCCATCACCGCCTATGACGAGCAAGGCAAAAATGTGAACTGGCTTGAACCCGTTTCCGACGAGCAATACCGCCGGTTACCTGAATAACAGCGGCAGTCTTCGCAAAACAATGGAGCATAAACATGAAAAAAATCTGGCTCATTTTACTGTGTCCGCTGTTGTTACCCTTGGGCACAGCAATGGCACAAACGCAAACCATGGAAACCGACATGAACATTGAGCAAGCCCAAACAGCGTTATCCGCCAAACAATACGCCTTTGCCAACATCGCCGCCTTAACCGCAAGCGGCAATACCGAAGCGCTCAAGATTGCCTTAAACAACGCCTTGGACAATGGCGTCAGTGTCAATGAAATCAAAGACGTGATGGTGCAACTGTATGCTTATTGCGGTTTCCCGCGCAGCCTGAACGCCTTGGCAACGCTGCACGAAACGCTGGAGCAACGCCGCCAACAAGGCAAAGCAACGCCCGAAGGCCGCCTTGCCACCCCGCTGCCTGCCGATACCGATATATTGCAATTAGGCACGGCAACGCAAACGAAATTGGTGGGTGCGCCGGTGAATATTGCCCTTTCCGCCGACATCGACCGCTATTTGAAAACCCATTTGTTCGGCGATATTTTTGCCAGCGATTTGCTCGACTGGCAAGAACGGGAAATCGTGACCGTAGCCGCCTTGGCGTCCATGCCGGGCGTCGAACCGCAACTGAACGCACATTTCAACATCAGCCGTAACACAGGGATAAGCGAAGCGCAATTACACGCCATTGTTGATGTGGTAGGGCGGCACAACCGCACACTCGGCGATAACGCAAAACGCCTGCTGAATCAGCAAACCAAATAAAAACAGGCTTCGTCACGGAGTTTTCCTACTTTTACAGCGGTTTTTCAAGATAAGGCCGTCTGAAACTTAACACTATCAAAGTGCGGTTTCAGACGGCATTCTGTATTACTCCCCGCCCAAAAACCGATCAAAATCACTTTCAAACAACCGATCCTGCACCAGCCGATATTTCTCAAACTCACTTAATGCGTGAGCCTTAGCAATTTCAGCGGTGATTTTGCCTGCGTCTTGCAACACGGCGCGGTCGGTAAATTCCAAAAAGCGGTTGAGGCGGGTTTCCCAATCTGCCATGGTCATGGGAATTTGGCGGGTTGCCATGTCTTCGGCGATGTCGAGATAAGCGGAAACGAGGCGTTGCAGTTGTGCCATTTCGGATTCGTTCAGATAATTTTTGGCGACGATCACGTCAAACTGCTGGATTTTGCCGTGTGGTGCGTCTTGCCAACTGGTTAAGCCCATATTTTCTTTGTCGGCATCGGCTCGGTGGTAGATGACTTCGGCGGCGGTTTGTCCGTGGATTGCCCAATGCAGCTTGTTTTGCACGCTGGCGAAAAAGCGTTGGGTGGTGCCGGCGCTGCGGTCGTAATCAATGGCGGTGGCGTAGATGTCGGTGATTTTTTGGTAGAACTTGCGTTCGGATAAGCGGATTTCGCGGATGCGGGCAAGCTGTTCTTCAAAGTACTTTTTGCCCAAAATCGTGCCGTCGTTTTTCAGGCGTTCGTCGTCCATCGCAAAGCCTTTGATGGTGAACGATTCGATGATTTGCGTCGCCCATTTGCGAAACTGCACCGCTCTTTCGGAATTGGTTTTATAGCCGACGGCGATAATGGCGGAGAGGTTGTAATGCTGGGTTTGGTAGTTTTTGCCGTCGGCGGCAGTTATTCGAAATTTTCGAATAACTGATTGCTCGTCTAGCTCATTATCGGCAAAGATCTGTTTTAAATGATAATTTACGGTATGTACTTTTACATCATACAACTCCGCCATCATCTTTTGCGACAGCCAGATATTTTCATCGGCATACACCGCATTGACACCGCCGTCGCCGGTGGCGGCGATAAAGGTGAGGTATTCCACCGCAGAGGCTCGGATGATTTCGTTTTTATGCATTATTCCACACCTTAGCACGTTGTTTTTAGGGTAAATTGGTGATTATTTTAGCATTTTCGCTGATTGTTTGTCATGATGATGAAGGCAGAAATGCCGTCTGAAACTTGGCACATTAAAGTGCGGTTTCAGACGGAATTATTATTCAATTGGCTGAACCACTCAAAACCCCACAATCTCCCCATCATTCGGAATCACCACCTTATCCGCAATCCCTTTTTCCTGCACAAACCGGCGTAAATCCTTACGGCTGACGGTGGCGTGGTTTACGGCGTCCATATGCACGGCGATGATTTTGGCGTTGGGCAGCATTTGCGTGGCTCGCTCCACATCTGCCGTGCCCATAATAATGCCGCCGTCCAAGCCTTCAATGCGGGCGTAGCCTGTGTTCAGCACCACGATGTTGGGCTGGTAGCGGTGAATGGCTTTGTTCACATCTGCCGTCCACAGCGTATCGCCTGCGATGTAGAGCGTGTCTTGTCCGCCTGCTTGCAGCACCACGCCCATGGCATCACCGAGCAAGCCTGCCAGTTGCGGTATGGCGTACATGGCTACCGTGCCGTGTGCGCCGCCTGTTTTGGCAAGTTTCACGCCGTCAAAATCCAATTCGTTTGACAGCACACGCACATCACTAAAACCTTGCGAACGCACAATGTCGGCATCGCTTTGATTTTGCACGATAATCGGCAGATTTTTGGGCAGCTGTTTTTGTGCCGCATCGTCCCAATGGTCTAAATGGGTGTGGGTCACAATCACCGCATCTACGCCTTTGAATACGTTTTCAGACGGCATCGGTAATTCAATGAGCGGATTGCGAAGCTGGCTGTTTACCGTGCCTTCAAAACCTGCATACGCCCCTTTTTTGGCAAGCATTGGGTCAAGCAAAAAAGTTTTGCCTGCATAGTGGATTTTGGCGGTGGCATTGCGGATATGCTGGAAGCTGTTTTGGCTGGCGGTTGTTTGAATTGTCTGCGTGGTTTGTGCGGTAACTTGTGCTGCGGCGGTGGTGCTAAGGGTGGCGACGGCAAGTGCGGTTGCCAAGATGGGGGTGAAAATTTGGCTGAGCTTCATAATGTTTCCTGATTGATGATGAAAGATTGAAGCGTATTTTAAAGAATGGGTAACACAAAAACCATTGACCTAAAAGTCATTAATCGCAATAATCAGGTCAAACATAGCGAAGGAATTTGGTTTGTGCTACGTTGTCAAACTCGCTCGCTGTACTACTTGTACTATCTTCGCTTGTTTTCCTAGTAGCACTGCCCAACTTCCTCCGCTATATTTTGATAAGGATAAACGATGAGCCTACCAAAAGTGGTTTTGTATGCTTATGAGCGTTTTAATGCCTTTGTGTTCAACGCACCGCAGGCGATTTTTAAAGCTGAATTACAGGGGAAAAAGCTGTTTGATGTGCAGACTGCCTCGCTAGACGGTCAAGCCAAGCAGGCGGATGTGGGTCTGATTTTACCTGTGGACGGCGGTTTGGATTTGCTGGATACGGCGGATATGATTGTGATTGCAGGCTGGGCGGACACTGCAATACCGCCTGATGAACGCCTGCTTGCCAAATTACGCACGGCGCACCAACAGGGCAGACAGATTGTCGGCTTGTGCTACGGCACTTATGTGCTGGCGTATGCAGGGATCTTGGACGGTCGGGCGGCGGTAACGCATTGGCTGGCGGAGCAGGATTTTTGTGAGCGTTTCCCCAAAGTGCGGCTGGACACCAATCGGCTGTATCTCACCGACCGCAATCTCACCACATCGGCAGGGGCTGCGGCGGGGCTGGATTGTTGTTTGCATTTGGTACGGCAACATTACGGCAGCCGCACCGCCAACCAGCTTGCCCGTATGATGGTGATTCCGCCGCACCGTGAAGGCGGACAAGCCCAGTTTATTCAGCAGCCGATGCCCAAATCCACCCACGACAGCCAAATCAACCAACTACTGGATTATCTGCGTGAACACCTGCATCAGCCACACCACATTGACATGCTCGCCGCCCACACCCACATGAGCCGCAGTACCTTTACCCGCCATTTCAAACACGCCACGGGCATCAGTTTCGCCCAATGGCTGATACAGGCGCGCCTTGCCCGCAGTCAGGAATTGCTGGAGGGCAGCGGCTTGTCGGTGGAGCAAATCAGCGAACAAGTCGGCTTTCAAAATGCCACCAGTTTCAGGCAGCATTTCAAGCAAAGATTTGGCGTGAGTCCGAAACAGTGGCGGCGGGTGTTTGGGGAAGTTTGATAAAAGAATATTGTCAAAAGTTGTGTTTTAAATTTTTAGCAATGTCATAACAATTGAATTTATTTCTGGAGAAACTATGAAAACATTCACAGAGGCTTCTAAATTTATTGAGGTGGTTGAATTTGGCTTGCTCAATGAAAAACAGGCAAAAATGCAGCTACTAAATCAAATAAAGAAAGTTATTTGGTTACCAATTAAATTTCTTAAGATGGGTATCAACATCAAATTAAACACAACAATAATTTGGATTGTTTTTTCAATGATTTTTATGTGGCTAGGAATACAGTTTGCTGCGTCTTTGCCAGCCGAGCTGTCTGAAATTAAAAATATGGTTTTGTTGTTTTCATCTGCTTTCCCCATATTTTTGCTTGCCTTTCCCCTGCCTAGCATTTATGGAAATGATGATATTTCTGAAAAGGATATTGAAATCGCATTAAACCATTTGAAAAAAAGAAATTTTTCTGATACCGAGATGACCTATTTAAAAGAGTCAGTTTCCTTGTTTGAAAGTCGTACTCAATCAAAAATCAAGGCGCTTAAATGGGTGGTTGGTCTTTTCTGGGCGGGTTATTTATATATGAGTTCATATGCAATCACCAATAAAATATTCTCTTTCGATTATCTTATGGAGCTATCTGTAATATTGCTTATTACGGTGTTTGCATATTTAGCTGTATGGAGCTATGAGGCTGCCATTAACAAACTTTTTAGAATAATTGATTTTAGTTGCCATGATTTTTTAATACAGCGTGCAGAAAATAATAAGCATATTATTTAGTTAAAATAACAAAATGCCGTCTGAAACTTAACACTATCAAAGTGCGGTTTCAGACGGCCTTTATCAACGCATCGCCAATCCAAAGCGGTTTATCGATCCAAACCTTTCGCTTTCAGCCATTCCGCGGCCATTTCCACCAATTGCGCATTGTTTTTTTCGCCCATCAAAAAATGCGAGTTGCCTTTGATGCCGATTTCAGGCAGGTGCACCAGCGTGGCATCGCCGCCGTGGCGGTTGATGGCGGCGACGAATTGCTTCGCCATCTCCAGCTCCGTGCCCCATTTGTCTTCACCGACGTTATCGGAACCCACCTTGATGTAATCGCCGTAATACAAAATCATCGGAATTTTGGTCAGCTTCAGAAACTCATCCATCGCTACGCCCATCGCGCCGGCACTCAAGGCTTCGAAGCGGGCTTGGGTGATTTTCGGCATTTCGCTTTCGGGGAACACAAACGGCGTGCCGCCCGGCTCGTAGGCAATGATGGCTCTGACTTTATCGCTGCGCAGCGCGGTTCGCCAGCCTATTGTGCCGCCCATCGAATGGGTGACCAGCACTGCACCGTCTTTTTGTTGATTAACCAATTGTGCCAGCACATCGGCATTTAAATTGTTATCCAACGGCCCCGAACCAATTGTCCAGCTTTGTTGAAAGGCTTGATAATTCTCTTCGCCTGCGGGAAATTGGGCGTTCGGCACGGGGTTGCCTTGGTCATCATAATGCCCGATACGGGATAAAATATAGAGCGTTTTATCGCCATACATCGGGTTGCTCACCCACGGCGTTTCGGGCGTAATGGCTTGGGTGGATAAATTGGATTTACCGCTGCGCGGCTGGTCGAGCAGATAAACGCTGTAACCTTGGCGTAAAAACAGGGTATCAAAGCCTTCGCGCCCGTCTACCGTGGTTTCCCAGGTGCGGGAAGACTGCGCGCCGCCGTGTTGGAAAATCAGCGGATATTTGTTGGCATTCACCGGGGTTTGATATTTGACATAAGCAAAATCACCATAAGCGCGCTGTCCGTCGGGGGCGATAAAATTGTTTGGGCTAAACGTGCCCTCGTGGGTGACATAGCTGCCGCCGACGGTAAAGCTGCCTTGGGTTTGGATTTGCAGCGGTTCGGCAGCAAAGGCGGAAGTGCCTAGTGCGAATGCGAGCAAGCCGATTTTAAAGAAATTTTTCATCATTAACCCATTTCCCGCTCTTCGCTAATCAAAAATTTGGCAATCCGTTTGGCAATCAGCCATTCGCCGCCCACTTTGCGGTAGCTGTCTTCATAACGCACATAGTGGCTGAGCATCATCGCCTTGCCGTCTTTTGCAAAGGTTAAAGCCACTTGGCAGTAGGTGATGCCTTCGGCGGCGTTGTCGCTGCTGAATTCGACGGTTTGCTGGCCGTTGAGGTGATACACCTTGTCAAAGCCCGCCAGATAGTCGGTGAACACCTGGCCGATTTGCTCGCGCCCGTGCATTTCGAACACCAGTTCGCCGTTGATGTAGGTGTTGACCGTGGCATCTTCGGTGAACAGCGGTTTTTGCTCTTCCACGCGTTTTTCGTCGGCGAGATTGGAGAAGTGGTCGACCAAATGTTTGATGGCAAAACGGTCTTGGATTTGTTGGATGTTCATGCTGATTCCTTATTTAAGATATTGAGTTAAAGAGATTTGCCGTCTGAATCGGCTGATTTGGCGTATCACGCCCTTAAACTTTGCTGATATTTAAATTCTCGCCGATAAATTTATCAGGCGACACAAACAGCTTGCAGACGAAATCGGCAATGCTTTTGCGCGATACCGCACTTCCCCGCTCGGCTTGGTTTTTGGGCGTGAGAACGTAATCAATTTCATTGCCGTGGGTAAACCAGTCGGGGCGCAAAATGGTGTAATCCAAGCCTGATTGCTCCACCACGTCCGCCAAGGCACGATAGGGCTTGAGCACCGTTTTCACAGGTTCATCATAAATGCCGATAGAGCTAATCGCAATCAGCCGTTTCACCTTTTCGGCTTGCATCACCTGCACGATATTGCGTGCCATCGCGCCCAAATCGCCCGCCAAATTGATATACACCACGTCTTGCCCCTTGATGGCAGCGGTTAAATCGTTGATATTCAACGCCGAACCTTGAATCACGCGATGATTGGCTTTGAGGCCGTCTGAAAGTTTTTCGGGATGGCGTGCAAACAGGGTTAATTGCAATTTGGGATTTTTTTCAGCCGCAGCAATCACCGTTTGCGCCAAGCTGCCTGTTGCGCCGATGATTAAGATCTTGTTCATGTTTTGTTCCTCGTTGATTTGATGAAGCGTAGTTTAGACCGTTTGATTAAGCAAATAAATAGGGTAAAATTGCATGGGTTTATCAATGCAGTTTCTTAATTAATCCAAGAATACGCCCCAAAAAACAGCCAAAGTGCGGTATAAAAATGGAAAATCCAATAGAAAACCTAGACGACCTCAAAGCCTTTTTGCTGGTGGCAAACACAGGCAGCTTCACCAAAGCCGCCGCCCAAGCAGGCGTATCACAATCGGCGCTCAGCTACACCATTCGCACGCTGGAAAACCGCCTGAAAACCAAACTGCTTGAACGCACCACCCGCAGCGTCTCCACCACCGCCGCAGGGGAAGCCTTGCGCCAAAAAATCGAACCGCTGTTTGCCGGCCTGAACGAAGCCTTGAACGACTTACACGCCGACAAAATGCAGGGCAAAATCCGCATCAACGGCAACGAGCATTCGCTGAACTATGTATTAAAAGAGCGCCTGATTGGCTTTATGCAGGATTATCCTGAGGTGGCGCTGGAAATCATCGCCGAAAACCGCTTTAGCGACATCGTTTCCGAGCGTTTTGACGTCGGCATCCGCTTGGGCGACGAAGTGGCGAAAGACATGATTGCGGTGCGGGTATCGGCGGATTTAACCATGCAAACCCTTGCCAGCCCCGACTATTTGGCACGCCACGGCACACCGAAAACCCCGTTTGACTTAAGCCAACATTGCTGCCTCGCCTACCGCCTGCCGACTTTGGAAAACCTGATGACGTGGGAATTTAAAGACCCCGCTAAAGACAAGATTGTCAAAATCCATCCCAATAGCCATATAGGCGGACAATTTATCAGCAACCAAAATGCACTTTTTATCGCTGTCGCCGAAGCGGGCAAAGGCATAGCCTGGCTGCCCGAAGACGTGGCGCAAGCCAGCGTAAGCAGCGGCAAACTCACGCCCATTTTGCAAGACTGGGCGATGTCCTACACGGGCTATCATCTCTACTACCCCAGCCGACGGGCGGATTCGGCGGTGTTCGCAGCGTTGGTGGCGGCGTTGCGGGTGAGATAAAACAAGGCCGTCTGAAACCGCACTTTGATAGTGTGAAGTTTCAGACGGCCTTATTTTATTTACCCACGGCACAACGCCCAAAAAAATCTGCAAAGCTGACACCTAGGTGTCAGGTCGCCCCGCCAAACCCGCCGTAAACTATACGCAATCGCTAACACGATGGCTGTGCCTGCGGCACCGTCGGCATAGCCGGCGTTCAAAAACGCACGTTTTTGTGACCGCACTTTGAATAAACACCCAAACAGGAGCAATAAAATGAACAACAGATTTCAGCGTAAAACCGCATTGGTCACCGGCGGCGGCAGCGGTATCGGGCAGGCGATTGCCTTGCGTTTGGCCGCAGAGGGTGCAAACGTGATGATTATCGGGCGTGGCGCACAAGCCTTGCAGGAAACCGCGGCGATGCACGCCAATATCGCATACAGCGTGGCGGATATGACCAACGGCGACGATCTCAGCCGTGTGCTGGCGGAAACCGAAGCCAAGTTCGGCGGGTTGGATGTGTTGGTTAACAACGCCGGTGCCGCACCTGTTACGCCGCTTGCCCAATCGAACCATGCCGAATATGAAAAAACCTTTGCAATCAATATGGGCGCGGTGGCGGAATTAAGCCGCTTGGCGTATCCGCTGCTGCAACGTGCCAAAGGCAATGTGGTGAACATTTCTTCCAGCGTGGCAAACCGTCCGCTGGCCAATATGTCGATTTACTCGGCGAGCAAAGCGGCAGTCACCGCGTTCAGCAAAGCCTTGGCGCGCGAATGGGCGGCGGACGGCGTGCGGGTCAATTCGATTGCGGTCGGGCCGATTTGGACACCGATTTACGACAAAACCGAGCAAACACCCGCAGAGCGCGCCGCCCACAAAGCCCGCGTAGAAGCGATGATACCGTTGGGCAGATTCGGCACGACGGAAGAAGTCGCCGCCGTGGTTGCCTTTATCGCCTCCGACGAAGCCGCTTTCGTCACCGGCTCGGATTACGCCGTCGATGGCGGCATGACTGCTTAACAAACAACAAGGAAATCAAAAATGAAAAACATCTTAATCGTCTCCGGACACAACGATCTCGACAACTCGTTTGCCAACAAAATCATCTTGGAAAAATTAGAACAGTTGCTGCCCGAAGCCCAATTCGATTATCTCGACAAACTCTACCCGAACTACCAATTCGACGTCGCCGCCGAACAGCAGAAATTGGTGAACGCCGATATTATCGTGCTGCAATTCCCGATTTTTTGGTACGGCGTGCCAAGCCTGATGAAAAAATGGTTTGAAGACGTGTTCGTGCACGGCTTTTCGCACGGCGCCACCGGCGACAAATTGCGCGGCAAAAAAATCGTCGCCTCATTCACCAGCGGCGCGCCCGAATCGATGTATGTCGAAGGCGGCATTCAAGGCTACCCGATTGAAGCCTTCCTGCCGCCGCTGAAACAAACCGCCGCGCTCACCGGCCTCGAATGGGCAGGCTACATCTACACCGGCGGCGTGTCCTACGCCAACCGTGCCGATACCGCCAAACTTGCCGAAATGAAACAGGCAGCGGAACAACACGCCGAGCGTGTGGTCGCGTATTTGAACAGCTTATAAGGAGCCGCCATGTACATCATCAACATCACCGTCAACGACGACGTTACCGAGGCGCAGCAAGCGGAAATGTTCCCGCAACACGCCGCTTGGTTCCAAAAATATTTTGCAGCCGGCAACTTCCTGCTGCTCGGCCCCTATACCGACACCGACAAACACAACGGCGTCATCATCGCCCACACCGACAGCCGCGAGCAACTGGAAGCGATTTTAAACGAAGACTGCTACTACCCGAATTTCGCCCGCTACGAAATCCGCGAATTCGCCCCGAAAATGGCGGCGGCGGATATTGGGAAGTTTGTGGGGTAAATGATAAAAAGGCCGTCTGAAAGATTTTTCAGACGGCTTTTTTCAAGCCCGCAAGCGGTTGGTTTTCGCCAAAAATCCGCAAAATTTTCCGTACCTGACACTTAGGTGTCAGGTAGCCTCTCAAAACCTCCGATAAACTATACGCAATCGCTAACACGATTGCTATGCCTGCGGCACCGTCGGCATAGCCGACGTTCAAAAACTCACGTTTTTGTGACCGCACTTTCATTCAAGTTAATAGGAGTAATACCATGAATTTCATCAAAAAAGCCGTCTTAACCGCCGCATTTGCCGCATTGAGTGCCACCGCATTTGCCCAAGATTTCGTGCACACGGTCAAACTCACCATCGACCCGACGCAGCTTGACCGCTTTCAGACGGCATTGGCGGCGGAAATCAAAGAAGCGGTGCGCACCGAGCCGGATTTTCTCGCGGCGTTTGCCTCACAAGACAAAGCCAATCCGAACCAAATTTATCTGTTTGAAATATTCAAGAGCGCCGATGCGATGAATGCCTACCATGCCAAACCGCGTTTCCAAGCTTTTTTAAAGCAGGCGATGCCGATGCTACAGGCGCGTGAGGCGGTGGAATTGACGCCGATTGTGTTTCAAACCCAAACGGATTTTTTGCAGAAAATGGATAAATAAGAAAATGCCGTCTGAAACACCGTTTTTTCAGACGGCCTTTTGCGTTTCCCCCCAAAGTGCGGTCTAATGCGGTCTAAAATAATCCGAAACCGCACAGGGGGAAACCATGAGCCAAGCCATTGCCGCATTTTTAACCGACATCAAACAAAAATGCCCGCTGATCACCGAAACGGAGTTGGCACAATTCGCCCGAGGCTTGCGCGTGCAGCAGCTTGCCGCGCGGGAGATTTACCGCCAAGCCGACAGCGTGCCGCCGCAGCTGGGCTTTATCGTCAAAGGCTTGGTGAAGGGCTTTTACAGCGACGTGGGCGGCGATGTGAACGTGATTTATTTCGGCGCGGAGGGCTATCCCGTCGGCGATTATCTGGCGTTCGCCCGCCAAATCCCCAGCCGTTACTGCTTGCAGGCATTGGAGCCGACCACCGTGGTCAATCTCTCTTTCGAGCATTTCCAAAAGAGCCTCGAGCAAATCCCCCGCTTGGAACGCTACTACCGCCTGCTTGCCGAACTCGGCTTCCACAATTTCCGCCTGCGCACCGAAGCGCTGCAATCCATCGACGCGGAAAGCCGTTACCTGCATTTTGTCGAACAAAATCCTAATTTATTTGAACGCATCTCGCTGTCGGATTTAAGCTCGTATTTGGGCATCCAACGGCAGAGCCTGACCAGAATTCGCAAGAAGCTGGGGCAAAAGAGCAGTTGAGGAAAAGGCCGTCTGAAACCGCACTTGGCTTGTGCGAAACTTTCAGACGGCCTGTTTAATTCTGTGCGGGCTTATCCGCCGTCAATCATGGTGCGAAAGGTGAGGTTGATTCTCGGCGTATGCACTTTGGCGGTTTTCATCACCGCGTGCAGCCAGTGGCTTTGGGTTGTGCCGCGCATGACGATAAGCTGGCCGTGCTCCAGCAGCATTTCGCATTTGTGCTGTCGGCTGCGGTGTTTGAGTGCGAATTTGCGTACCGCACCGAAGCTCAGCGAGGCAATGGTGGCGTTTTTCCCCAAGCCTGCTTCGTCGTCGCTGTGCCACGCCATGCCTTGCTGGCCGGTGGGGTATAAATTGAGCAGGCAGGAATTAAATACCGTCGGGCTAATCGGTTTCATCAGCGTTTCTACTTGGTGCTTGATGGCAAGCAGGGTGTCGTTCCACAGTAGTGCCGTGCGGGTCGCCCCGGAATAGGTGTAATCAAAATGCGCATCGCCATACCATGCCACTTGACGGTCGGTGATGATGTGTTTGCCGAAGATCAGCGCTTCATCATGCCGCCAAGGGATATGGTGCAGAAGTTGCTGGTAATACGCGTCTGCCGTTTGCCGCTCAAAAATCACGCCGTAATCATTGACGATGCCGTCATAAGGCAACAAATTGTCGTCGGGCGACGCGCTGAGTGCCGTTTCAAGCGCAAACAAATCCAAATTAGCCATTATCTGCTCCAATTTCCTGCCCTAACAATGCCATTTTCCGCCCGCGCACCCAGCGGTAACCGCCGATGACCCCGCTTTGCCGAATCACCCGATGGCAGGGAATCAACACCGCCACAGGATTTGCTCCCACCGCCGTCCCCACCGCACGGCTGGCACTCGGTTTGCCGATGCGTTCGGCAATATCGCCATAGCTCGCCAGCCCGCCCTCTCTGATGCCGAGCAATGCCTGCCATACTTTTAATTGAAACGGCGTGCCTTTTAAATGCAGATGAATCGGATTTTTGGCGGACGATTGTTGAAAAAACGCCAAGGCTTCATCATGAAAACGGCTGTGTTTTGCCTGCAATGCTGCGTGGGGAAACTCCTTACTCAACGCCGCCAATGCCGTGCCGTCGTCATCAAATGCCATAAAACACACGCCCCGCTGGGTGGCCGCAATCAGCACGCCGCCGAAAGGCGTGTCGGCAAAGGCATAATCAATCGCCAGCCCCGCCCCGTCGTTTTTGTATTCGCCCGGCGTCATGCCTTCGATGCGGACAAACAAATCATGCAGCCGCCCCGCGCTGCTCAAGCCCCCGGCAAAAGCCGCCTCCTGCATATTGCCCTGATTTTGCAAAACTTGCTTGGCACGCTCCACGCTGATGTATTGCAAAAATTTTTTCGGGCTCACCCCCGCCCACGCCTGAAACTGACGCAAAAAATGCTCGGGGCTCAAATACACTTGCGCTGCCGCCATCTCAAGGCTGGGCTGTTCGTCTGCATGGTCATACAGATATTCAATGGCTTTGGCGATACGGGCAAATTGCTGGTCTTCACGGCGCATATTTTTCTCTTTTTCTGTTTGTCTAAACTTGCACTCATTATGAAGAGGCAGACAACGAAAAGCGACCCGATTCTTGCGGTTTTTGGGGGCGTATGGGGAAGGGCGGAATAACAAGGCCGTCTGAAACCGCACTTTGAGTGCTTTCAGACGGCCTGTTGCCGATAATCGCCTGTTTACTGCCCGTCGCGCAACAAGGCGGGGTTTTGCCACCAGTGGTCGTTTTGAAAATGCGGCGGCTGGTATTTTTCGCCCATTTTGGGGACGTCCAGCGGCAGGTTTTTTTCGACGGCGCTTTGCTGGGCGCGTTTGATGGAATCGTTCCAGTGGTTGCGCCCGAGGCTGAATACGCCCCAATGGATGGGCAGCATGCGGTCGGCGTTCAGATCCAGGGCGGCTTGCACCGCTTGTTCGGGGAACATATGGGTGTTCGGCCAGCCGGGGTTGGCGGCGTCGATTTCGATAAACGCCAGGTCAAAACGGCGGTGTTTGGCGCCGATGTCGGCGAAATGTTTGCCGTAGCCGGAGTCGCCGCTCCAAAACAGGCGTTTGCCTGCTCCTTCGATTACAAACGATGCCCACAGGGTTTTGTCGCGGTCGTTGCGCCAGCGCGAGGAGTAATGCAATGCGGTTTCGGCATGCAAGGTCAGGCCGTCGATGTCCGCCGCTTCGCCCCAGCCCAATTCGGTGATTTTTTCGGCGGCAACGCCCCATGACTGCAAACGCGCGCCGACGCCCAAGGGAGCAACAAAGTGCGGTATCTTGTCCGCCAGATGGCGGATGGTGGCGGCTTCCAAATGGTCGTAGTGGTCGTGGGTGATCAACACGATATCAGCGGCAGGCAAGGCGTTGCGGGCAATCGGCGCGGCTTGGAAACGCGGCACGATAAACGGCAGGTTGAGCGGCGCGGCATTGTCCAATACCGGGTCAATGATGAGGCGTTTGCCACCCAGTTCCAAAATGGCGCTGCCGTGCCCCAGCCAGTAGTAGGCAAAATCTTCGGCTTGTCCGAAGCTGTTTTGGTCGAGCGCGACCATCGGCAGACGGGCAGCGGGAGTGTAGCCGTGGTGGCGCAACCAGCCGCCTTCGCCGCTGGCTTGCTCCGGATAAAACACCAGTTCGTCATATAGATTGTGAAAGCGCCCGTCGCGGTAATAATCGAGTTGGGTGAAGCGCGCTTCATCGGGCAGGGCGCCGATATTGCGGTAGACTTGGCAGCCTGCGGCAGCGGCGGCAATGGCAAGTGCGGTCAAGGTATAAAGGCTGTAACGTTGCCATTTTTTCATTGAATTGTTTGTCCTTGCTGGTGTCGGGGGTTCATCGAGTGGGTGAAAAAGCGCCGTCACATGCCCCGTGGCAACGGTGAATTCGGCATGGCGCGCTGGGCGTGGATGCGGGCTTTTTCTTCTTCATCCATGCTGCGGTTGGTAAACCAAGCCTGCTGCGTGGCTTCATCGCCGCCGACCACATTGGTTTTGCCTGCCAGTAAGGCTTCATAGCCTTGTTTGGCGACCAATTCGGGGCTGTTTTTCCAACTGTTGTCGCCAAATGCCGTGGTCTGCATGCCGGCGCGGGCGTGGAATTCGGTGGCGGTTGCGCCGGGGTGCAGCGTGGTAATCTGTATGCCTTGCTCTTTGAGCTCTTCGCGAATACTGTTGGCAAACGAGCTCAAAAACGCTTTCGACGGGCCGTATACGCTTTCATACGGCGTCGGCGTGGTTGCCGACAACGAGCTGACAAACAAAAATTTGCCGCCGCCGCGCGCAATCATGTCGGGCAACAAGCCGTAAGTCAGGCGCACCGGTGAGGTGATGTTGAGCGCCAGCAGTTGCAGATGGCGCTCGAGCGGCTGATCGACAAAGGCGCCGCCGATGGCAATCCCGGCATTAAGCACCGCCACATCTACAGGCTTGCCGTGTTGCTTCACCGCATCCAACACCGCCTGATTGCCCGCCTCGCTGCTTAAATCGGCTTGAAGTGCGGTCACCTGCGTGCCGTATTGCGCCAATGTTTCTGCTGCGCCCGATACCCTGCCGCTGGCGCCGATAAGCAGCAAATCATAATCATCTTGCGCCAGCAGGCGGGCAATTTCCAGCCCGATACCGGCCGAGCCGCCGGTCACAATGGCAAATTTACGTTTCATTTTTCACTCCTTATTCGCCGATATAACGGGCAAGCCGATCGCGATAGCCTGCCGATGCTTGACAAAATCATAGACAAGGTATAATTTCAAGTAAACCGCTTATTCTGAATTTTATTATTTCACCATTGAAACAATGTAAACGCAAACCATGCAAAGCAAACTGGAAGCGCTGCAGATTTTCTGCACCACCGCCGACACCCTGAAATTCAAAGACACCGCCCAACGGCTGGGGCTCTCGCCTGCCGCCGTAACGCGCACCATTGCCGAATTGGAGCGTTTTTTGGGCGAATCGCTGTTTCAGCGCAACACCCGCCAAATCACGCTGACCGAATTCGGCGCGCAGTTTCTGCCGCAGGCCAAGCAGTTGCTCGACGACAGCGACAAACTGTTTTTGCAGGCCGTCCGCCCCGATTCCGAAGGCATGCGCGGCATGGTGCGGGTCAATATTCCCGAACTCGCCTGCGACACCAGCTTATTGGGCGAATTGCTGCACGCCTTGCAAGCCTGGCCGAATATCCGCCTCGACTGGCACAGCGACAACGTGCGCCTGAATGTGGTGGAAGAGCGCATCGACATCGGCATACGGGTGGGCTTCCTCAACGACAGCCGCCTGATTGCCAAACAAATCGGCAGCCTAACAGAAAAAATCGTCGCCGCCCCCGCGCTGATCGAACGCTGCGGCCTGCCGATAGATGTGCGGCAGTTGGAAAACTACCCGCTTTCCGACATGATCAACGGTAACACCGGCCGCCCGTGGCCGTGGCGCTTTGCCGACGATGTGCAAATCACCCCGAAAAATATCGCTTTCAGCACCAGCGACATCCACCACAACCTGCAAGCCGCCCGCTCCGGCATCGCCGCCGTGCAACTGTTGGAATGGGCTTGTCGCTCCGATCTCGAACGCGGCGAACTGGTCGAGCTGCTGCCGGATTTGCCGAAAATCGCCTGGCCGCTTTACCTCTACCGCCCGCAACGCAACGTCACCCCCGCGCGGGTCAAAATCGTGTTCGAGCTGCTCGCCGATATTTTGCAGCAGCGTTTCGCCGTCTGAAACTTTCGCACCGGCAAAGTGCGGTTTCAGACGGCCTTTGCGTCCTAAATCAGCGCTCACAACCCCGCCACAATCTCACCGGCATATCGGCAAACGGCTGCCAAAAGCGCATGTCCGCCCGTTAATCAGCATTGCGGCAAAATGAAATTTATACTTTTATCTTTTCCCATTTTAGGGAAAAGTTTTGGTTATAGTTGAAACTTTTTCAAGATAAAGATAAATAATGTATTAACAATTGCGAGGCATAAATGGAAGCGACAAAGACTGATGCCGTCTGAAAAGTTTCAGACGGCATCAGCTTTTTACAAAATACTTTTTTCTCGGAAATATCCATTACATCCGTCATTCCGGCGCAGGCCGGAATCCATTTTTCCAAAATTCAATTGTTTGATTTCAAATGGGTTTTCATGGCGAGCAGTAGATTCCGGCCTGCGCCGGAATGACGGAGCGGATGCTTTTGCGATGCAGCAAAAGGTATTTTGCAAAGGTCTCGGCATGTTTTATTCTGCTTCAATCAATTGGGCTTTGCCCGCATGACACGTGCTGTAAGGCGTGCGGTAAGTGTTTGTATTTACGTTACCAATTGCCTAACCGCACTTTAATTATTCGCCGAAATCCCGCATCAAATCCGCCACAATCTCAGCGGCGGGGCGCACGGCTTTGATCATCGAAATGCCTGTTCCCACCGAGACCACGCCTTTGTCCAGATTGCCCAAACGCATCGCCTGCCACAGCGAATGGTAGCCGTTCATGGCGGCAAACAAGGCTTCGCGGCTCGCCCCTTCTTCTTCCATCGCCGCCAGTTTTTGCCCGTTTTCGGTCGGCAAGGTGCGGTAATAGGCGGGCAGGGTGCGGAATAAAATCAAATCTTCGGCGGTCGAGTTCACAATCAATTGCTTCACTTTGTCGTCGGCCGGGCATTCTGCGGCGGTGATGAACAAGCTGCCCACCGACACCCCTTCCGCCCCCAATGCCAACGCCGCACGCACGCCGCGCACATCGCCCACGCCGCCGGTTGCCACCACCGGAATGCCAACCGCATCGGCAATCATCGGCACAATGCTGAAAGTGCCAATCACCCTAGTGGGAACAGTACCGCCTTCGTCAAAGCCGGTGGCGATGATGATGTCCGCGCCCAAGCGCTCCGCCTGTTGCGAATTGGCGATGGTCGGGGTGAGGGCGCGGTACAGGGTTTTGATGTGGTGGCTTTTGAAAAAATCGAAAATCTCGGGATCGAGTACTTCGTTAATCAACACCGCCGGCACGCCTTCTTCCGCCAGCATTTCGGCGGTCGGCTGCCAAAAGCTCATGTCTGCGCCGTTGATCAGCGTGGCGGCAAACGGTTTGTCGGTCAGGCTTTTGGTTTTGCGGATTTCGGCACGCATTTTTTCCAACGCGTCCCAACGGTTTTTCGCCGGTTCGGCCTGCCCCGCATTCGGCCCGATGATGCCCAATCCGCCCGCATTGGAGACGGCGGCGACCAGCTCGGCATTGGTCAGAAAATACATCGGTGCTTGAAACAGCGGATAGCGGATATTTAATAGTTCGGTGATACGGTTGCTCATGATGGTCTTCCCAATTAGATTCAATTAAGCTTATTTTACGCAGTTAAATTCAGAACGGAATGGGCAAAAATAGAAACATATTTGCCAAATTTGGAAAGATGAATAAAGGAAATAAAAAGGCCGTCTGAAAGCCTATTTCAACTTTCAGACGGCATCATGCAGCTATAGTCGTTTCAATTTAGATTGAGACAAGGCAGCAAGCCGCAGACAGTACAGATAGTATGGCAAGGCGCAGCAGCGCTGTATCAATCTAAATTGGAACGACTATAAAACCCCCGACACACTTCCCCAACCAACCCCCTCAGCCAGCGGTGGGCGGGGTCGTTGTGGGTGCGGTCGTGCCAAGCGATGTATTTGGTGAAGCCTTGCACGGGCAGGGGCGTGGGGAAGTGTTTGATGTTGGGCAAAAGTGCGGTTAAGCGTGATGGCACGGTGGCGATCATGTCGCTGTGTTGCAGCAGTTGTGGCAACAGCAAAAAGTTATTCAGCGAAACTTTCACATTGCGTTTCAGCCCCTGTTTTGCCAACGCCATATCGCTCACGCCCGAAAATCCGCCGCCGACGGGCGAAGCGAGAATGTGTTCGGCTTGGCAGTAGTCGGCGAGAGTCAGTTCGGCATTCGCCGCCAAGGGGTGGTCGGCACGCATGGCGCACAAATAATGCTCGTCATACAAGGGTTTAAGGTGCAGATAATCCGCCCCCTCGCTCGGCACAAGCAGGGCTAAATCCAGTTTGCCTTGGGAGAGTTGCTGCGGCAAATCGGGCGTTAGCGGCAGCAAGGCGACTTTGATATTGGGCGCAAGCAGGGCGAGTTTTGCCACGAAATGCACCATCACCGCGCTCATGGAATAATCGGTGGCGGCAACACGCAGGGTCATTTTGGCGGTGGCGGGGTCAAATTCGGCAGGCTGCAATATGCCGTCAATGCGGGCGAGCGTGCTTTTAATCGGCTCGGCGAGCGACAAGGCACGCTCGGTCGGCACAATGCCCCGCTGCGCGCGCACAAACAAGGGGTCGCCCAAGCCTTCGCGCAGGCGGGCAAGCATACCGCTCATCGCCGACTGGGTCAGGTTGAGCCGCTCGGCGGCACGGCTGACATTGCGTTCGTCCATCAACACATCAAAGGCTTTGAGCAGGTTTAAATCAAATTGGTGTAGGACTTTCATCGTTTCTCATATCGTAAAAATCAATATCAGCTATCATAAATTATCATTAGTATAAATAATAGAAGTTTTTTATACTACACACATTCAAACACAGCATTCAATCAGATGAGTGCAAATATTTACTTTAACGAATTGATTAACAAGGAAAACAATGAATATTTTATTATTGGACGGCGGTAAATCCTTCGGGCATTCCGCAGGCAGACTCAACCACACCCTGCACCAAACCGCCAAAGACACATTGAGCAAGTTGGGACACCACATTCAAGAAACGGTGATTGACGACGGCTACGACATCGCCGCCGAAGTTGCCAAATTTGAAGTGATGGATGCCGTGGTCTGGCAAATGCCGGGCTGGTGGATGGGCGAGCCGTGGACGGTGAAAAAATACATTGACGAAATTTTCACCGCAGGCTACGGCAAACTCTACCAATCAGACGGTCGCCACCGCACTTCGCCTACCGAAGGCTACGGCAGCGGCGGCTTGTTGCAAGGCAAAAAGCATATGCTTTCATTAACATGGAACGCCCCGATTGAAGCCTTTGACCGCCCGAACGACTTTTTTGAAGGCAGGGGCGTGGACGGCTTATATATGCACTTTCACAAAGCCAACGAATTTTTAGGGCTAAGCCGCTTGCCGACTTTTATCTGTAACGACGTGATTAAAAATCCGCAAGTGGAACGCTTTATCGCCGATTATGCTGCGCATTTGGAACGGGTGTTTGGCGAGGCTAAATAGCGAAATTTAGGAAATGCCGTCTGAAACCGCACTTTGCTTTTTTTAAGCAAGTAAAAAGTTTCAGACGGCATTTGCGATAACAAAGAAGTAGATTTTGCGGAGCTTATAAACGCCTGCTATATTTCCTTATTCAATTCATTCAACACCAAGGTTTGCAGTTCGTCTTTTGGCAGCAAAAGCGGATAATCCGATACGCCGATGGGACGGACAAACTGCGACAGCTTGTCGCAGTTTTTCATCTTTGGGTGCTATGTATTAAATGGAACAACACCATTCACCGATACCCCCCCTCAAAAATCTCCGCCAACCATTAAAACACCTTTTTTACTCGCGGTGGGACGAAGGGCTTGGGGGTGCGGTAGACAAACAAGCTGGCGCAACAGGCTAAATTAGTACGGCAAAACTGCTACAGGCTGTAGCAGTTATTTATTCTCCGCCTTGTCGGAGTTAGCTCAATTTAGCACAAAATCAGCCAGTTAAATAAAAAAAACACCGTTCACCGATACTCCCCCTCCAAAATCTCCGTAAGCCACAGAAACACTTTTTTCACCCTTGGCGGGGTGAAGGGCTTGGGGGTGCGGTAAACAAACAATTCCCACGGATACACGGCGTGTTCGTCCAGCACCGACACCAGTTCGCCCCGTTTGATATACGGCAGGGCGATGTGGTCGGCAAGATGGCTGAACACCCGTCCGCTCAAGGTGGCGGCGATTTCCATGTCTGCTGTGGCGGCGATAAAGCGGGGATTTTTAGGGGTGAACTGCACGCCGTTTTTAAACTGCCACGGCCACAAACGCCCGTCGTTGGCGTTGATGTGGGCGCTCAAGGGGAAGTTGTACTGCAAATCGTGCAGGTCGCGCGGCGTGCCGAGCTTGGTAATCAGGCTTGGGCTTGCCACCACTTTCGCCCCCATCGGGCAGATGCGTTTGACGATAAAACGGTTGTCCTGCACCACGCCGACACGCACGCCGATGTCAATCTGCTCTTCCACCACATTGCTACGGATTTCGCCCGTTCGCCAGTCCAGCACCAAATCAGGATAAGCCGCACAGCGTGCCAGCAGCTCGTCAATAATCCGTTGGCTTTGCATCAGCGTGACCGACGTAATCCGCACCACGCCCGCCATGTCGTTTTCGTTGTTGATATGGTTGGCAAACAGCCGTTCGCTGTCGTCCAAAATCTGCTTGGCGTGCAGGTAAAACTGTTCGCCAAACGGGGTCAATCGCACGCTGCGGCTATTGCGTTGGAACAAAACTTCGCCCAAGGCGTTTTCCAACTCGCCCACCTGACGGCTCACCACTTGCGGCGACACCGACAAATGCAGGGCGGCTTGCTTGAAATGCAGGGTTTCGGCGGCGGTGCAGAATACTTTTAAGGCTTCAAAACGATTCATGGCTGCTCCTTTTTGGCAGGCTGCTTTTTTGGCTTTATTATCTCAAAAAATGAAATGCTGTATCAATTATCCATTCATTGTTATTAGATTAGTTGTTGTTGATAATGGCACTCAAGATAAGCAATACACTATTTTTGAGGCTATGATGAAGCAAATATCCGCATTCCCCCTGTGTCACTTGACGAAAGCGTGGTATTCCACGCTTAAGGCTGGCTGATAAAATGCTTATTTAAAACCGAACCCGCGCTCTTCAAGCGTGGCGCGGAGGTTCTGGCGCCCATCCATATAATCGAGGCTGGTCGCTGCGCCTTGAACCGCCTGTTTCCAGGTTTTATCTTTCATTCCCAAACCTTCCCTGAACGTATGGAATGCCTCTTCATAACTTCTGACGTGAGCCTCAAAATCACAAGTGCTGTATTGATTATGATGAGCCACCACGCTTTGAGGTAGGCGCGGACGTATGGCTACGTCGCTGTCAGCCGCAGGCCATCCGATCACCAGACCGCATACAACATAGCTATGGGGCGGAAGCTGAATAAGCTCGGCCAGCTCTTTAGCCTTGTTGCGTGCCGCACCTATATAAACCGTCCCTAGCCCTATTGACTCTGCCGCCACAGTTGCATTTTGTGAAGCCAGTGCGGCATCAACTGTCGCCATAACAAATGAATCAAGGTAATCATGCACATCCGGAGTAAGCCCGTCTGAGACGGTTATATCGTGATTTCGCGACAAGTCTGCAATCCAAAGCAGTATCGCAGGCGCTTCCTCAATGTAGCCGTTCGCCAGACCTTTGTCTCCGGCAGAAAGCTTTCTGACCTGCGCCTTTAGCGCGGGATCTGTCACTGCCACCATGCTCCATTGCTGGAGATTTGAGGAGGTTGAAGCAGACTGAGCGGCCGCTACAAGCGTCTCAAACCAGTATTCCGGCAGGGCTTGCTGTGAAAAATTCCTGACGGAACGATGGCTGAGCAACCCTTTTATCTGCGCATTCCAGATGATATTTTCTGGTCGCGCTTTCTCACCGTAACGGGCAGTAATCAGTTGATCTTTGTTTAAATCTTCAAACATTCATTTTCTCCTGTGAATAATGTAACGATCATTCAATAATTTGGTAAATAAAAAGACCGCATGGTCTTTGAACTAAATGCTCATTATTAACGCTTCAATTGCATCCCGTTGATATTCAGGTTCATGCACAATCCTGCCGAACACCCGAAAACCGAAATAGGCGCACATGAATGCCTTAGCCATAACTTCAGGTTGCCGTTCGGCCTCAAATTCCCCGGCAGCAATCCCGGCGGCGAAAAGCCTGGTGAACATTGCCTCAAGTTTTTTGATATAACTGCGGCTGAGTTCTGCAACGGTTTTATCTTTAGCGGCTCTTTCCAGGGGAGAGAATATTGCCATACAGCCGTTGCGCTCAATGTTGCTGAAATCCAGTTCAATACCTTTTTCAAGCAGCCTGCGCAACCTGTCCTTAACATTACCGGCCTGGCTGAATACAGCCTCGTGAAACTCAATGCTTGAGCTGTGATAACGGCGCAGGGCTTCATGGTAGAGATTTTCTTTATTACCGAAAGCCGCATACAGGCTTCCACGACCCAGCCCGGTACGCTCGACGAGTTCCTGAGTTGATGTCGCTTCGAAGCCGTTTCGCCAAAACGCATCCATAGCCGCCTGTATCACGAGTTGGTCATCAAACTCTCTCGGTCTGCCTGCCATAAGACTCTCCCATAGTGAAAACAGTCATCATCTTAGCAATTATGGAATGATTGGTCAAGAATTACAGTTGCTTCATTTAGTTCTTTGATTGCCCTTGGACGATATTGGCAAGCGGGTGAAAGTGGAAACATAGAGCTGCTTATATGAAATATGCCGTCTGAAACCGCACTTTGATGTGCCAAGTTTCAGACGGCATTTGTCAAACCACATCCCCACCAATCATGCCAAAAAACGGAATGCTGTATCAATTATTCATTCATTGTGATTAAACGCCTTGTCGTTGATAATACTTTCCGAAGCAAATCATTTATCTGACCTTATCTATTTAGGAGCAAACCATGTTGAAAAAAACCGTATCTACCATTGCCTTGGCGTTAGGCTTAGCCGTTGCCACCCCTGCCTTGGCAGACACCGCCGCAAGCAGCAACGTGCCGAGCAAAGGCAAAGTGTTATTAGTGACCACCAGTGCCGATGAATTGACATTCAAAGACGGCCGTATCCACCGCACGGGCTATTTTTTGGGTGAGCTGACCGAGCCTGCGCAAGAATTAATCAAGGCGGGCTATGAAGTGGTGGTCGCCACGCCTGACGGCAACACGCCGCCTGTGGATAAAAATTCCATCAATCCTGCCTTGTTCGGCAACAGCGCGGAGAAAATGAGCCAAGCGATGACCTTCGCCCTGACTCACCCGTCTATGCAAAAACCGACCAAATTGGCGGAAGCGATCAAAAACCTCAACCAATACGACGGCTTGTATGTGCCGGGCGGGCACGGCCCGATGGTGGATTTGATGCAGGACGAAAATCTGGGCAAAGCCTTGCGCCACTTCCAAAGCAAAAATCAGGCGATTGCCATGCTGTGCCACGGCCCGATTGCCTTTGCCGCTGCCTTGGATAACCCTGCCGCCTTCCGTCAGGCGATGGTGAACGGCGACACCGCCATCGCCCAGCGTTTGGCGAAAGACTGGATTTTCAAAGGCTACAACATGACCGTGTACTCCACCCTTGAAGAAAAAGGCGTGGAAGACTGGCTGCAAGGCAAGATTGAATTCTATATGGAGGACGCATTGCGTGCGGCCGGGGCAAACGTGAGCGTGGGTGGCGACAGTGCCGATTATGTGGTGGTAGATCGCAATTTGGTGACAGGTCAAAACCCGTTCAGCGACCATCAGCTTGCCCGTGAAATGATTAAGATTTTGGACACGCAAGTAGCGGCTAAAAAATAAGCCACATAATCCTCTCTGATTTTTTAACTTAAGCGGTTGTGATCAGCCGCTTTTTTTATTCAACCTTATTCAACCTTATTCAAGGAAAACCCCATGTTATTAAACCGTGAACAAGCATTAGACATCTTTCACCGCCGCGTCTCCACCCGCAATTACGACCCCGCCCGCAAAATCAGCGATGACGATTTCCGCACCATCTTGGAATGCGGCATCCGCTCGCCCAGCTCCGTCGGCTCTGAGCCGTGGAAATTCGTGGTGTTGCAAGACCCAGCCCTACGCCAAAAATTAAAACCGATTGCCTTCGGGCTGGCGGATTCCGCCGACAACGCCAGCCATTTGCTGGTGATTTTGGCAAAGAAAAACGCCCGTATGGACAGCGAATTTTTGCGTGAGGCATTTATACGCCAAGACTGGACGGCAGAAGATTTCGCACAAAAAATGCCGGCTTATCTCAATTTCCACCAAAACGATATTGCTGTGACAGGCAACGAACGCACCCTGTTTGACTGGGCAAGCAAACAAACCTACCTCGCCCTTGCCAACATGATGACCGCCGCCGCCATGCTGGGCATTGATTCCTGCCCGATGGAAGGCTTTGACTATGCCGCCGTCAATCAGCTGTTGGCAGACGCAGGCGTGTTTGACCCTGCCGAATGGGGCGTGTCGGTGATGGCAAGCTTCGGCTACCGTGCCCGTGAAATCGCCCGCAAAAACCGCCGCGAATTTGACGATGTGGTGCAGGTTGTGGGTTAAGTCATAATACGGTTGGTGGTAGTAATCATGCCGTCTGAAACTTTTACTTGCTTAAAAAAGCAAAGTGCGGTTTCAGACGGCATGTATTTTTGCATAAATTGTAGTAACCTATATACATCAACCGCACTTTTTGCATATTTCGAAATACTAGGTTTGATCTTCTGCAACATGCTATAGTCGAAGAAATTAGTTTCTGCTACGGCGTTGGCTCGCCTTGTCGTACTATCTGTACTGTCTGCGGCTCGCCGCCTTGTATCAGAATCTAATTTCTCCGACTATATAGTTGTTTCGGCGTATTAATCTGAAAAGGAGAGCGGCATGATGAAGAAATGTTTGAAACTGGTGCTGTTACTGTCTGCGGCTTTATCGGCGGGCGGTTGTACCAGCGCGATGTGGTCGGGCGGAGGCTCGGCGGTGAGTACGCAAGAGATTTACCACCGTTTGGGTGAAGACAAGGTGCATGCTTTCGGTCATATCCGTACCGACAGCGGGCAATTGCAACAAGGCAGCCTGGTCATGATGGGCGAGCGCTACTGGTATGTAGTGGAGCCGCAAGCATCAGAAAGATTGCTGTCCGTTTTGAATGCGAAGCTGCAACACCGCTATCAGATTTTTTCAGTCAAGGAGAGGGAGCGGCTGACTGCATTGTCTGAATTGCCGGTAACGATTGAAGATACAGCCGGAAAATTCAACAGCCGCTTTTGTCTCAGATATCCGCTTGATACAAGCCCAAACAACAAACAGGCGGCACAAGAAAATAAAGTTTTGCTGGCATTGCGCTTTCGTCAGGTAAGCCAAGAATCGTCATTGACGACATATGAACGTTGCTTTTCACCAACTGGACAAATGTACGATAAACCGCTGCAAGTGAAGCAAAATTATCGCTTTGAACAGTATGTGCCGGTGAAATTGCAGACAGTCGAGCGTAAGAAGGTGGTTAGCGGGCCGAAACTGTTGAGAAATATTGTGTTGACGCCGTTCACGCTGGCGGGAGATGCCGCTTTCATAGTGATTGGCGTACCGGCTTTCATTATTGCCGACCCGAAACTCGGGTTTTAACCCATACCACACAACGCCCTGACGGGTCGATTTTTCGGTTTCGACACAATCCGTTTTTATGTTTGGGAACAGAGCAAGCGTAGCCCGCTTATAGCGTTGGGAACGTGTGATTTTAGCAATGATAACAAGGCCGTCTGAAACCTTTACTTGCTTAAAAAAAGCAAAGTGCGGTTTCAGACGGCCTTCAATTCCCATTCAAAAAACACCTCACCCCAACACAGGCACAATCCCCAGCGGATTCAACCGCACGGCTTTGCCGTTCAAATGTAAGGCACTTAAATAATAATGGTTCATGCTTCTTTGCAAATCAAAAGTTTGGGCGATTTCGGGTTGCTTGAGTAATTGCCGACGATAGCGTTCAAGGTTGGGATAATCGGCGATGCGTTTTTTGCTGCAATAAAACAGGCGGTGATAAATCGCATCAAAACGCAGCAGACTGGGCAACAAAAATACATCGGCTTCGCTTGGCTGTTCGCCCAAGGCATAATATTGCCCGTTCAGACGGCATTCCCACTCGTCAAGATAAACAAACAAATCATTGAGTTGCTGCTCATAGTCGGCTTGGTTTTCGCTACTGAGTAAGCGGTAAACCGCACGGTTTAAGCGGTTGTGCAGGGTTTGGTTAATATCGTCTAGTTCGGCGTGGGTTTTGCCTGCGAGCAAGTCGTGTTTGACCGCCACCGCACCATGAAAACCTGTGCTAATCCAGCGCACCATGTCGGCAGACGAATCGGACAATAAGCGCTTGTTGCCGATTTCAATTAATAGTGGCACGGATGAGCCTTGCTTTGTGCCGTCTGAAGCCAAGTGATACAAGGCTTTGACGGTATCCGCCTGCCACAGTGGTTCGTTTTCCGGCAGAATTTGCCAACCGCTGTCGGGCTTGATGTCTTCGGTGTAGCGAATGTCAAACCAAGCTTGCAAGCCCGTCAAGGCAATTGCCAGCGACACACGGTGACAAAACGGGCAGGCGGCGGCCAAATAAAGCTGAAACAAGGGCTTGGGCGTGCCGCTTAGGGCGTTTTGTGTGGACTGACTTAGTTTGATTTGACTTAGGGTGATGGTGTTCATGTGTTATGCCTTGTATTTTTGAAATTAAACGTGTTTACGATTCAATACGGTGTGTGTTGTGGCGGATTTTTTTATACCAGCCCCATAACGCTGCATCAGCAAAATACTCACCAACACCACCGCTAAGCCGACCAGACCTTGTCCGCCAATCGCTTGCCCCAGCAATGCCCAGCCCCACACAATCGCCCCAATCGGGCTCAGCAGCCCAACCGCTCCCACTGCCACAGGCGGTAATTTTTGCATACCGCGAAACCACAGCACATAAGCCAGCATCGTGCCAAACAGGGTGAGATAAGCGTAGCCTGCGATTGCTTTGACACCGAGTGCGGGCAACGGCGCGTCATAGATTATGGCGAGCGGTGCAAGCATGATGCCGCCCAAAAGCAACTGCCAGCCACTCAATGCCAACACAGGCAACGACAACTGCCAACGGCGCACCAGCCAAATGCCGAGTGCCGTCATCACCGCCGCCAACAATGCCGCCGCCGTGCCGATGCTATCCCAAGCCATATCAGGCGAGAGCATCAACAGCGCCATACCGACCACCGAAGCTGCACCAGCCGCCACTGCAATCGGTGCAAACCGCACTTTGTCCGCCACCACGCCGAGCAACATCAGCATCAAAGGCGACAATGCCGATAACACCGCCGCTTGCCCGCCCGGCAAACGATACGCCGACACAAACAAAAACGCCTGAAATGCCGTAATGTTCACCATCGCCAAGGTGAACAGTTTGCCCCATTCATTGCGTTTCGGCAGTTTGCGTTGCCACAGCAGCAGCAACAAGCCCGCAGGCAATACCCGAATCAACGCCCCGGTAAACGGACGGTCTGGCGGCAGCATTGTCGTTGCCACCACATAAGTGCTGGAAAACAAAATCGGCGCCAGTGCGGTCAAGAGCAAATCTTGCCAATGGGCGGAAGAGGCGGTGTGTTGGGTCATGATGTTTCCTTATTAACGGTATGGGAAATTGGCTTTCAGACGACTTTTCAATAGCTTTTCAATAGCTGTCTTGTGATGCGTGTCATCATATAAAATTCGTTAAATTAATGGAAATCGTTTATAATCATGTCTATTATTCATTATACGAATAATGCAAAAATGGAGGGGGTATGAACGAGCTACGCCGCATTGATTTGAATCTGTTCTTAACCTTGCACGCCTTATTGCAAGAAAAACACGTTACCCGCGCTGCCGAACGCTTGCACAAAAGCCAGCCGGCGGTAAGCCACGCTTTGGCACAGCTGCGCGAGCATTTTGACGACCCTTTGTTGATTCGTCAGGGCGGCAAAATGGAACTGACCAGCAAAGCCCGAACCCTGCTGTTGCCTTTGGACGAAGCCCTGGCAAATCTGAACACCTTGCTTGGCAATGCGGCATTCAATCCTGCCGACAGCGACCGCCGTTTTCATTTGGCGATGTCGGATTATGCATCAGCGATTATCCTGCCGCCGCTTGTGCACTACCTGCGCACGCACGCCCCCAATATGCAGATTGCCGTGTCGCAACTGGGGCGTGATGTCATGCTGGCACAGCTTGCCGATGGGAGCTTGGATTTGGCGTTCAGCCCCTTTATCGAGGGCGAAGTGCCGTCTGAAATCCACAGCCAAAGCCTGTTTAGCGAGCATTTTGTTTGCGTGGCGGATAAAGCGATACTGCCTGAAAACGGCTTGCTTACGCTGGAAGAATGGCTTGCCCGTCAGCATGTGTTGCCCGTATCCCGTCCTGATGTGCAATACGAAATTGAACGAGCCGTCGCCCGACACAGCCAGCAAAAACTACACCTCACCGCCGCCCTGCCGCATTGGGGCGTGGCGGTGAAACTCATCAGCGGCACGGATTTGGTACTGACCATCTCCAGTCGCGCGGTTGCCGATTTGTCCGCTTATCCCAATCTGCACCGCTTCCCCCTGCCTTTGCCCCTGCCCGAATTTCTCTATTACCAAGCGTGGCACAACCGTAAAGACCACGACCCCGCCCACCGCTGGCTAAGGGGTGCGATAAAGGGGATTTTGGCAGAAGAATAGATTTAGAAGAGATAAGCCGTCTGAAACGTACGCTTTGCTTTTTTAAGCAAGCATACGTTTCAGACGGCCTTTCCCTATCCGTAAACAGCAAAAAACCGGCAAACCCACCGCACTTTGCCTTTAATGCTCCGCCGCCCACATTGCCTTTACCCGCGCCAAAAACACTTTGGCAGGCTTGGGCAGGATTTGGTGTTTTTTCCACACCAGATGCAGGGCGGTTTCGACTTTGGGTTCGAGTGGGCGGAAGCAGAGATTGCGTCCTTCGGTGTTGACCAGTTTGTCAAACGTAAACGCGCTGCCCAAGCCGCTTTCCACCAGCATGGCGGGGGTGGTGATCAGGTTGAACGTGCCGACCACGTTCAGGTGTTGAATGTCGCCGCCCAGCCAGCCCGAAAAAATATTGCTTTCCAGCTGCTGCTTGGCAACCAATACCGGCTGATGGCGCAGGTCGGCAGGGGTCACGGCGGCAAGTTTGGCAAGCGGGCTGTCGCAGTGGGTCAAAATGCCGAAGGTGTCTTTTATGGGCAGGGTGAGATAGTCGTATTTGCCCAAATCCACCGGGGCGACCAACACGCCGAAATCCAGCAATCCTTTGCCGAGCTGCTCGGTCACTTCCGCCGTGCTGCCGCTGAACAGGTCAAACCCGATTTGCGGATGGCTTTGCCGCAGCGCCATCATCACATCGCCCAACAGCCGCATGGTGTGGGTTTCCGCCGCGCCGATATGCACCGTGCCGCCCGCTTCTTGGTCAAACGCCGTCAGCTCGTTTTCGGTGCGGTTGACCAGCGCCACAATCTCCTTCGCCCGCTTTTGCAGAAACAGCCCTTCTTCCGTCAACGTCATCTTGCGGCGGCTGCGGTCAAACAGTTTTTTGCCCAACCGCTCTTCCAACTCCGCCAACTGGCGCGACACATTCGGCTGGGTGGTATGCAGGATTTCGGCGGCTTTGGTGATGTTTTCTTCTTGCGCCACCACCAAAAAATAATTGAGTACGCGGATGTCCATCGTGTTTCCCCCCTGTTTTATTCATTCTTAAAAAGCATTATAAACCATAAAAACAAAGAATTTTTTATTTTTAATCATGAAAACTATACTAAGCCCAACGAAACGCAAACTAAGGAGCAGAAAAATGAGCAACATTAACGAAATCCAAACCAACCGCCGCCAATTATTAAAAATCGGTGCGGGCTTGGCAGCCGTTGCGGCGGTGCCGTTGGCGATGGCACAAGGCGGAACGGCTTCGGCCGTCGGTCGTAAAATCGTGCCAAGCGGTGCGGTCAATGCCGCCAATGCAGGCAAAATCAACATCGGCAGTCTGACAGTGAACCGCTTGGGATTCGGTGCGTTGAAAATCACCGGCAACAATGACAAGGGCTGGGTGTGGGGTGAGCCGGAAAACAAAGCGGAAGTGTTGCGGGTGTTGCGCCGTCTGCCCGAACTCGGCGTGGATTTTATCGACACCGCCGATGCTTACGGGCCGTTTGTTAGCGAAGATTTGATTGCCGAAGCGCTTGCCCCGTATCCGCAGGGCTTGGTGGTGGCGACCAAAGGCGGCTTTGTGCGCAAAGATCCGCAAACCGCCCCGTGGCACGAGCTGGGCGACCCTGCTTATTTGGAACAATGTATCCGCATGAGCTTGCGCCGTCTGAAATTGGACAAACTGGATTTGTGGCAGCTGCACCGGGTCGATCCGAAACGCCCAGCTAAAGAGCAATATCAGGCGATGGCCAAATTTATCGAAATGGGTTTGATCAAACAGGCGGGCTTGAGCGAAGTGAGTGTGGCGCAAATCAAAGAAGCGCAAAAATATTTCCCCGTGGCATCGGTACAAAACCGCTACAACCTGACTTACCGCCAACACGATGACGTGGTGAAATATTGCGAAGAGAACGGCATTGCCTTTATTCCGTGGTGGCCGCTGGATAACGGCAATTTGGCACAAGCCGACAGCCCTGCCGCCGCCGTTGCCCAAGCCAAAGGCATCAGCCCCGCCCAAGCCGCGATTGCGTGGTTATTGCACAAAAGTCCGGCGATTTTACCGATTCCCGGCACTAGCAAAGTGGCGCATTTGGAAGAAAATATTGCCGCCGCATCCATCAAATTAACCGCCGCCGAGTTTGCCGCCCTCGACAAAATCGGGGTGGGCAAATAAGGAGCAATACCATGATTTTGAACGAAACATTCAGCCTATCCAACGGCGTTGCCATTCCCAAACTCGGGCTTGGCACCTGGATGATTGACAACGACCAAGCCGCACAAGCGGTGCGTGATGCGGTCTCGCTCGGCTACCGCCATATCGACACCGCCGAAGGCTACGGCAACGAACAGGGCGTGGGCGAAGGCATCCGCACCTGCGGCGTGGCACGCAGCGAGTTGTTTGTCACCAGCAAATTACAAGCGGACTATAAAACCTACCACGAAGCCAAAGCGGGCATCGAACAATCTTTGGCGGATTTAGACATTGATTATATTGATTTGATGCTGATTCACGCCCCGCAGCCGTGGACGGCATTTCGCGAAGGCGAGCACTTTTTCGAGGGCAATCTTGCCGCCTGGCGGGCGTTGGAAGAAGCCTATCAGGCAGGCAAACTGCGTGCCATCGGCGTATCCAATTTTGAGCAGGTGGATTTGGAAAACCTCATCACCCACGGCACGGTCAAGCCGATGGTCAATCAAGTGTTGGCACACATCAGCAACACCCCGTCTGAATTGATTGCCTACTGCCAAGCGCAAGACATTCTGGTGGAAGCCTATTCGCCCATCGCCCACGGCGAAATGCTGAACAACCCGTCGGTGGCGGCGATGGCGGCGCATTACCAAGTGTCCGTACCGCAGCTCTGCATCCGCTACTGCCTGCAACTGGGCTTGCTGCCGCTGCCGAAAACCGCCAACCGCGCGCATATGCAAGCCAATGCCCAAACGGATTTTGCAATTTCCGCCGCCGACATGCAGATTTTGGCGGACATCAAACCGATCGAACACTACGGCGAAGGCGCGATATTCCCCGTGTTCGGCGGCAAACTCAACGCCGATGGCACGCTGACCGCCCGCCCCGTCCAACGCTAAGGAGCCAGACATGAGAAAAACATTCATCAAAGCCACCGCACTTTTTGCGACAGCCGCAGCCATTTCCACCGCTGCTGCCGCCGATGTACGGGCGTTAAGCCAAGAGCGGATCAAGGTGAAATACGGCAATGAACATTTTACCGTGCAGATGTTCGACAACCCGACCGCCAACGACTTTCTCGCCAAACTGCCACTGACCATCAAGCTTTCCGACTACGGCGGCGTGGAAAAATACCACGCCCTGCGCCAGCCGCTGTCGATGCAAAACGCGCCGAAAGGCGACGATCCCGAACTGATGGAGCTGGGCTACTACCACCCGAGCCAATGGCTGGCGTTTTACTACGGGCCGATGGATTACTGGGCAGGCAAAGTTCCGCTCGGTAAAATCCACGCCACCGCCGCACAGGTGAAAAACATCCCCGCCAATGTGAATGTGGTGATTGAACGGGTGAAATAAACTTAAAGGCCGTCTGAAACCGCACTTTGCTTTTTTGAGCAAGTAAAAAGTTTCAGACGGCCTTTTTATACTTTTAATCAACGGTGAAACTTCACAATCTCTTCAACGGGTACACGCCCCAAATGCTGTTTATTCGGCACGGCGTCCCAATCAGGCACGCCAAACGACACCGCCCACAGCATTTTGTAATCGTCCGACACGCCCAAGAATTTGCGGATATCACCGCCAAACATACCTACTGCCAATTGCGGAATGCTGCCATAGCCACGAGCGGTGAGCGACAGCATCATATTTTGGGCGAACATCGCCATATCACCGGCAATCACTTCTTCATTGCCAGCGACTTTCGGCACGCACAAGATGGCAACGTGTTTTGCCCCATAAAACTCAAAATTGCGGCGCACGATTTTGGCACGCCCTTGTTTGTCTTCACGCGTAACGCCAGGGAATAAGCAAATATAGAAACATATTTGCCAAATTTGGAAAGATGGATTGGCAGGTTTTCAGGAGATTTGACCTGCCCGCTTACAGAGAAAAAGGCCGTCTGAAACTTTTCAATCTTTCAGACGGCCTTTTGTCATTCATTAAACAAATCAATGGTTTTAAACATTTTATGCAAATGATGTTCATCAAATGGCAGGTATTCGGCGATGGTAAAGCCGACCACATCGGCGTTGCTGCTGATGCGTTGCAACATGGTTGAGAGTTGCGCCATTGTCATTTTTCCGCCACCGCTGCCATCGCCTGTTAACTCGGGGTTGGCAAAATAGGTGGAGTGGAAGAAATGTTCGTCCAACACATCGATGTCGAGATGCACCAGAATATGCTCGAAACGGTCGGTGAACGCCTTGATTTCAGCGTCGGACAAAAAGGCATGATCCTGAATTTGATACTGCACACCGCGCTGGTCTAAAAATTGCTTTTGGTAATCGTGAATCGGTTGCAAGCCTACGTATAAAATCTGCTCGGCGCTGAATTTTTTGTTTTTCATCAAGGCGGTGAGTGATTCGTCGCCTGCGCCCAGCAACGACCCGAGCACCATGGCGTGGGCATTGGGGTAGCCGTCTTTCGGGGTGGAAACGTCGGGATGGGTATCAATCCAGAGGATGCCGAGCTTGTCGTAACGCCCGTGTAGATAATCAAACGGGGCTTGCGATACGATGCAGTTGCCGCCGATGGTGATGATTTTATCGGGCTGCTCCGCTTCAATCGCCGCCATGGCATTTCGAATGCCTTCAATCACCTGCTTCTTGGCGTAAATGCCGTCGCTAACGGAGTATTGCTCGCCGTTCGGCGCGGCGATATTGACCTTAATCAGCGGTTGCTTGGGGTTTTCGGGCAGGATGTGGGCAAGCAGGTTTGCCCCGAAATGGTAGGTTTCCAAGCCGCCGCTGACGAAATCGGGATATAACAATCTGATGGTTTTCATTTTTTACTCCTTATGGGCAAAGTCTGCCATTCATTCTCGCACAATTTCCAGCGCACTTTTCGTCTCCCGCATTAGGGCGGGCAACATCTGCCGCTGACGTTTTATAGAGGGAAAACTTAATTCCTACTACAGCGTTGCTGCGCCTTGCCGTACTATAGTCGAAGAAATTAGTTTCTGATACAAGGCGGCGAGCCGCAGACAGTACAGATAGTACGACAAGGCGAGCCAACGCTGTAGCAGAAACTAATTTCTCCGACTATATCTGTACTGTCTGCGGCTTGCTGCCTTGTATTAGAGTAAGTTTTCCCTCTATATCTGGTCTATCCGCCGAACAAACATCAGAATTTACGCTTGAAAGTATTTACCGAGTGGTTGCTGGGAAAGTTTCAGGAGTGAATGAGGCCGTCTGAAAATATGCTTGTTTTCAGACGGCCTTTTCTACAAAGTGCGGTAGGTTTGACCAAAAATCCGCCATCAACGCAACGCCAAATCGCCGATTGAAATCGGGCATAAAATAGGTAAAAATGGCAATACGCATAGCAAATTTGGAAAGATAATATGGATTACAACGCCACCAAACTCTTCATCAGCATCGTGCAAGCAGGCAGTCTCTCCGCAGCGAGCGAAAAAACCGGCGTGCCGATTTCTACCCTAAGCCGCAAGATGAATGAGCTGGAGCGGGATTTGGCGGTGCAGTTGTTGGAACGTTCCAAGTTGGGGGTGAAGCTCACCGCCAAGGGGCAGGAGTTTTTCAAACAAGTGCAGGTCGGCATTGAGCTGCTCCAGCAAGCACAAAGTGCGGTGCAATCGGAGCATAAATTGCAGGGCAAATTACGGCTGTCGCTGCCGCCTGCGTTTGACTGGTGGTGGGATTTACTGATGGCGTTTCAGCGGCAATATCCTGATATACAAGTGTTTTGCCATGCGGGCGAGCGGGTGGTGGATTTGTTTGAAGACGGCATTGATGTGGCGTTGCGCATCGGCGAATTGCACACCGATGATGTGATTGCCAAGCCGATTGGGACAATCCGTCCTATTTGGGCGGCAAGTCCTGAATTTATCAAGCAATACGGCACGCCGCAAACGCCTGCGGACTTGCCACATTTTGCACTGGTTGGCTGGGCGAACACCGACGGCAGCCGCAATACCCGCCAAATCGGCAGTTACAAGTTCAAACCCGACTTTCTGTTTTCTTCAAATGACAGCCGTGCCTTATTACGCTACACCTTGGCAGGCATGGCGATTGGCGAATTTAGTGATTTGATGGCGCGGCCTTATCTGGCAAGCGGCGAGCTGGTGCAGATTCTGCCCGATTATGCGGATGCCGGCTATCCGCTGCACCTGATTTACGCCGCCCACCGCCAGCCGTCGGCGATCGTGCGGGCGTATGTGGATTTTTGTGAGGCGTGGCTGGCGGATAAAATACAGGCCGTCTGAAACCGCACTTTCAATATCAAAGTGCGGTTTCAGTCGAGCAAGCGCCAAATCTCCGTAGCTTCCAGAATCTGTGTTCCTACGCGCTGCTGTTTCACCGCGCGGATCATCGCGGCGGCGAGTTTGTCGGTCGGCAGTGGAGTTTGTGATTTAAACAAACCGATTGCATTCAATCGCTTGAGGATTTTACCGCCCCAGATTTCGGCGGGGCGGTCGCTGTCGGGGCGCAGCAGCAACGGCGGGCGGAAAATCAGCAGCCGTTCAAAGTCCAACGCCTGCACCGCCTGCTCGAGCTCACCCTTGATGCGCGGGTAAAACAGGCGCGAAGCAGCCGACGCGCCGCCTGACGACACCAATGCCAGCGTGCCGACCCCATTGGCGGCGGCAGCTTGGGCAAACGCGAGCTGGTAGTCGTAATCCACCACTTTCTGCGCCGCCTGGCTGCCCGCCGCTTTCAGCGTGGTGCCGAGGCAGGAAAACAACACGTCGCCGCGCACCTTGTCGCGCCAGCTTGCGCTGTCGGCAAAATCAATCCGTTGCACGCTCAGCTTCGGATGTTGAATGCCGACATCACGGCGCACGAAAATCTCGACTTGCCCGAATGCGCTGTCGTCCAGCAATTGCTGTAACAAGGCTTTGCCGGTTGCGCCGCTGGCGCCGATAATCATTGCTTTCATATTCGATTCCTTATTGCCCGAGTGGATATCCTCCAGAATAGCGAAATTTGCCGTGCGGCTTCAAGCGTTTTCAGACATGAATCAAGCCAAAGTGCGGCTTCAGACGGCCTCATCATTTTATCAAGCGTAATCTTGCCTCGCCGCGCGAGCTGCCGCAGCCCGGTCGTCATCTGCTTGACTTATGCCAAAATTCGCTTGGCATGCTTTCAGGGAATCGACTGAGCGCCATACGGTTTCCGTTTTGCACTCAGTATAAATGAAACGGCGCTGTACATGCTTGTTTCCGCTGCTTAAAATATGCTCATCAATACGCAGTATGCCAACCATGATATTAACAGGAGCAAAAGATGAAACTGAAAACCACATTGTTGAGCGCCTTGGCGGTTGCCGCGCTGGTATTCGGCGGCACGGCGGCGGCAAAAAACGTGCAGATTGACGCAGGCCGTCTGAACGGCAGCGTTGCCGACGGCGTGCAATCCTATAAAGGCATTCCTTTTGCCCGGCCGCCGGTGGGTGAATTGCGCTGGCAGCCGCCGCAACCCGTGGCGCCGTGGCAGGGTGTGCGCGATGCCACCCGATATGCGGCGCAATGTGCGCAAAATGCAGATTTGGGCGTGTTCGGCAAGGCGGGCGGCAGCGAAGATTGCCTGTATTTAAACGTATTCGCGCCTGAACATGCCAAGGCGGGCGACAAGCTGCCGGTGCTGGTGTGGATTTACGGCGGTGCGCTGTTTGTCGGCGCGGCGGATGACTACGATCCGACCAAACTGGCGCGCGAAGGCAAGGCGGTGGTGGTTACGCCCAATTACCGCGTCGGGCTGCTCGGCTCGTTTGCCCATCCGGATATCGACAAGGAAAACCATCCTGTCGCCAATTACGGCATGATGGATCAGAACTTCGCCCTCGACTGGGTGCAGCGCAACATCGCCCGCTTCGGCGGCGATCCGCAAAACGTGACCATTTTCGGTGAATCTTCCGGCGGGCAGAGCGTGATTGCGCAAATGATTTCGCCGTGGGGCAAAGACAAATTCCAGCATGTGATTTCCATGAGCGGCAACACCTTGATTCTGAACAACCGTGAAGCCATAAATACCTTGCAGGACAGACAGCAAGAACAAGGGCTGCCTTTTGCCAAAGCGGCGGGCTGCGACGGCACAGATGCCGCAGCCTGCCTGCGCGGCTTGAGCACGGCACAGGTGCTGGCGTTGCAAACCCCGTATCTCAAGGGCGGTGTGGTGGTGGACGGCGATTTTATGCCGGAAACCCCGGCGGCGGCGCTGCAAAGCGGGCGCTTCAACCGCGTGACCTTTATCAACGGCATCACGGAAAACGAAGGCACGTTTTTTGCCGGGCTGCCGGAAAATGCCACGGGCAACGTGATGGACAAACCGGCATATGCTGAAGCGCTGGCGCGCACCTACGGGCAGAACATCGCCCGTCGGATAGCGCAGGCGCTGCCGCCGGAAAATTATCCGTCGCCGTCTGAAGCCTTTGCCGACGCCATCACCTCCGGCTGGTTCGCCTGTCCTGCCGCCAAAGTAAACGAATGGCTCAGCCGCCACACCCCGACTTATGCCTATGAATTCGCCGACCCCAGCGCGCCGAGCTACCTCAAACCGACCAGCTTCCCGCTCAACGCGGCGCATACATTCGAGCTGCCCTACCTGTTTCAAGGTTTCCACGGCGGCGCAGGCATACCGATCCAACTGAATCCGCAACAGGAAAAACTGTCGGACGAAATGATCGCCCTGTGGACAAGCGCCGCCCAAGCGGGCGGCAGCGCAAGCAAATGGCAGCGGTTTGACCCGCAGCAAGAAAACTATCTGGTGCTGACCCTGCCGGAAGCCAAAATGGTGAACGGCCAGTTCCGCCGTCGACATCACTGCGATTTCTGGGACAGCACCGGGCTTTATTAAGAAAAGTGCGGTCGGGTTTGACAAACCGACTGCCGGGCAATCAGCTGAGGCCGTCTGAAACTTGGCACAAGCAAAGTGCGGTTTCAGACGGCCTTTACCATTGCCTTGTCCAAGCTTGCGCTCTAAACTGAATCGAGATACGGGGAGGAATCATGACCAATGCTCTTGAATTGTTTTTAAACGATATCCGGCGGAAGTGTCCGAAAATCACCGCGCCGGAGCTGGCTGCGTTTGCTGCCGGATTGTGCGTGGAAACGCTGCCGCCCAAAGCGGTTTACCGCGCCTCTGATGTTGTGCCTGATAAAATCGCTTTTATCGCCGAAGGTTTGCTGAAAGGGTATTACATCAATCCGCAGGGCGATCAAATCAATACTTTTTTCGGCACGGCGGGGCTGTTTATCGGCGATTATCTGGCTTTTGTGCAGCAGCTTCCGAGCCGGTATGCGATTGCCGCCATCGAGCCTGCGGTGGTGGTCAACCTGCCGTTTGCCCATTTTCAGCAAAGTCTTGACACGGTTCCCGCGCTGGAGCGCTATTTCCGCCTGGTGTCGCAAGAGGGCTATATCCGCTATGCCAAACGCACCGAGGGTTTTATTTTCGGCAATGCGCAAAGCCGCTATGAGCATTTTGTGGCGGAATACCCCGATTTGTTCCGGCGCATTTCCGTTTCCGACCTCAGCTCCTATCTCGGCGTGCAGCGCCAAACGCTGACCCGTATCCGCAAAAAGCTGCTGGAAAACAGCCGACCGTCAAAATGACGCAAATGTGCCACGCATCCGGCGGCGGGAGCGGTTAGAATTTTCCTGAAATCGGCAATAACAGTAAGGAGAATCTGATGTTTAGACATATTTTTATCGCCTCGGCCTTTGCCGCCGGCAGCGGGGAAAATCTGGATTTCGTGGTGCAAACCCTCGCGACTATTCCGACCATTATACCGACGGTGCGCCGTTTTTCCGTGGCGAAGAATGCGGGGTTGTCCGGCGAGCCTGCGGGTATTGTGATGGTGGCGGATTTCGATAGCGCCGCCGACTGGCAGGATTACATGCAAAACGAGCAGCATCTTGCCTTGGGCGAGCACATCAAGCCTTATATCGATTTATCCGATATGACCGTGACACAATATTTTTTCAATCAAGGAGAATGACATGACAGCAACCATCAAAGGTTATGCCGCCCATACCGTGAAGGCGGCTCTGGAGCCGTTCAGCTTCGAGCGCCGCGCGTTGCGCGCCGACGATGTGGACATTGAGATTCTTTATTGCGGCGTATGCCATTCCGATTTGCACCACGTCAACAACGACTGGGGGCTCACCACTTACCCGGTGGTGCCGGGGCACGAAATCATCGGCACGGTGAAGGCCGTCGGCAGCGCGGTAAGCAAATTCAAAGTCGGCGACACGGTGGGCGTGGGCTGTCTGGTGGATTCCTGCCGCCATTGCGAATCTTGTTCGGACGGCCTCGAGCAATATTGCGAAGAAGGCGCAACGCTCACTTACGACTGCCATGACCGCCACGACGGCAAGCTGCTGTTCGGCGGCTATTCCGAGAGCATCATCGCTTCCGAGCGTTTCGTGTTGCGCATTCCGCAAGGGCTGGATTTGAAAGGGGCGGCGCCCTTGTTGTGCGCGGGCATCACCGTGTGGTCGCCGTTGCGTCACTGGAACGTCAAGGCCGGCGACAAAGTGGCGGTGGTCGGCCTCGGCGGTCTCGGCCACATGGCCATCAAGCTGGCGCGGGCGTTGGGGGCAGAAGTGAGCCTGTTCAGCCGCTCCGCCGAAAAAGCGCAGGATGCTTACCGGCTGGGCGCAAACAACATCATCGTTTCCGGTGATGCCGCACAAATGGCGCAGGCGGCGAAACAGTTTGACCTGATTATCGACACCGTGCCGGTGGTGCACGACATCAACCCTTATCTGCCGACGCTCAAACGCGACGGTACGCTGGTGCTGGTGGGCTATCTGGGCGAGCTCGCGCCCACCCTCAACACCTCGCCGCTGGTGCGCTACCGCCAGTCCGTTGCCGGTTCGCTCATCGGCGGCCTGCCGCAAACGCAGGAATTGCTGGATTTTTGCGCCGAACACGGCATCGCGTCCGATGTGGAAATGGTGAACATTGCCGACATCAACGAAATCTACCGCAGGCTGGAAAAAGGCGACGTGAAATACCGTTTCGTGATTGACAACCGTTCGCTGCGGGCTTGATGGGCGCAGGTGGGATAAAGGTCGGCCCGATTTGCCGGTGAGCCGTTTCTTTACCAAAACGCCGTTGATTTTCAATATCCGACAGGTGTACATTGATGACAATCCCCCACTAAAAGGAGCACAAAAATGCAATACACCACCTTATCCAACGGCGTGAAAATGCCGATGCTGGGCTACGGCGTGTTTTTGATCGGCAATGACGAATGCGAGCAATTGGTGCTGGACGCGATTGCGACGGGCTACCGCCACATTGACACCGCCCAGGCCTATTGGAACGAAGAGGGCGTGGGCAACGCCATTGCCAAGTGCGGTCTGCCGCGTGAGGAATTGTTTATCACCACCAAAGTGTGGATTAGCAACGCCGGCAGCTATCAACAAGCGGCGGCGTCTATCGAGGAATCTTTGCGCAAGCTGCAAACCGATTATGTCGATTTATTGCTGATACATCAGCCGTTTAACAACTACTACGCTGCCTATCAAGCCGTGGTGGATGCCTACAAGGCAGGCAAGGCAAAAGCCATCGGCGTGAGCAATTTTTACGGCGAGCGCCTGGTGGATTTGCACCACTTTGCCGAAGTCGCACCGATGGTTTGCCAGCTGGAAACCCACGTATTTTCACAACGGCGGGAAATCCGCCCGTTTTTGGAAAAATACCATATCCAACACATCGCCTGGTCGCCGTTGGCACAGGGCAAAAACGACATTTTCCACCACCCCGTATTAAAACCCATCGCCGAAAAACACGGCAAAAGCATCAGCCAAATCGCCCTGCGTTTCCTGGTGCAAAGCGGCATCACCGCCATCCCGAAATCCAGCAGCAAGGCACGTATGGCGGAAAATCTGGCCGTATTTGACTTTGCCTTAAGCGATGACGAAATGGCACAAATCCAAGCCTTGGACAGCGACAAAAACCTGATTGCCAACCACCAGGATCCGGCGTTTATTGAAATGTTGTTCGAACGCTTCGGCTTGTGATTGGTTGAATGAGAAAAAGCTCAGGCCGTCTGAAACCGCACTTTACGCGTTTCAGACGGCCTCATGGTTTTGATTTTAAGCTTATTTCAAACCGTCTGGCACGTCCGGCGCAAGCAGGCGGGTCAGTTTGCTGCCTTCAAGGTCGATTTCCTTGCCGAAGCGCGGGCTGAGGCAGTTCCAGTCGCTGACGGCGCGGCAGAGGGCGTCGCGGCTGTCGGCGACGAAGTTCCACCAAATCAGGGTCGGGTGCGGCAGGGGTTCGCCGCCGAGCAGCATGATGTGGCTGCCTGCGTCGGCTTCGATGGCAAAGCGGTCTGCGCCGTTGGCTTCGATAAACGCCAGTTCGTCGGCGGCGAAGCTTTGCCCGCCGATGCGCACCTGCCCTGCAATCACCAACACGCCGTATTCCCAGCCTGCCTGCGCCTTGATTTCGCGGCTGCCTGTTTGTGCGAACTGCATGTCTACGCCCAACAGCGGGCTGTATTGGGCGGTGGGGGCGTGGTGGCCATCAAAGCTGCCGGTGGTGAGGATGTGGCGTACGCCGTCGGCTTCCCATTCGGGCAAGTCGGGGTAATGCTGGAAATCGGGTTTGATATCTTGATTCATCGGCAGGGCGATCCACAACTGCACCGCGTGCAGGCTTTTGATGCCGTCGGGGGTTTGCTCGGTGTGGGCGATGCCGCGTGTGTCGCCGGTGCCCGCGGTCATCAGGTTGACCTGTTTCGGGCGGATAAGCTGGCGGAAGCCGAGGCTGTCTTGGTGCTGCACTTCGCCTTCAAGCATCCAGGTGAAGGTTTGCAGATTGGTGTGCGGATGCGCGCCCACTTGCAGGCCGTCTGAATCGTCTGCGAATTCGGCGGGGCCTGCGTGGTCGAGGAAGCACCAGGCGCCGATGGTGCGGCGGCTGCCTTTGGGCAACAGGCGGGCGACGGGAATGCCGCCGACGTCTTTAATGGCGGCGGTGAGTTTGGCGATATTCATATGTTGTCTCTCTTGTCGGCAGGTTTGGGATCAGGCCGCCCAAGCGTAAAACGCGGCGGCAAATTTGTTTAAAAAAGCGGCGGTTCGCGCGTCGGCAACTTTGCCGTTTTCATCCAAGGCGTCGCTGGCGCGGCTTAAAAACACTTCGGGCGCAATCAGCATATCGGCGCCGAGCATTTGCAGGCTCTGGCGCAGGTGCAAGCCGCTGTTGATGCCGCCGTAGCTGCCCGGTGAGGCCGTGACCACCGCCACTTTTTTGCCCGCCCAGACGTTTTTGCCATACGGGCGCGAGGCGATGTCAATCAGGTTTTTCACTGCGGCGGGCATGCTGCGGTTGTGTTCGGGGCTGACAATCAGCACGGCATCGGCATTTTGCAATTGGCGGCGCACACGTTCGTAAGCGGGAATATCTTCTGCGTCCAAATCTTGGGTATAGAGCGGCAAATCGCCAATCTGCACTTCCTCGACGGCAATGTTTTCGCCTGCTTGGGCGGCGATGTGTTGCGCAATGGCGCGGTTGATGGATTTGCGGCTCAGGCTGCCGATAATCAGGGCGATGTTGGTCATGATGGCTTCCTTAATCGGGTTGATGCAGTGTGGAATTCGCTTGGTATTCGGGATGTTTGTCGATATAGGCTCTCACCAATGGGCAAATCGGTTTGACTTTCAGCCCTTTGGCGGCGGCATCGTCGAGAATGTATTTGATCAGAAACGAGGCGATGCCGCGCCCGCCCAGCTCCGGCGGCACTTCGGTGTGCAGATAGGCGATGCCGCCGTCAAACAATTGGTAGTCTTCAAAGGCGGTGTAGCCGTCCTGATGGATTTCAAAACGCTTGGCAGCCCGATTGTCGATAACGCGGTAGTCTTTTTTCATGGCGCGCCCCTGTCAGCCGTGCAACACGTCGCGGATGCTGGCATCTTTGTCAAACACCGATTTGGCAAACGGGCACAGCGGCAGGATTTTGATGCTTTTGGCGCGGGCAAACGCCACCGCCGCATCCAAGAGCTTGCGCCCCACGCCCTGGCCTTTAAACGCCTCGTCGACATCGGTGTGGTCGATGATAAACATTTTGTCGCCCGCCCAGGTGTAGGTCATCTCGCCCGCCTGCGCGCCGTTGCTTTCGGCAAGAAACGCACCGTGTTTGCCGTCGTCTTGTTGGGTAATGTTCATGTGCTGTCCTTTCCTTTGGTTTGGGTTTCAATCAGTTAAAATACTACCGCGTAATCGGCATAAAAGCGACTGGATTATGCATGATGAAAAGGCCGTCTGAAACCGCACTTTTGCTTTTCAGACGGCCTGCTTTGTTAATCGCTTACTTGCCTTGGGTCATCAAAGTGTAGCTGGTGATCAGGTTGCGGTAATCGGGAATGTGGTTGCCAAACAGCGCGCCCAATCCTTCGATGTCGTTGCGCCAGTCGCGGTGCAGTTCGCAGGCAGCGCCAAACCACGACATCAATTGCACGCCCGCCGCTTCCATGCGCCGCCATGCGGCATCGCGGGTGATTTCGTTGAATGTGCCTGAGGCATCGGTGATGACGAACACATCATAGCCTTCTGCAATCGCCGACAGCGCGGGAAACGCCACGCACACTTCGGTCACCACGCCGGCGATAATCAATTGCTTTTTGCCGGTGGCTTTCACGGCGGCGAGGAAATCTTCGTTATCCCAGGCATTGATGTTGCCCGGGCGGGCGATATACGGCGCATCGGGGAAGGTTTCTTTCAATTCGGGCACCAACGGGCCGTTGGGGCCGTCTTCAAAACTGGTGGTAAGAATGGTCGGCAAGCCGAAATATTTGGCTAGGTCGGCGGTTGCCAAGACGTTGTTTTTGAATTTGTCGGGGTCGATATCGCGCACCAGCGACAGCAAGCCGGTTTGGTGATCCACCAGCAGCATGGCGGCATCGTTTTTATCGAGGCGAACATACGGTTTCGGGTTTGACATAGTAATCTCCTTGAAATGAAAACAGCTTGAAACACGCCGTCTGCAACCGCACTTTTGTTTTTTAACAAAGGCTTTTCAGACGGCCTGTCACAAGGATGCGCGTTTAGGCGCGTTCGGAATCCAGTTGCTCGCCGTTGCGCTCCACTTCGCGCGCTTTGCTGTAGCTTTCAATCAGCAATTGGTATTCGGGGAAAATCAGCTCGTAGGCTTTTGCCCATTCGGCGGCGTCTTCACGGTGCCAGGTTTGCTGGATTTCCGAGCAGACGGCGGCGGTGTCCATCGGCACGGCACCGGCCTGCACCACGCGGGCAAGGGTGATTTCCTGCGCCATTTTTGAATAGGTGCCCGAGGCATCGACCACGCAGAACACCTGATAGCCTTCGGCGATGGCGGAAATGGCCGGGAAAGCCATGCAGACGCTGGTAATCGTGCCGGCGATAATCAGCTGTTTTTTGCCGGTGGCTTTGACGGCGGCGGCGAAATCAGGGTTGTCCCACGAATTGATTTGGCCTTTGCGGGCGACATATTGCGCATGCGGCGCGGCTTCATGGATTTCAGGAATCAGCGGGCCGTTGGGGCCTTGCGGCACAGAGGCGGTGGTGATCACCGGCATTTTCGCCAGCGTGGCAATTTTTGCCAGGGTAACCGCGTTGGCGCGCAGCTCGCGCACATTCAAATCGCGCACGGTGTTGAACAGGCCGCTCTGGTGGTCGATCAGCAGCAGCGCCGCATCGGCCGGGTTGATTTTCGGCGCAGCGCCGTTGAAGTTTGCAGGTTGGGACATGGAACACTCCTTATATATCAAAAATGATAAATCTTGATGGCGCTGCCTCGGTGTGTAAAAAAACGGCAGGCAGGAAAACTATATGCTGAAAAAAAGTGACGGTACAGCATTAAAAATGGAACAGCTTGTTCCAAATTTTGCGCTATTGCCGCAACCTGATTCATGACAAGATAGCCATGCTACGCCCTTTTTTGAGTATGGAATTGTGAATGCGTTTGAACGATTTGAACGATTTGTATCTGTTTGCCCGCGCGATTGAAGAAGGCGGCTTCAGCGCCGCTGCGCGCAAGCTCGGCATGCCCAAAGCCACCTTCAGCCGCCGCATGGCCAAGCTGGAAGAGCGGCTCGGGGTCAAATTGGTGCAACGCAGCGCCCAGCATTTCCAGCCCACCCAAATCGGTCTGCTCTATTACCAGCATTGCGCCGCCATTCGCGCCGAGGCCGAGGCCGCCGGGCAATTGATTGCGCAACACAGCAGCACGCCGCGCGGCAGAGTGCGCTTCAGCTGCCCGTCGGAGCTGCTGGAGCTGTATGTCAATCATATGCTGGCGACGTTTGTACGCGATTATCCCGACATCGATTTGGAAGTGTTGCCCGCCAACCACCCTGTGGATATCGCCAAAGAAGGGCTGGATTTCGCCATCCGCGTGCGCGAATGTCCGCCGCCCGATAGCGAGCTGTTTTTCCGCCGTTTTGCCGTTTCGCGCCGTTTGCTGGTGGCCGCGCCCGACTTGCTGCCGCAAGCGGTTGCCGAGCCCGCTGAGCTGCAAAATCTCCCCGCCATCAGCCACCAGCCCGAAGGCGACTGGCTGCTGCAACATCCCAAACACGGCCATTATTCGTTGCATTATCAGGCCAAAACCGCCAGCCGCAACCTGGATTTGCTGCGCCGCGCCGCCCTTGCCGGGTTGGGCATCGCCGTTTTGCCGCAGTTTGCCATCGGCCGCGAGTTGGCGGAAGGGCGACTGCGTTCTGCTCTACCCGACGGCTGGGACGCAGGCAGCGACATGATTCACGCGGTCTACCTCAACCGCCGCGGCATGCTGCCCGCCGTGTCAGTGTTGCTAGAACGGTTGGCGGCGGATTTTGCCGCCGTCTGGCCGTCGCAGGCGTGACGGCGGTAAAAAACGGCGGCTTCGGGCGGGCAGGTTTATTTTATAGTCGTAGAGTAAGTTTAGTACGGCAAGGCGAGCCAACGCCGTACTAAACTTACTCTCCGACTATACTTGGTTGCGGATACGTTATAAGATGCCGTTTGCAAATATCAAGCGGCCGTCGAAGCGCGCAAGTGCGGTTTCGGGCGGCATCGGCAGAACGGGGCGATAATCCCGCTGTCGGTGATGCGGCGGTTTCCCGCTGCCATCACGGTTTATCTTTTCAGCAGATTTTTATCAAGGTGGTTTTATGGCGGCAGAAGGTGCGGGCGAGCTGGTTCGCGTGGTGATATTGCTGGGGGCGGCGGTGGTGGCCGTGCCTTTGTTCAAGCGGCTGGGTTTGGGCTCGGTGCTGGGCTATCTGGCGGCGGGGCTGCTGGTCGGGCCTTTCGGCCTGAAGTTTTTCGACGACCCGCAGGCGATTATCCACATCGCCGAGCTGGGGGTGGTGATGTTTTTGTTTGTCATCGGGCTGGAAATGAAGCCGTCGCACCTGTGGGGCTTGCGCCGCCAGATTTTCGGGCTGGGCAGCATGCAGGTGATTCTGGCGGCGCTGATGCTGACGCTGGTGGGCATGGCGTTTGGCTTTCCGTGGCAGGTGGCGTTTGTCAGCGCCTCGGGCTTTGTGCTGACCTCTACCGCGATTGTGATGCAGGTGCTGGCGGAGCGGCGCGAGCTGACCTCGCCGCGCGGGCAGCGGATGGTGTCGATTTTATTGTTTGAAGATTTGCTGATTGTGCCTTTGCTGGCGATTGTGGCCTTTCTCGCCCCCACCGACCCCGCTCATGCGGCGGCGGAAACCTCGTTCTGGCTGCGCTTCGGCACTGCGGCGCTGTCGCTGGCGGCCTTGATTGGCGCGGGTTTGTGGCTGCTGAACCCCTTGTTCCGCATTCTGGCCAAATCGGGCGCGCGCGAAGTGATGACCGCGGCGGCGCTGTTTGTGGTGTTGGGCGCGGCGCTGTTGATGGAAACCGGCGGCCTGTCGACGGCGATGGGCGCGTTTGTGGCCGGGGTGCTGCTGTCGGAATCCAGCTTCCGCCACCAGCTTGAAGCCGATATCGAACCGTTTCGCGGCCTGCTGCTCGGGCTGTTTTTCCTCGGCGTGGGCATGGCGCTGGATTTGAACGTGGTGGCGGCAAACTGGCAACTGATTGTTTCCGGCGTGTTGGCGCTGATGGCGGCCAAAGCGGCGGTGATTTATGCGGTGGCGCGGCTGGCGAAAAGCAGCCATGCCGATGCGGTCGACAGGGCGGTGATGATGGCGCAGGGCGGCGAGTTTGCCTTTGTGTTGTTTGCCGCGGCGGCATCGCAGGGGGTGATCAACAGCACCGTGCATGCCAATATGACCGCGATTGTGGTGTTGTCGATGGCGCTGACGCCGCTGTTTCTGATTCTGCAGCAGCGCTTTGCCCGCACGGACGGCGCCGACCTCAACGGCGTGGAAAACCTCGACGGTCAAAACTTGCGCGGCAACGTGTTGATTATCGGCTTCGGCCGCGTCGGCCAAATCGCCAGCCAGGCGCCGATTGCCTACGGCGCAGACATTTCGATTATCGACAACGACCCCGATGTCATCCGCGGCGCAGCAGACTACGGCTTCAAAGTGTATTACGGCGACGGCTCGCGCGAAGACATCCTGCACGCCGCCGGAGCGCATCAGGCCGACTGCGTGCTGGTGTGTATCAACGACGCCGCTGCCGCCACCCTGATTGTGGAAAATATCAAGCAACACTGCCCGACGGTGAAAGTGATTGTGCGCGCCAACGACCGCCGCCACGCATTGGCGCTGGTGCAGGCCGAAGCCGATTACCTGGTGCGCGAAACCTTCGATGCCGCCATCAGCATGGGCAACGAAGCGCTGAAGGTGTTGGGCGCGGACAAAGCCGAAGCCGCCACCATCACCGCCCAAGTGCGCCGCGCCGACAGCGAACGCTTCGCGCTGGAAGTCGCCGGCGACGAATTCGCCGGACGGGCACTGCTGCTGGGCAACGCGGGCAAAGGAAAGGGCGGGCATTAGGTTTTCTGCGGGTTTTATCGTCAATTAAAATAAAAACAGGCCGTCTGAAACTTGGCACGATGAAAGTGCGGTTTCAGACGGCTTGTTGGTTATCGGGCAGGGATGAATAATGTGCATCCCGAGCTCACATTCAATATAGTGAAAAAACTTACTCTACTACCGCGTTGCTTCGCCTAGCCGTACTAGCTGTACTGTCTGCGGCTTGCTGCCTTGTATTAGAGTAAGTTTTTCCACTATAGACAAAGGCCGTCTGAAAGTTTTTTGGTTTTCAGACGGTTTGAGACCTTTGCAAAATTCCCCTGCCCGTCGCACCCGCGCAGGCGGGTGCCTAGT
>JAUNTY010000013.1 GCA_030538415.1 Neisseria sp. | reverse complement strand
AAGGTCTAGTCGTTTCAATTTATAGTCGTTTCAATTTAGATTGAGACAAGGCAGCAAGCCGAAGACAGTACAAACAGTACGGCAAGGCGCAGCAACGCTGTATCAAACTAAATTGGAGCGACTATATAACCTTATATAACCTTATATAACCACAGACATTGTGCGGAAATGACCGCTTTCGGTTACAATAAAACATCTGCATCCCAAACACGACACGCCATGAAATGCCCGTTTTGCCAACACGCCAACACGCAAGTCACCGATTCGCGGCTGCTGGATGAAACCAACAGCATCCGCCGCCGCCGCCGCTGCCCCGATTGCGACCGCCGCTTCAGCACTTTTGAAACGGTGGAAATGCGCATGCCGCAAATCATCAAGAGCACCGGCGAGCGCGTGCTGTTCAATCCGGTCAAGCTGCGTACCAGCCTTGAGCGCGCCCTGCACAAGCGCCCCGTCGATCCCGAAACCATCGACGACACGGTGGCGCTGATTGAGCAGCGTCTCTACCAGCTCGGCCACAAGGAAGTGGCTTCCCGGCTGGTTGGCGAAATGGCCATGGAAGCGCTGGCGAAAATCGACCAGGTGGCCTATGTGCGCTTCGCATCGGTATACAAAAGCTTCAACGATGTTTCCGAATTTACCCAGGCCATCGCCACCCTGCCCAAGAGCGCAGAACAATCCCGCCCGAAATGATTCGATTTTTGATATACAGTCGGATAAATGAGATTCTGAATACAAGGCGGCGAGCCGCAGACAGTACAGATAGTACGACAAGGCGGATCAACGCCGTAGCAGAAACTCATTTCTTCGACTATACTGTTGCACTTAATCAAGATTTTCAGTACCACACACGGAATCCGACATGAAATTCACCACATTCATCCTCACCGCCGCCCTCGGCCTTGCCGCCTGCGGCCAGGCAACCGAAACTTCCGTACCGGCCGAAAGTGCCGCACCGGCCGCATCCGCCTCAAACGATGCCCTGCAAACCCTGACCAGCAGCGACGGCAACATCCGCATCCTGATTCAGGGTGGCCGCTTTGAAGACGCCGCCCAAAACCAATCGGCGCTTCCGGCCAACGTCAACCCCGATGAAATCACCCTGCTGCAATACGACCCCGACCGCGACATCACCCTTTATGCCGTCAACCTCGGCGCAGCCAAAACCGATGCCAACGCCTATTTCGCCAAGCTGAAAAATGCCCTCGACACCACCGAAGGCCTGCAGGATGCGCAGGCGGGAGCCGCCACCAGCAACCGCATGAATTACCGTTTCGCCCAAACCGATGCCGACGGCAACACCCTGCGTGAAAACTGCATCGCCATCCATGAAACCAATATCTACAACATCTGCGCCAGCAGCGGTACTGCCTCGCAAGAAGCGCTGGCTGCCGTATTGAAAGATGTGAATCTGGTGAAATAAGCCGTTCCATGACAAGGCCGTCTGAAATGTTTGACGCACTCGATACCGAAATGATGCAAAACGCCCTCGCCCTCGCCCGGCTGGGGCGTTTTTCGACTTCGCCCAACCCGCGCGTCGGCTGTGTGATTGCGCGCGGCAGCCAAATTGTCGGCCAAGGCTTCCACATTCAGGCAGGCGGCCCGCATGCCGAAGTGCACGCGCTGCGGCAGGCCGGAGATTTGGCCAAAGGCGCCACGGCTTACGTGACGCTGGAGCCCTGCAGCCACTACGGCCGCACCCCGCCCTGCGCCGAAGGGCTGATTAAAGCCGGTGTCGCCCGTGTGGTGGCCGCCATGACCGACCCCAACCCGCTGGTGGCAGGCAAAGGCCTGGCCATGCTCGAAGCCGCCGGTATTGACGTGCAAAGCGGCTTGCTGGAACATGAAGCGCGCGCCCTCAACCGCGGCTTTTTGTCGCGCATCGAACGCGGCCGCCCGTTTGTGCGCCTCAAGTGCGCCGCCAGCCTCGACGGCAAAACCGCGCTTTCAGACGGCAAGAGCCAATGGATTACCGGCTCCGAAGCCCGCGCCGACGTGCAGGTGCTGCGTGCCGAAAGCTGCGCCGTCATTACCGGCATCGGCACCGTATTGGCCGACGATCCGCAATTGAATGTGCGCGCCTTCCCCACCCTGCGTCAGCCCGTCCGCGTGGTGCTCGACAGCAAACTACAAACGCCGCTGGACAGCCATCTGGTTTCAAACGGCAAAAACCCAACCATCATCGCAACCTTGATTGATGACGAAAGCCGTTACCAGCCTTATCTGGCTCATGCTCATGTCCGTATCATCAAGCCATCTGAAAATCAACACGGCCTGATTGACTTACACGATTTGCTGGGCAAGCTCGCTGAATTAGGTTTGTGCGAAGTAATGGTCGAAGCAGGCATGACACTGGCCTCTGCCTTTATCTCCGCCGATTTGGTTGATGAAATTGTGCTTTACCAAGCCCCTAAAATCTTGGGCAATCCGGGGCGCGGCCTGTTTAACTTGATGGAAAACCCATTAAGCTTAGACCGCCCACCTGACTGGATGACCATCAGCTTCACCGCTCTCGGCAACGATATCAAGTGGGTGTTACAACGCTCTTCTTTATAACTTTTCCTATTTATAGTCGAAGAAATGAGTTTCTGCTACGGCGTTGTCTCGCCTTGTCGTACTATAGTGGGAAAACTTACTCTAATACAAGGCAGCAAGCCGCAGACAGTACAGCTAGTACGGCTAGGCGCAGCAACGCCGTAGTAGGAATTAAGTTTTTCCACTATATCTGTACAGTCTGCGGCTCACCGCCTTGTATCAGAATCTCATTTCTCCGACTATATCACCATGACCCGTATCTTGATTTTCTCTTTCGGCCTGCGCTGAGCAGGAGACACAGAAACCGTATTTAGAAGAATGACATAAGAATCTGACCAAAGAGCAAGGTTATTGCTTAGACATCCTAACCTTTGGGAAAGGCAGCCTGCTGGATAATGCTTTTTTTCAGGACAAAAACGTAACGGTTTTACCGGCAGGCAAGCCTGCACACCGGCTTGGTGCCGCTCTCCGTCTGCACAAATTATTGAAAAAGCAGCACTATGATTACATTTTCTGCTGCATCCTGCCAATTCAATACCCGACAACCGCTGCCTGTTGAGTACTATTGATGGTGCATGATTATTATGCTCGGGAATGTCCGAATCCTTTTGTATAGCGGTAATTACTTTAGCCGCCTCTACAAAATATTATCCGCCCCCTAACCTCCCTTTATCTAACCGTCTAACCGCAAAAGACAGCTCTCTCGCAGTCTTTAATCTTTTATTCTTATGTAAAATTTACGCTATTTTATGTAATGATATTCTCACGTTTTGCGATAAGCGGATTTTGTCCTCAATACACACTCAAATTTGTTAACCTCAGTAAATGCAATATTAAAGAGGTTTTACCTGCATCTGCCTAACCAATGGCACTCTTCCTACTCCCACTCCTTTTTCATTATTTTAACAAGTTGATTTTTAAATAAATTAAATTTAAAAATCAAACATCATAAGCTTTATTTTCTTTAAAAGACTACCGTATAACTGCTTTTTCCATACGATAAAACTTTTCTGTTTGAGATGACTCTGACAAACACTTATGATGAGCATCCCAACCATTAAGGACGGCTATTTTATCCGCCCCATTTTTCCACACAGAGCAACACGACAGTCTTGCACTTTCATGTTACGCACGTTTTTTCCGGCCAACAGTTTTATCCGTCATCAAACATTTACTCGACTTCCCATTAATTACCCTGAGAAATACCATGGAAAATTCCACCAACCAAATATTCGCCGACAAACCCGTTAAAATTACTGTTGCAGGCTTGGGCTATGTTGGTTTGTCCAATGCTGTTTTGCTGGCACAACGCTATGAAGTAACTGCTTTGGATATCGATGCCAACCGTGTCAAACTGCTCAATGACAAAAAATCTCCTATCGAAGACGCCGACATTCAAAGCTATCTGGCTGACAAGCCACTCAACCTGACCGCAACGCTGGATAAGCAACAGGCTTACCGTAATGCGGATTTGGTGATTATTGCCACACCTACCGATTATGATTCCGACGCTAACTATTTCAATACCAGCTCAGTCGAATCTGTGATTAAAGATGTTCTTACCATCAACCCGCAGGCAGTGATGGTCATCAAATCAACTATTCCAGTGGGATTTACCAAGCAAATCAAGCAAGATTTGGGGACAGACAACATTATGTTCTCTCCCGAATTCCTGCGCGAAGGCAAAGCCTTGCACGACAATCTCTACCCCAGCCGTATCGTGGTAGGAGAGCAGTCAAAGCGCGCACAGCAGTTTGCCGAAATGCTGCGCAGTGCTTCGCTGAAGCCCGATGCGCCCATCCTGCTGACCGAAAGCACCGAAGCAGAAGCCATCAAGCTATTCGCCAACACCTACCTTGCCATGCGTGTCGCTTATTTCAACGAATTGGATACCTATGCCGCCATGAACAACCTGAATGCCCGTCAAATCATCACCGGTGTGTCACTTGATCCGCGCATCGGCAACCACTACAACAACCCAAGCTTCGGCTACGGCGGCTACTGCCTGCCCAAAGACACCAAGCAATTGCTGGCCAACTACCGCCATGTGCCGCAAAACATGATTCGTGCCATTGTTGATGCCAACACCACCCGCAAAGACTTCATCGCTTACGATATCCTGAAACGCAAGCCGCAAATCATCGGCATCTACCGCCTGATCATGAAAGCCGGTTCGGACAATTTCCGTGCCTCTGCCATCCAAGGCGTGATGAAACGCCTGAAAGGCAAAGGCTTGGAAGTAGTCGTTTATGAGCCAGTATTGCAGGAAGATGAATTTTTCCATTCCAAAGTCATCCGCGATTTGGCAGAATTCAAACAAATGTGCGATGTCATTATTGCCAACCGCATGGATGATGAATTAAGCGACGTTCCTGAAAAAATTTATAGCCGCGACTTGTTCGGCTTGGACTCTTAAATGCTGCCTTCAGGCCGTCTGAAACAGCAACTGGGGCGTAATTCAACACAATGATTACCTGTCCCCATTTCCCTTATCCAAAATTTAATTAGAAAGAAAAATTATGTTTGATACCATTAGTGACCGAAAAATTAAATTCGCCTTGGTCGGCTGCGGCCGCATTTCTCGCAACCATTTCGGTTCGTTTGAATCTTTGGCCGATGACTGCGAATTGGTCGGCGTATGCGATACCGATCCCACCGCCTTACAAGCTGCTACCGAACAACATAAGGTTAAAGGCTATACTTCATTAGATGCCATGTTGAAAGATACCGATGCCGACATCATCGTATTGACCACACCATCAGGCCTGCACCCGGAACAAGCCGTTGCCTGTTTTGAAGCCGGATTTCATGTGTTAACCGAAAAGCCGATGGCCACCCGTCTGCACGACGGCGAGCGCATGGTCAAAGCCGCCGACAAAGCAGGCAAACGCCTGTTTGTTGTCAAACAAAACCGCCTGAATGCACCGATTCAACTGCTCAAACGCGCCATTGAAGAAAACCGGTTCGGCAAAATCTGCATGGTGCACCTGAATGTCTTCTGGACCCGCCCGCAGTCTTATTACGACCAAGGCAACGGCTGGCGCGGCACATGGGAATTTGACGGCGGCGCATTCATGAACCAAGCAAGTCATTATGTTGACATGATGGAATGGTTGGTAGGACCGGTTCAAGATGTCCAGGCCATGATTTCCACCCACCGCGACATTGAAGCCGAAGACACCGGCGTGATGAATATCCGCTGGCGCAACGGAGCCTTGGGATCAATGGCAGTGACCATGTGCACTTACCCGAAAAATCTCGAAGGCTCCATCACCATTCTGGGCGAAACCGGCACCGTACGTGTCGGAGGCACTGCCATGAACGAGATTAAAGAATGGCATTTTGCCGACGAGAAAGATTACGATGCAGAAGCGGCGGCCAGCAATTACGAAACCACTTCCGTTTACGGTTTCGGCCACCCGCTCTACTACAAAAACGTTGTCGAAGTCATGCGCGGCAACGCGAAGCCTTTGACCGATGGCCGCGAGGGTTTGAAATCTCTAGAGTTGATTATTGCCGCCTATCTGGCTGCACGTGACAATAAAACCACTTCTCTTCCATTGGTCTATTAATCGGTAAACAACATGAAAATCGCTGTTATCGGCGCAGGCATCATTGGTGCCTGCACCGCTTGGGCTGCTGCAAAAAGAGGCGAAAGCGTTGTCTTGTTTGAACAGGATACACCTATGGCGCACACCAGCCGTTCGTCATCAAAGTTATTGCATGGCGGTTTGCGCTATCTGGAAACAGGTCAGTTTTCCTTGGTGAAAAAAGCCTTGCAAGCACGCCGCTTTTGGCTGGAACAGGCTCCTCATCTGGGGCATCCACTAGAATTACTGTTTCCCATTTATGAAGGCAGGGGGCGTCCCAAATGGCAAATCAGCGCCGGCACCAAACTCTATGACCTTCTCGCCAACGGCAGCGGTTTCCCCCGCAGTCGCTGGTTAAGCAAACAGGAAGTCACAGCCAAAAACCCTGCCTTGCTTTCAGACGGCCTGCGCGGTGCATTTTCTTTTTATGATGCGCAAATGGACGATTTTGCACTTGGCCAATGGGTTATCGAACAAAGCCGAAAACTTGGTGTCGAAGTCTACAATCACCACAGAATCACCAACTTGCAGGAATTGTCAGATTTTGACCGTATTACCAATGCCACCGGCCCTTGGGCAATGCAATTGCGCAGACAGCAAAGCGGTGAACCGGCTTATCACATTGACTGGGTTCGTGGCAGCCATATTTTCATTGATCGACCGCAACCTCAGGCATTAATGTTACCGATTCCGGGCGAAAAACGGATTTTCTTCGTACTTCCCTACCAAGGCAAAACCTTGATTGGCACTACGGAAATCCGCCAAGACTCACCCGATGCGGAACAGCCTTCCGAACAGGAAATCAATTACCTGCTGGCTTCATACAATGCCTATCATCACGACCCGATTGGCCGAAACGATGTCAGCGCTATGTTTTCAGGTGTGCGCCCTTTACTGAAAAGCGCCACCAACCCCAGCAATGCCACCCGTGAATGGGCATTTGAGCGCGTGGACAATGTTTTGCATATTTACGGCGGAAAATGGACTACTGCCCAGATTCAGGGCGAAGCCGCCATCAAGGAGCTACTAAAATGACCCATTACACCGCACACCCCAGTGCCATTATCGACGAGGGCGCACAAATTGGTTCTGGCAGCCGCATCTGGCATTTTGTACATATTTGCTCTGGTGCGCGTATTGGCAGTAACTGCTCGTTCGGTCAGAATGTTTATGTCGGAAACAAGGTCACCATCGGCGACAAATGCAAAATTCAAAACAATGTTTCTGTATATGACAATGTGCACTTGGAAGAAGGTGTATTTTGCGGCCCCAGTATGGTTTTTACCAATGTCTACAACCCTCGTGCGATGATTGAACGCAAAAGCGAATTCCGCGACACCATCGTTAAAAAGGGGGCGACTTTGGGCGCCAACTGTACCATTGTTTGTGGCACCACTATCGGAAAATTCGCCTTTATCGGAGCCGGTACCGTCGTTAACAAAGATGTGCCCGATTATGCATTGATGGTCGGCGTGCCCGCGCGCCAAATCGGCTGGATGAGCGAATTCGGCGAAAAACTAGATTTGCCCCTGCAAGGCTGCGGCGAAGTAGTTTGCCCGCACACCGGCGCAGTTTATACGCTTTCAGACGGCCTCTTGAGCCGTACTGCATAACTTTGACTAAAGGAAATAAATCCATGCAACTTATCGACCTTACCGCACAACAAGCGCGTATTAGAGACCAAATCGATGCCAATATTCAAAAAGTATTGAATCATGGCCAATACATCCTCGGCCCGGAAGTGGCCGAGCTGGAAGAAAAACTGGTGGCTTACAGCGGTGCAAAATACTGCATTACCTGTGCCAACGGTACTGATGCCATTCAAATTGCGCTGATGGCTTTAGGTGTTGGTCACGGCGACGAAGTCATTTCCCCGGGATTCACTTATATTGCCACAGCAGAAGCTGCCGCAGTTGTCGGTGCAAAAGCCGTATTTGTTGATGTTGATGACCGCACTTACACTTTAGATCCTTCTAAATTAGAAGCTGCCATTACCGATAAGACAAAAGCCATTATTGCCGTTTCACTATACGGCCAATGCGCTGATTTCGATGCCATTAATGCGATTGCTGCCAAATACAATTTGCCGGTCATTGAAGATGCTGCCCAAAGCTTCGGTGCCGAATACAAAGGCAAAAAATCATGCAACGTCAGCACCATTGCCACCACCAGCTTTTTCCCGAGCAAGCCGTTAGCTTGTTATGGCGATGGCGGTGCGATTTTTACCAGTGATGACGAATTGGCAAAAATCATCCGTCAAGTTGCCCGCCACGGCCAGGAACGCCGCTACCACCATGTACGCGTAGGGGTTAACAGCCGCCTGGATACGCTGCAAGCCGCAATTTTGCTGCCCAAACTGGCGATTTTGGAAGAAGAAATGGAATTGCGCCAAAAAGTAGGGGCTATGTATGCAGAGGCCTTGAAAGAAGCCGGTATTGCCGCACCCTATATCGAACCGCATAATCGAAGCGCCTATGCTTTATTTACTGTTCGGGTTAAAAATCGCGATGCAGTACAAGCGGCCATGAAAGCAGCAGGCATTCCCACAGCCGTGCATTTCCCCACCCCGCTTAACAAGCAACCCTCATTAGCCAGCGGCGTAGTTTTACCGGTCGGCGACAAAATGGCTGAAGAAACGATGACGCTGCCGACTTATCCGTATTTGACTAAAGAAGATATCCAAAAAGTTGTCGATGCTTTAAAAGCAGCTATTGAAGCCAACCCTTAAAGTGAATATTCCGGCCGAGCCACTGTAGTCAGGTGGCTTGGCCGGAAAAAATCATTTCTCTTATCGGGTTATGAATATTAACCAAACAAACACACCCTCTATTATTAATTTATTTGTATGCACATCCTGATTATTCCCTCTTGGTACCCTCAAACACCTGACGATGTAAACGGCATTTTTTTCCGTTTGCAGGCTCAGGCTATACAACGCGCAGGGCATCAAGTCGGTGTCATCGCAGGGCACTTCCGTTCGCTACGGCAAGGGTTAAAACCTATTATATTAGAACCGTACGGAATCAAGCATTACACAGAGGAAAGCATTCCCACCTATATTTATCGCAATACCAGTTTTTTCCCACGCTTGCCTTTAGAACAGCATGCCTGGCTAAAAGCAGGGCATAAATTATTCGAGCGCTATGTCGCCGACCATGGTATGCCGGATATTTTGCATGCCCACTGCGTCAACCAAGGCGGCATTATCGCTTGCGACATCAGCAAGAAATACCGTATTCCCTATGTGATTACGGAACACAGCAGCACATACGCCCGCGGATTAATCCGCAAATGGCAACGCCCCTTTATGCAAGAGGCTGCCGAAAATGCGGCCGCCCGCATCGCCGTCAGTCATGACTTTGCCAAGCTGCTGAACCGCGAATACAACGGCCTGAATTGGGATTATATTCCAAACCTGCTGGCGCCGCGTTTTTGTACCAATACCAATCTGTCATCCAAACCGCAAGACGAGCATTTTACTTTTTGCTCGGTAGCCAACCTCAATCCAAACAAAGGATTTGACGTTCTGCTCCAAGCCTTTGCGCTGGCAAGAAAAAAATATCCGCATTTCAAACTGGATATTGGTGGTGGCGGCGCTATCGAAGGCCGTCTGAAAGAATTGGCACGCACTTTAGATTTGCAAACCTCAGTCCGTTTTCTCGGCAAATTAGATAATAATGGCGTGATGGCGCTCATGCGCCAAAGCGATGCATTTACCTTAGCCAGCCATATTGAGACTTTCGGTGTAGTCTTTATCGAAGCCTTGTCGCAAGGTTTGCCGGTAGTGGCGACCCGCTGTGGTGGTCCGGAATCTATTGTCAACGCAAACAACGGCTTGCTGGTAGAAACCAATCACCCCCAACAGCTGGCCGATGCGCTAGTCCAGTTATATGAAAACCGGCAGCAATATGATGCGGCAACACTCCGTCAGCAAACTCTGGCCGAATTTGGCGAACAATCCGTTGTTGACCAATTAAATGTTGTTTACCAAAAAGCAGTTCATACTCCCGCTTGATTCAGACGGCCTAAAGCACAATAATTGAAATGAATATAAAGAAACTACTGGGTTACGCGCTGGGGCCGATTGGCGGTGCAGCCGTTAGCCTTATCTCAATCCCGCTTATCTCTTGGTACTTCCCAGCAGATGACATCGGGCGCATTATGCTGCTGCAAACCGTTTGCACCATGGCATTGATTGTGTGCGGCTTCGGGCTGGATCAGGCTTATGTCCGCGAATATCATGCAATCAACGATAAAAACCAACTGTTTAAAACCATTTTTTTGCTGCCTTTCGCTCTGACTCTGTTTTTCGGGTTACTGCTGGCCGGAATATTTCCCTCTTGGTCTGCCTTCACGATTTTAGAATTAGAGGATGAGTCTTTAGGCATTTTATGTATTGTATTTTTGGCAGGAGCCATACTGACTCGTTTTTTTTCCCTCATTCTCCGGATGGAGGAGCGCTCTTTTGCCTTTTCCTTCAGCCAACTGACTCCGAAGGTATTGATTCTACTACTGGTAGGCCTTTACGTCCTAATTGGTATGAAGGCCGATACTTTTAACCTTATGGCTGCATATGCGATAGCACAGCTGCTTACCTTAGTGATTTTGCTGCTGCAAACCCGGCATACTGTCACACAGGCATGGCACAGTCGGGTTGATATGAAGCTGCTGCGTGAAAACCTGCACTACGGCGTGCCTTTGGTCTTCGGCGGCTTGGCCTACTGGGGATTGACTGCCGTTGACCGTCTGTTGCTGAAACAATACGGGAGTTTATCTGAATTGGGTGTGTATTCGATGGCGGTTAGCTTTGGTGCAGTCGCCCTGATTTTTCAAAGTGTTTTCTCCACAATTTGGGCGCCTTTAGTCTTTAAATGGGTGAAAGAAAACAGCAACTTGGATAAAATCGACAGTATTGCCTATACGATGTCTGACTTCATTGCCGCACTCATTTGCGTGGTGGGTATTTTTTCACCGTTGGTAACATGGGTGCTGCCTGAAAATTATGCTCCGGTTCAGTTTATCCTGTTATCCAGCATGATTTTCCCCCTACTCTACACCCTGACCGAAGTGACCGGCATCGGCATCAATGTTGCCAAGAAAACCTGGCTGATTACCTTGGTTTCCCTGATTGCATTCGGCATTAATTTCGCTTTGCTGCAAAGCCTCGTGCCTTCTTTGGGGGCAAAAGGTGCGGCGATGTCCACTGCCATTTCATTTTGGCTGTTTTTCGCCATGAAAACAGAAATTTCTTCATTCTTATGGCAAAAACTGCCCCGTTTTAAAATTTACACCACCACATTGACTTGCCTGCTGGTTAGCTTGGCTTATACCCGCTGGGGCAATACTGAAAACTACTGGCTCTTCACCCTGATTTGGCTGGCCGCCTTAGCCTTCATTGTGTTCAAGCGCAAGGCCGAACTGCAACAAGCCATCGCCAAAATCCGTGGCCGTCTGAAAACGGCATAGAGCATATACAACAAACTGCATTTTAAGACTATTATCGTGAAAATCAAAAGCCTGACCCTTTACACTTTTCTTGCTTATGCGATGCTTGCCGCATACATGCTGGGGCCGACTTTATTTTACAGAATAGGGATTCCCCGCATTGACAACCCGGCGACCCTGCTTTTCATTCTGCTTTCTTTTGCCATTTTCATTCTGGAAAACAAACGTCTGCCGCGAAAAATAGCAGCTGCACAAATCTTGCTGGCAGTCATGGGCGGCTGGAGTCTGCTGCATATTATTTTTTCATCCATCACGGCAGCCCAGTTTGCCGACCTGATGATGTTTGCAATTTTACCGAGCTATTTTTATATACTCTATCTGATTATCAGCCGTCATCCCGACAACCTCGGCTTTATCCGCCGTTTTATCATCTTTTTTACCATTTGTATCTCTCTTCCCACATTTATCGAACTGGTTAGCGGATTTCAGTTTGTTGCCGGCAACGAAGCCCTATCTCTAGACTCGGGAACCCTGAAAGGCCTGTTTTTTAACCCCAATAATTTGGCCACTACCGCATTATGCCTGACACCGGCCGTTTTGATATTCTTCAATCTGGCTGACAACCATAAAAAAAGCACTCTCCTAGGTTGGCTATTGTTTCTCCTGCTTGGTGCGGTCATTTTTGCGAGCGTATCGCGCACAGCCATCGCCTGCTACCTGCTGTTATTGCTCCTGACCTTGGCCTACCGGCGCAATGGCCTGACCACTGCCTTGGTATTGGCCGCATTCGGCATGTTGTTGTGGATGATTCCCTCCAGGCTGATTCAGGATTTTCTGCTGTCACTAAACGGCAATGAGTTCTTGGAGCGATTCTCATCCCGCGTGTATCTTTTTCTGTATGAGCTCGAAAGCGACAACTCCGTATCCTACCGTCAGGAGATATACAATTATTTCTGGCACAACCCGCCCTTGCTCTACACTGGCTACGGTCCCAAAAATTTCGGTGAATATTTTGGCGGCCACATCAGCAGCAGCCTGGGATTTGAAAACCCACACAGTTTTCTAATCGAACTTTATCTCGGTTTTGGCCTGATATCATTTGCAGCCTTTTTGGGCTATGTCTTGCTTTATATCATGACATGTCTCTACAGCCGCACCTATTCCTCCAAACTGCGCTTTATCGCCATATGCAGTATGGGCATTTTTCTGATTGCGGGCTTTATACCTTCAACCATCCTCAGGCTACCGTTTATATGGCTCCCCTGTTTTCTTATTTTTATTTATGTAACATCCCGCCAATCTCGATTTAAACCTACTGGAATAAACACATGAAAATCATCTTAGCAACCTCCATGAGTGGCCTTGGCGGCACCGAACATGCCTCATTCCGCTTGGGTAGCTTATTAAAAAAGCAAGGACACCAAGTTATTTTAGCCTCATCAGACGGCCCGTTAATACCAGATGCGAAGGCTTTGGGTATACAGTGGTATGACATCGATTTCTACCAAGGAGGGGCTTTAGGCTACCTAAAATCTTCCACCGCTTTACTCAAAATGTTGAAAAAAGAAAAGCCTGATATTGTTCATTGCCAAATGGCGCGAGTCGTTCCTGCCTGTGCGATGGCTGCCAAACTGGTTTCTCCCAAAACCAAAGTGTTTTACCACTCTCGCGGACTTGAACCGGAAACCTATCCGAAAATTGCCAAACTGTTTGATAAATTAGGTGTTTATATTATTGGAAACTGCAAGCATGAGCAGCAAAAGCTGATTCGTTACGGCTTTCCGGCCAGCCGCATCAGCTATACCTACAATGCCGTACCTAAAGTCGATTCTGTGCCCGAAAAAACACAGAAAGACTACATCATGCTGGGCACACTTTCCCGTCTACAAAAATTGCGTAACGTTGCCGACACCCTGCGTATTTTCAAGATGCTGGACGATAAAAATCTGCCTGTGCGTTTACAAATCGCCGGCATCGGTGAAGAGCTTGACAACCTCAAAGCCCTTGCCAAAGAGCTGGGCATTGAAGAAAAAGTTACCTTCTTGGGCGGCGTACGTGACTTGTATGCCTACTTCCGTGAAACTGATATCTTGCTGAATACGCCCAATTTTCCGGGAGACCGCAGTGCAGGCGTAGGCAACAACATCTTGGAAGCCGGACTCTACCATACAGCCGTGGTCACTTACGACACCGCCGGTATCTCCGAAATGGTTATCCATGAAAAAACCGGCTACTGCATGCCGTTTGATGACTTACCGGCTTTTGCCGATGCGGTAGAAACTTTGGTAAACGATGCCGCCCTTCGCCAGCAATTTGGCGATGCACTCAACAAACACGTTACAACACTATGTTCCGATGAAGAAATCTATCGTACCACCATGGCTGCCTACAATATGTAAGCCGGAAGACTCAGATGAAGATTACCATTGTTGCCCCCTATTGCTCACTGCCTTCCGAACCGCATTTCAACCGTTTCTGGTATCTGGCGGAGCTCTTGAGCCAGTCGCATGACGTGTTGCTGATTACCAGCAACTTCAAACATTACGACAAATCGTTCAGACGGCCTGAAGATGCCGAAGCTGCTTCAAAAGGCCGTCTGAAAGTGAAGCTGATGAATGAGAGCGGTTATTCGAAGAACGTTTCCTTGGCACGCGTCAAAAGCCATGATGTGTTCGTCAAAGATTTCGAACGCTGGCTGCAGGCCTGTCAACCTGGTGATCAGGATGTGGTTTTTTCCGCTTATCCCTTAATTGCGACCAATATTCTGCTGGGCAAACACAAAGCGCATTTGGGTTATAAACTGATTATCGACGTGCAAGATGTGTGGCCGGAATCGTTTTCATCGGTGGTGCCGGTATTGAAGAAAATCCCGCACAACCTGCTGCCGTTTGCCTCTCGCGCCAACGCGGCCTACCGCCATGCCGACGGCCTTGTGGCGGTGTCGCAAACCTATCTCGATCGCGCCAAAGAAGCCAACCCGGCCGCGCCCGGCGAAGTGGTGTATATCGGTGCCGATTTTGAAACGCTGGAGCGCGTAGAAGCCAAACGCTTTTCAGACGGCGTTATCCGCTTCTTTTACCTCGGCACCTTGAGCTTCAGCTACGATGTCGAAACCGTCTGCAAAGGCGTGCAGAAGTTGCTGGATGCCGGCGAAAAAGTAGAGCTGCACATTATGGGCGGCGGCCCCGATTTGGAGAAACTGAAAGCCTACGCCAACGAATCGATTATCTTTTACGGCTATATTCCCTATGCCGACATGATGGCGATTGCCAAAGGCTGTGATATTTCCGTCAACCCGATTCATTCGTATGCCATGCAGTCGATTACCAACAAACTGTCCGATTACATGGCGCTGCAAAAACCGATTCTAAACAGCCAGGTCAACGACGAAGTGGCCGAAGTGCTCACGCTGCTGCCGCATGCCGACTACCGCTCCGGCGATGTCGATGGTTTTGTCGCCGCCGCCAAACAGATTCTGCAACGCCGCAACGACCCTGTACAGTCGCAGGAAATCGTACACCGCTTCAAGCGCGATGTAGCCTACCAAAAAATCGTGACCCTGATTGAGAAACTCGCCCATGAATGACATTTTGAAACGTCTGTTGGATATCATCGCTTCGGCAGCAGGCTTGATTGTGCTGTCGCCGGTCTTGTTGCTGCTGGTTTACCTTATCCGCAAAAACCTCGGCTCGCCGGTGTTTTTCACCCAAACCCGCCCGGGCAAAGACGGCAAGCCCTTCAAGATGATTAAATTCCGCTCCATGCGCGACGCCGTAGATGCACAGGGCAACGCCCTGCCCGACAGCGAGCGTCTCACCCCGTTCGGTCGCAAGCTGCGCGCCAGCAGCCTCGACGAGTTACCGGAATTGTGGAACGTCTTGAAAGGCGAGATGAGTCTGGTCGGCCCGCGCCCGCTGCTGATGCAGTATCTGCCGTTGTATAACGATTTCCAACGCCGCCGCAACGAAGTGAAACCGGGCGTGACCGGCTGGGCGCAGGTCAACGGCCGCAACGCCATCTCGTGGAACCAGAAATTCGAATACGATGTATGGTATGTCGACAACCGCAGCCTGTGGCTCGACATCAAGATTCTGTTTTTAACCGTGAAAAAAGTATTTGTGCGCGAAGGCATTTCCGCTCAGGGCGATGCCACCATGCCTTTCTTCACAGGAAACGACGACCATGAAAAAAAATAATATTCTGATTTTATCCGCCGGCCGCCGCGTTGAGCTGGTTCAGGATTTCAAAGCAGAAGCCACCAAGCTTTCAGACGGCATCCGTGTTTATTGCACCGATTTAAACCCAAAAATGTCTTCCGCCTGCCAAGTGGCCGACGGTGCGTTTGCTGTGCCCCGTATCAGCGCGGAAAACTATATTGACAGTATTTTTCAACTTGCTGACGAACAAAACGTGGGTTTGGTGATTCCAACCATCGACACCGAATTGTTGAAGCTGGCCGAAGCGCGCGCGCGCTTTGAAGCCGCGGGCATCCACATCATCGTCTCCGGCAGCGGCCTGATCCGCCAATGCCGCGACAAACGCGATACCGTGGCGCTGTTTAACCGCTACGGCATCGAAGCGCCGAAAATCTACACGCCCGAAACCATCGAGTTTCCCTGCTTCGCCAAGCCCTATGACGGCAGCCGCGGCATCGGCGCGCAACCGGTCAACAGTGCGGAAGAGCTGACCGACGAGCTGAAAAACGACCCGAAAATGATGTTTTGCCAGCTTATCGACATCAAAAATACCTTCAAGGAATTTACCGTCGACATGTATTACGACCGCCAAGGCCGTCTGAAATGCACCGTGCCGCGCGAGCGTTTGGAAGTGCGCTCCGGCGAAGTGAGCAAGGGCGCTACCCGCCGTGGCTGGCTGTATGATTTTCTGAACGAAAAACTGGCCGCGCTTGAAGAAGCCCGCGGCTGCATCACCGCCCAGTTTTTCTATCATAATGAAAGCCGAACCGTTTACGGCGTGGAAATCAACCCCCGCTTCGGCGGCGGTTTCCCGCTGACCTACGCCGCCGGCGGCAACTATCCGGGCTGGCTGATGCGCGAATATTTCTACGGTGAGGAAATCCCGTTCTTCGACCAATGGGAAGACAACCTGATTATGTTGCGCTATGACGCGAAAGTGCTGGTGCGCGGATGAGCCCGCTGCCAAACGCTGCCGACAGCGTGATTGTGTTCGATCTCGACGACACCCTGTATTCGGAATTCGACTATAAAGTGTCCGGCATTCGCGCCGTGTGCCGGCAAGTTGCCGCGGCCTATCCGCAGTACGGCGAGCAAGAATTATTGGCTTTGCTGGACATGCACAAAAGCGACTGGCTCGACCGCATCTGCGCGTATTGCGGCTTCAACGATGCCGAAAAAACCTCGCTGCTGTGGCATTACCGCCTGCACGAGCCTGACATCGCGCCCTATATGCCGTCTGAAACCCTGATCGGCCTACTCGGACGCTTTGCCGCCAGCGCACTGATTTCAGACGGCCGCAGCCTCACCCAGCGCCTGAAACTGCATGCCCTCGGCTTGGACAATTGTTTTGACCACGTATTGATTTCCGAAGCTTTTGCTTCCGAAAAACCGCGGCCAGAGCGCTTTGATTTCATCCGCCGATGCTACCCCGGCAAACACTGGATTTACATCGGCGACAACATCAAAAAAGATTTTGTCACGCCGAATGCGCAAGGCTGGACAACCATCGGCCTGAAAGCGGCGGCCAACAACATCCACCGCCATGATGCCGCCGACTTCTCCGCCGCCCACCAGCCCCACTACTGGATAAACGACTTGAACGAATTAAAGGATTTATTATGCTGAATACCTCATTGTCACCCTGGCCGAGCTTTACCCAGGAAGAAGCCGACGCAGTCTCTCGCGTGTTGCTTTCCAACAAGGTCAATTACTGGACCGGCAGCGAATGCCGCGAATTTGAAAAAGAATTCGCTGCCTTTGCCGCCACCGAATACGCCATCGCGCTGGGCAACGGCACGCTGGCGCTGGATGTCGCCCTCAAAGCAATGGGCATCGGCGCGGGCGATGATGTGATTGTGACCTCGCGCACCTTCCTCGCTTCGGCTTCCGCCATCGTCACCGCCGGTGCCAACCCCGTGTTTGCCGATGTGGATTTAAACAGCCAAAACATCAGCCCGGAAACCATTCAGACGGCCTTGACCCCCAACACCAAAGCGATTGTCGTGGTGCATCTGGCCGGTATGCCTGCCGAAATGGACGGCATCATGGCGCTGGCCGAGCAGCATAATCTGTGGGTGATTGAAGACTGCGCCCAAGCGCACGGTGCGAAATACAAAGGCAAACCGGTCGGCTCCATCGGCCACGTCGGCGCCTGGTCGTTTTGTCAGGACAAAATCATGACCACCGGCGGCGAAGGCGGCATGGTCACCACCAACGACAAAGATTTGTGGTCGAAAATGTGGTCATACAAAGACCACGGCAAAAGCTACGACGCCGTTTACCACCGCGAACACGCACCCGGTTTCCGCTGGCTGCACGAAAGCTTCGGCACCAACTGGCGCATGATGGAAATGCAGGCCGTCATCGGCCGCATCCAGCTCAAGCGCATGCCCGACTGGACGGCCAAACGTCAGGCCAACGCCGCCAAACTCGAAGCCGCCATGAAGTCGTTTGCCACCATCCGCCTGATTGACGTGCCGGATTATATCGAGCATGCGCAATACAAATTCTATGCCTTTATCAAACCGGAAAACCTGAAGGAAGGCTGGAGCCGCGACCGCATCGTCAACGAGCTGGCCGCGCGCAAAGTGCCCTGCTATCAGGGTAGTTGCTCGGAAGTATATCTGGAAAAAGCCTTCGACAACACGCCGTGGCGCCCCAAAGAGCGCCTGAAAAACGCCGTGGCGCTGGGCGACACCAGCCTGATGTTTCTGGTGCACCCCACCCTGAGCGCCGACGAAATGGATTTTTGCTGCAAAGAAATCCGGGACGTGCTGACTCAGGCCACCGCTTAATTTTCCTTCAAATCTCAAGAATAACCGACCATGAATTTGGAAACCCTGTTAGCCCTGCCCCGCAATGTCAAAAAAACCTTCTTCGTGATTCACGATATGCTGGTGATTTTCTTTGCGTTCTGGTTTGCCCAAAGCCTGAAAAGCGGCTATTCGCAGGAATGGATCAGCTCCGCCAACTGGCTGGCATTTGTCGTCACCGCCGCGTTGACCATTTTCCTGTTTGTCCGCCTGGGTCTTTACCGCGCCGTTACCCGCTACGTCAGCACCAAAGTGCTGACCACGGCGGTAATCGGCAGCGCCATTTCGGCCGTATTGTTTCTGTTGAGCGCGCTGATTTTCGAGCAGCGCCTACGCCTGGCGCTGCCGTTTGTGTATTTTCTGCTGCTGGTGGTGCTGATTGCAGGCTCGCGCCTGATGCTGCGCACCATCCTCACCGGCGGCCGGCACAACAAGCAGATGGCGCCGGTCATCATTTACGGTGCCGGGCAGTCCGGCCGCCAACTGCTGGAAGCCATCAAACAGGTAAACGAATACCATGCGGTGGCCTTTGTGGACGACAATCCCCAACTCCAGCGCACGCTGATTTACGATTTACCTGTACACAGGCCGTCTGAAATCAACGACTTGATTAACCGCTACGGCGTGGAAAAAATCCTGCTGGCCATCCCCAGCGCATCCGTTGAAGAGCGCAAAATGCTGGTGCAGCGCCTCGAACCTTATCCTTGCGAAGTGCTGACCATTCCCGGCATGAAGGATTTGGTCGACGGCAAAATCAACATCAGCTCGCTCAAAAAAATCTCGGTGGTAGATCTGCTCGGCCGCGATCCGGTTGCGCCGCGCCCCGAACTGATGGCGGCCGACATCAGCGGCAAAGTGGTGATGGTCACCGGCGCGGGCGGCTCCATCGGCTCGGAATTGTGCCGCCAGATTATCCAGCGCCAGCCTGCCAAGCTGATTTTGTTTGAATTGTCTGAGTTTTCTCTCTACAGCATCGACAAAGAGCTGCGCGAATACCAAGCCGAACACGGCATGGCGATTGAAGTATTGCCGCTTCTGGGCTCGGTGCAACACCGCAACCGCCTCTTTAACGTGATGAAAGCCTTCGGCGTGCAAACCGTTTACCATGCGGCTGCCTACAAACACGTGCCGATGGTGGAATTCAACACCATCGAAGGCGTGCGCAACAATATTTACGGCACCATGTTCTGCGCCCAGGCCGCCATTGACGCCCAAGTGGAAACCTTTGTCTTGATTTCCACCGACAAGGCCGTGCGCCCCACCAACACCATGGGCGCCAGCAAGCGCATGGCGGAGCTGGTATTGCAGGCACTGGCGGCCGAACCCGGCCAGCCCACCCGTTTCTGCATGGTGCGTTTCGGCAATGTGCTCGGTTCCTCCGGCTCGGTTGTGCCCGTATTTGAAAAACAAATCGCAGCAGGCGGCCCGGTCACCCTCACCCATGCGGACATCACCCGTTATTTCATGACCATACCCGAAGCTGCGCAACTGGTCATCCAGGCGGGCGCGATGGGCAAAGGCGGCGATGTGTTTGTGCTCGACATGGGCGAATCTGTAAAAATCATTGATTTGGCGAAACAAATGATACGTTTGAGTGGTCTGGAGATAAAAGATGCAGCCCACCCTGACGGCGACATCGAAATCAAGGTCACCGGCCTGCGCCCCGGCGAAAAATTGTATGAGGAGCTGCTGATTGGCGATGAAGTGGAAAAGACCACTCATCCCCGCATTATGACCGCCAACGAAGTTATGCTGCCGTGGGTGACACTTTCTGACATACTCGACCGCATGGATGCGGCCTGCCGCCAGTCAGACCAAATGACGCTGCGCCAGTTGTTGCTGGAGGCGCCCACCGGTTTCGCGCCGAAAGACGATATCTGCGATTTGGTTTGGCAGCAAACCACGCATCATGCCGTCTGAATGTTCAGACGGCCTCAAGAAACATCAGGAAGGACTACTGAGTGAATATTAAAACACTGACCGTTATCAGCTTTTCCCTGCTGGCATTTACCGCCGGCTGCACCGTGATTCCCGGCTCAGGCCTGCCCACCAAAAACAAAACCATCGTCTACAACGAAAACGATACCGCCGATAATATCGGCCTCGACAACCGTGTCGCCATCTACCCGATTACCTTGAATCTGGTGGAAAGCATGCGCCTGCCCAAACGCCTGGCTCAAAGCAATCCCGCCCTCAACGCCCAAAAAGCCGGCCACCGCTACCGCGTCGGCGGCGGCGATGTATTGAACGTCCAGGTCTGGTCCCACAAGGATCTGGATACGCCCGCCCCCACCAGCAGCATCAATCCGCAAAGCCGTCAGGTCAGCAACGGCGTCTGGGTAGACGAAGCCGGTTATATTTTCTATCCGCTGGCCGGCAAGATTCATGTCAGCGGCAAAACCCTGTCCGAAGTGCAAAACCTGCTGACAGGCCGTCTGCAACGTTATCTCAAAAACCCGCAGATATCGGTTAACGTAACGGAATTCCGCTCGCAGCGCGTGACTGTATCCGGCGCCGTTACCCAGGCCGGCCAACTGCCGATTACCAATGTGCCGATTACGCTGCTTGACGCCATCGACCTCGCCGGCGGCACCGCCGAAAACGCCGACACCCGCAACATCAAATGGACACACAACGGCGTCGACAGCACCATTTCCTTGCAAGACATCCTGCAATACGGCGACCTTTCACAAAACCATCTGCTCAGCAACGGCGATATCGTATACGTGCCCACCACCGAAAACAGCCAGGTTTACGTGATGGGCGAAGTCGGCCGTCAGGCAACTCTGCCGATGGGCAGCCAGGGGCTGACCCTCACCCGCGCATTGGGTAACGCAAGCGGTATGACCCAAGCACTGGCCGACGCCAACGGCGTATTCGTCATCCGCAATATGCCTGCCGACCGCGAGAAACCCATCCACATCTACCAGCTCAACCTGAAAGATGCCAGCGCCTACGCTTTGGGCAATCAGTTCCGCCTGGAGGCCGAAGATGTGGTTTACGTGACCGCCGCCCCGGTTACCCGCTGGAACCGCGTAGTATCGCAGCTGACCAACTCGATTTCCAACATCAACTCGCTGGACAATACCTTCCAGTAACCTGACGGAATCGTTTATGTATCAGAATATCTTGATTGTCTGCGTCGGCAATATCTGCCGCTCCCCTACCGGCGAGCGGCTGTTGCAGCAAAAGCTGCCCGGCCTCAGCATCAGCTCGGCCGGCATCCGCGCCCTGTCAGGCAAAGATGCCGACTTTCAGGCCATCAAAACCGCACTCAAACACGGCACGGTCGTGGCAGGCCATACGGCCAGACAGCTCACCGCAGAAATGTGCGAACAGGCTGATTTGATTTTGGTGATGGAGCAAAACCACATTGACCAGGTGGCCGACATCCTGCCCGCCGCAAGGAGCAAAACCATGTTGTTCGGACAATGGCTGCCGCAAAAAAATATCCCGGATCCCTTCCGCCAAAGCGAAGAGATGTTTGAAACCGTTTATCAGCAGCTGGAAACAGCCGCCGCACATTGGGCAGCCAAGCTGGCCAAACAAGCCTGATACCCGATATTGAATTTTAGGAAACCACATCACATGGCAAAACAGCACCCTACCCCGACCCACCACAGCGACAATGGCGGAGAAATCGACTTGGGGCAGCAGTTCCGCAACCTGCTCAACCACAAATATCCGATTGCCCTGGCCATGCTGCTCGGCGGCCTGCTCGGCGGCATCTACAGCTTTACCGCCACCCCGGTATACCGTGCCGACGGCATGGTAGAGCTGGAAACCAAACAAAACCAGATTCTGACCGAAATCAACAGCCTGTTCAGCAACGAGCCCTCTCCCTCGGAAGCCGAAATCGAACTGGTGCAGTCGCGCCTGGTGATTGGCAAAACCGTTGACGATCTGCAACTCGACCAAGACGTCAACCCTAAATATTTCCCGCTTGTCGGCCGCATACTGCACAATCTCAGCAGCGACGTCGATCCCGAACTCACGCTGCAAACCTTTGAAGTGCAAAAAGAATGGCTGAACAAGCCGATTACCCTCACTGCCATCGACAACAAGAGCTACAAGCTCGAACTGCCCGATGAAAGCACGATTGACGGCCTGGTCGGCCGCGCCCTGAAAATCAATCCGCACACCACCATACAAGTCAACCAGATTCTCGCCGATGACGGTCAGGAATTCGTATTGGTCAAAAACTCCAAACTGGCCGCCATCGACCAGGTGAAAACCAATCTGGCCGTTACCAGCAAAGGTAAAACCAGCCCGATTATCAACCTCGGCTACACCGGCACCGACCCTGCAAAAATCAGCATTATCCTCAACGGCATCATCGACAACTACGTCAGTCAAAACCGTGACCGCGACGTGCAGATGGCCGCCAACGGCCTGGCTTTCATCAGCGAAGAGCTGCCGCGTCTGAAAGGCGCGCTGGAGGATGCCGAAAACCGCCTGAACGAATACCGTAAAAAAAGCGGCTCGCTGGATATCCCCGTTGAAGCCAAAGGTGCGCTGGAAAGCCTGGTAGACATCGAAAGCCAGATTACCACATTGAGAACAGAAGAAGCCGGCATTGCCGAATTCTATACCCGCGAACACCCTACTTATAAAGCCGTACTCGACAAGCTTGCCGTATTGGAACGCGCCAAAAACCGCATCAACCAGCAAATTTCCAACCTGCCCAATACCCAGCAGGAAGTCATCCGTCTCACCCGCGATGTGGATACCAACCAAACCACCTATATGCAGCTGTTGGGCAAACAACAAGAGCTGAACATCATGAAGGCCAGCGCCCAAGGCAATGTGCGTGTGGTTGACCGTGCCGCCACGGCCGAATTGCCGGTGGCGCCGCGCAAAAAAATGATTACCCTTTTGGCCGCGCTGACTGCAGGTGTGTTAACTGCTGCCTGGTTCCTGCTGCGTTCGGCCACCCGTCTGCGCATCACCAACCCCGAAGACATCGAATCCATGGGGCTGGACGTTACCGCCATTATCCCTTTGTCGAAAACCCAGCAAAAACGCGATATGGTCGGCAGAAAGCTGAAATCGCTCAGCAACCGCTCTTCTTATCTTCTGGCCGCCGAAGAGCCGACAGATATGGCAGTGGAGGCCATCCGCTCCCTGCGCACCAATATTTATTTCTCCATGATGGAAGCGTCCAATAATGTATTGATGATTACCGGCGCCATCCCCGAAGCCGGCAAATCGTTTATTTCCGCCAACCTGGCCACCGTCATGGCGCAATCCAACAAAAAAATCCTGCTGATTGACTGCGACATGCGCCGCGGTTATCTGAACCAGCTGTTTGGCGTACAACCCGAACAAGGATTGGCGGACATCCTGTCCGGCAAGCTGACGCCCGAGCAGGCGGTGCAAACCACATCAATCGACAACCTCAGCTTCATCAGCCACGGCAAGCTGCCCGATAATCCCTCCGAATTGCTGATGGATCACCGGTTGAACACCCTGATTGAGTGGGCACGGAAAACATTCGATTATGTGCTTCTCGACACCCCGCCTGTATTGTCGGTAACCGATGCGGGCATCATCGGCCAGCATGCAGGCTCTACCCTGCTGGTAGCCTATTACAACAAAACCACCCTGCGGGAAATCGACAGCAGCGTCAACCGTCTGGCGCAAAGCAATGTTGAAATCAACGGCGTGGTGTTCAACGGCATCGCCCGCGAGGCGCAAGACGCCTACAGCTATTATGCTTATGCCAAATATCAGAAGAAAAACTGATAACAGCCAAAAAAGATACCGCCTTTCCGGCGGTATCTTTTTTGGCATGCTGTTGGCGCCACATTTCATACATTGCACACCGCCAAACAACAAAAATCTATAAACGAGCGGGGGATTTTGCAAAAGCAACAGGCCGTCTGAAACCCGCTTTCAGACGGCCTGTTGCTTGTCATCCGTTTTCTTTCCTGCCCAAAATCATCGCATCGCCATAGCTGAAAAAACGGTATCGCTGCCCTATTGCATGCTGATAAAGCGAGCGGATATGCGCCGTTCCCGAAAAAGCACTCACCAACATCAACAACGTGGATTTCGGCAAATGGAAATTGGTAATCAGGCGGTCAACCACATTAAAGCGGTAACCCGGCGTAATGAAAATGTCGGTATCGCCACACCCTGCTTTCAGACGGCCTGTGGCAGCCGCCGCCGATTCGAGCGCCCGCATGGAAGTAGTGCCGACCGCCCATACCCGATTGCCGCGCGCTTTGGCCTCCTCTACCGCCGCCACTGTTGCCTCGGGCACTTCAAACCATTCGCTGTGCATTTTGTGCTCGGCGATATTGTCTACCCGCACCGGCTGGAACGTCCCCGCACCCACATGCAGCGTCACTTCCGCCATGTGTACGCCGCCCGCCCGCAGCTCTGCCAACAGCGCATCGGTAAAATGCAGGCCTGCCGTCGGCGCGGCCACTGCGCCCTGATGCTTGGCATATACCGTCTGATAGCGACTGTCGTCCTCATCTCCGGCCGCACGTTCGATATAAGGCGGCAGCGGCAGGTGGCCGTTTTGCGCCAAAATCTCATAAACATTCTGCCCGCCCGCAAAACGCAGGCAAAACAATTCGCCCGCGCGCTCCAGCATGGTGGCGCTCACGCCGCCTTCAAACACCAGCTCCGCTCCTGGCTTCGGTGACTTCGACGAGCGGATATGCGCCAGCGCAGTATGCTCGTCCAACACCCGTTCGACCAATGCCTCAATCCTGCCGCCGCTGGCTTTTTGGCCAAACAGACGCGCCTTCATGACTTTTGTATTGTTGAACACCAATACATCACCGGGTGCCACCCATTGCAAGAGCCCGCCAAACGCCGCATCCTGCAACGGCTCGTCCGGCAGCGCCACCAAGAGGCGGCTGCTGCCGCGCTCGGCAGGCGGATGCTGGGCAATCAGCTCGTCGGGCAGCTCAAAATCAAAATCGGAAATATGCATGTTTTTCTGCTTGATTTCATCAAAGCGGCATTATATAGCGGATAATCCCGGCAATGATACCCAAACATACAAACACGGCAACACGTCAGCAAGCTTGAACCACCGCCCGCATCGTTTGCCTTTGTTGAGCAAGGCTCCTTCCATTGGCATTGCCTTGATGCCTGCGTTTTTTTTTCAGACGGCCTCTATCTCCCATCCCTCCTTTAGAATAAATACTCCCAAGCCTTTTTCCGCACTTTTCACCCAGCTCCAAAATCGTCCTTTAGCCTGAAAAAATGCCTTTTTTTGATATTTTGCTAGACATTTAGCAGCAAGTTAGCGAAAATGCACCATTATTATTTTCCTGTAGCAGCCTGAAAGCTGCATCCCAATCCAGCTCATGACCCGGCTCGCCGACACACATTTCCGATGCTTGCCGGCATTGCCTGACAACATCCGCAGCCCCCTGTCTGCCAATAACGCATACCTTACCAAAAGGACATAACATGGACTTACGTAAACTCAAAAAACTGATTGATCTTGTTGAAGAATCCGGCATCGCCGAAATCGAGGTCACCGAAGGCGAAGAAAAAGTACGCATCACCCGTTCTATCGCCCAGCAGGCGCCCGTTTATGCCGCGCCTGCGCCCCAAATCGCCGCTGCGCCTGTCGCCGCACCCGCGGCAGCTCCGGCTGTTGCCGCCGCTCCGGCCGGCAAAGACCTCAGCAACGCACAAAAATCACCGATGGTCGGCACTTTCTACCGCGCGCCCAGCCCCAGCGCGCCGGCATTTGTCGAAGTCGGCCAAAACGTCAAAGCCGGCGACACCCTCTGCATCATCGAAGCCATGAAGCTGATGAACGAAATCGAAGCCGAAAAATCCGGCGTCGTCAAAGAAATCCTGATTGAAAACGGCCAGCCGGTAGAATACGGCGAACCGCTGTTTATCATCGAATAAACCCTTTCAGACGGCCTTTTTAATCCAGAAAGGCCGTCTGAAACCTTGTCAGAGCCAGGCCTTGCAAAAGGCTTTGAACACCTTCTGAAAGATACCTTATGTTAGAAAAAGTCCTGATTGCCAACCGCGGCGAAATCGCGTTGCGCATTTTGCGGGCCTGTCGCGAAATGGGCATCGCCACCGTGGCCGTGCATTCCGAAGCAGACAAAGACAGCCTGCACGTCAAGCTGGCCGACGAATCCGTCTGTATCGGCCCTGCGCCTTCCGCACAAAGCTACCTCAACGTACCCGCCATCATCTCTGCCGCAGAAGTGACCGGTGCCGACGCCATCCACCCCGGCTACGGCTTTTTGGCCGAAAACGCCAATTTTGCCGAACAGGTCGAACAATCCGGCTTTACCTTCATCGGCCCGCGCGCCGACACCATCCGCCTGATGGGCGACAAAGTGTCTGCCAAACACGCCATGATTGAAGCCGGCGTACCCTGCGTGCCCGGTTCCGACGGCGCCCTGCCCGATGATGATGCCGAAATCCTCAAAATCGCCGACCAAGTCGGCTTCCCCGTCATCATCAAAGCGTCCGGCGGCGGCGGCGGCCGCGGCATGCGTGTGGTCGAGAAAAAAGAAGACCTCATCCGCTCAGTGGAAATGACCAAAACCGAAGCCGGTGCCGCATTCGGCAACCCGATGGTATACATGGAGCGCTACCTGCAAAAACCGCGCCACGTGGAAATCCAAGTTTTGGCCGACGAACACGGCAACGCCATTTATCTGGGCGAACGCGACTGCTCATTGCAGCGCCGCCACCAGAAAGTGATTGAAGAAGCCCCCGCACCCGGCATCACCGAAGCCGAGCGCGCCCAAATCGGCGAAGCCTGTGTGGCCGCCTGCCAACGCATCGGCTACCGTGGCGCCGGCACCTTCGAATTTCTGTATGAAGACGGCGAATTTTTCTTTATCGAAATGAACACCCGCGTGCAGGTCGAACACCCCGTAACCGAGCTCATCAGCGGCGTCGACATCGTGCAAGAGCAAATCCGCGTGGCCAGCGGCCTGCCGCTGCAATACAGCCAAGCCGACATCCAGCTTGAAGGCCACGCCTTCGAATGCCGCATCAACGCCGAAGACCCCTACAACTTCATCCCCAGCCCCGGCCTGATTACCAGCTGCCACCTGCCCGGCGGCCCCGGCATCCGCGTCGACAGCCACATTTACCAAGGCTACCGCATCCCGCCCAACTACGACAGCCTCATCGGCAAAATCTGCGTACACGGCAAAACCCGTGAGCAGGCAATGGCCAAAATGCGCGTCGCCATGGCCGAGCTGGCCATCACCGGCATCAAAACCAACGCTGCCTTGCACCGCGACCTATTTACCGACCCGGGCTTCAGCGAAGGCGGCGTCAGCATCCACTATCTGGAAAAATGGCTGGAAGCGCGCAAAGCCAAGCTGGCGGAATAAATCGGAACACCCGATTCACCGAGGCCGTCTGAAAGCATCAGGTTCAGACGGCCTTTTTATGTTCTGCTTGCAGCATTTCTGCCTGCCACAAGCAATGTATAGAGGGAAAACTTAATTCCTACTACGGCGTTGCTGCGCCTGGCCGTACTATAGTGGAAAAACTTACTTTAATACAAGGCAGCAAGCCGCAGACAGTACAAGTAGTACGGCTAGGCGCAGCAACGCGGTAGTAGAGTAAGTTTTTTCACTATATCTGTACTGTCTGCGGCTTGCTGCCTTGTATTAAAGTAAGTTTTTCCTTCTATAATGCTTTCTCGCTCCCTGCCAATCCATTAGAATGTAATAAAATCCGTATCCACCACAATCTCGGCGCCGTTTGAAACCTGCAAAGCTTTCAGACGGCCTTTCACTCGGAAAACATTATGGCCTACCAGCAAACCACCATCGCAGTCAACGACCACATCGCCGAGCCGCTCTCCGACGCTCTGATGGAACACGGCGCCCTCTCCGCCGCCATTGAAGACGCCTACGCGGGCACTGCCAACGAGCAGGCGATTTTCGGCGAACCGGGCATGCCCGCCGAACAGCTCTGGCAGCAAAGCAAAGTCATCGCCCTGTTTGACGAACACGCCGACATCGCCCCCATCATCGCCGCAGCCGCCGAACAATGCGGCATCGACCTGCCGCTTTACGAAACCGAGCTATTGCCCGAGCAAGATTGGGTGCGCCTGACCCAATCCCAGTTTGACCCGATTAAAATTTCCGGACGCTTGTGGATTACACCCTCTTGGCACGAAGCGCCCGATGCCGATGCTGTCAATCTGCAACTCGATCCCGGTCTGGCCTTCGGCACCGGCAGCCATCCTACCACCCACCTTTGCCTGCAATGGCTCGACAACCACCTGCAAGACGGCGAAAGCCTGCTGGATTACGGCTGCGGCTCCGGCATTCTCGCCATTGCCGCACTCAAGCTCGGCGCAGGCAGTGCCACCGGTGTGGACATCGACGAGCAGGCCATCCGCACCAGCAACGACAACGCCGCACAAAACAACGTGGCCGCCCGCTTTTACCTGCCCGACGCGCTGCCCGAAGGTCAGTTTGACGTAGTGGTTGCCAATATTCTGGCCAACCCGCTGCGTATGCTCGGCGACATGCTGGCAGGGCGCACCAGACAAGGCGGCCGCATCGTGCTTTCCGGCATTTTGGAGGAACAAATCGAAGAAATGAGTGAAATCTACACCCAATGGTTTGACCTCGCCCCCGCCCAAACCGACAACGGCTGGGCCTGCCTCAGCGGCGTGAAGCGCTGATGAAGCTGGGTACCTGTCTGAACGGGGCGACGTTATTTTTTACAACGGTCTCAGCCAGATGAATTAATTTTCAGACGGCCTGAGACCTTTGCAAAACAGCCCCGAATCTGATTCGGGGCTGTTTTCAATCCGGCTGACGGTCAGTCTTCGGTAACCGGTGCAGGCGCGGGAGCCGAGCGTACGTCGTTGACCTTGCCCTTGTGTTTCAGAATCGCGCGATCCAGCTTGTCCATCAACACGTCTACCGCGGCATACATATCGGATTCTACTGCTTCAACGTGCAAATCTTTGCCCGCCAAATGCACATCGACCTCAGCTTTGTTGTTCATTTTTTCTACCGATAGGGTCACGGTCACGGAAATCACGTTATCGGCATGGCGGCTGATGCGTTCCAATTTGGAAGAGACATGATTTTTGATGGCTTCAGTTACGTCGAAATTCAAACCGGTAATTTTCAGATTCATGATGCTGCTCCTTCGGTTGGGGGGTTTCAGGCTGTATCACACAGCCCCTGTTAATGGTTGGTCGGCACCCGTGTTGTTATTATTGCTGTTTGCGTTGGTGCGTCGGCGGGATATTCAAGGCCTCCCGATATTTGGTTACGGTACGGCGGGCAATGTCGATACCCTGTTGCTTCAACAACTTGCTCAAGGCTTCGTCTGAATACGGCTTGCGCTTGCTTTCCGATTCAATCAGGCTGCCGATGATGGCCTTCACGGCGCTTTGGCTGGCACCCTCGCCATCGTCGGTGGCAACGGCCTGTGTGAAGAAATAGCGTAACGCAAACATGCCGCGCGGGCAAGCTAAATATTTATGGTTGACCGCCCGCGAAACCGTGCTTTCCGCCACGCCCAGCTCGGCGGCGGCATCTTTCAGCAGCATGGGTCTGAGGCCGATTTCGCCGAAAATGAAAAAATCTTCTTGCCGTTCAACAATATATTCCGCCAGCTGCAAAACCGTGCTTTTGCGGTGTGCCAGGCTGTCGATTTTCTGCCGCGCCTCGGCCATCTTTTCTTTCCAGACCTTGTCTACACCGGCGGCCTCTTCGAGCATGTCGCAGTATTCGCGGTTGAGCTTCACCTTCGGCCAGGCGGCCTCATTGCTGCTCACCACCCAACCTGCCTTGCCCTCCCGCACCCACACATCCGGCTGCACATAGGCGGTCGGCTCGGCCGAGGCGAAGCCATATGCGGGATAAGGGTTGAGTGTGGCAATCAAATCCAGCGCGGCTTCAATGGTATCGGTATCGTCAGGCAGGTTTTTTTTGAATTTGGCGATATTCTGTTGGCGGCTTCTGCCCAAATCATCCAGAAACAGGTGCACAATCCGGGCGGCGCAGCGGCGTGCGTCCGAAGGCGGCAGACGCTGCAATTGTAACAGCAGCGACTCGCCCAGACCCGCAGCCCCCACGCCCGCCGGATCAAACAATTGCAGCTTGTCGAGCGCTTCCTGCAGGCCGTCTTCATCCAGCATCCATTCCAACGGCGTGTAATCAATGATATCGCTCAGGCTGTCGACTAGGTAGCCCTGGTCGTCAAGAAAATCTATCAGGATATGCACCAGCGCGGCTTCACGTTCACTGAGCGGATGCTCGCATACCTGCTTGTGCAGAAAGGCGTTGAAATCCTCTTCTTCGGCAATGGTCGCCCAGACGTCTTCCGCATCTTCACCGCCCAACTGGCTGCTTTTACTGATGGCGGCCGATACATGTACGGGTTCGGCATGCCCCTCTTCGCTGCTTTCCGCACGCTCCAACAAGGGGTTGTCCTGCAGCCAGTCGTCCACTTCACGCTCCAGCTCGAGGCCGGACATCTGCAAGATGCGCAAGGATTGCTGCAGGCTTTGGCTCAGTTGCTGGGTTTGTTTGAGTTTTAGCTGGAAAGCGGGGCGGTTCATAGGCGCTTAATAATCAAAGTTTTCACCCAGATACACGGCGCGCACCTGTTCGTCGTTGACCAGCTCGTCGGGGTGCCCCGAAGCCAGCACCGTGCCTTCGCTGATGATGTAGGCACGGTCGCAGATGCGCAGGGTTTCGCGCACGTTGTGGTCGGTAATCAACACGCCGATGCCGCGGGTTTTCAGGAATTCGATGATTTTCTGGATGTCCAACACCGCAATCGGATCCACACCGGCAAACGGTTCGTCAAGCAGAATAAAACGCGGCTGCATCGCCAGCACGCGGGCGATTTCCACCCGTCGGCGCTCGCCGCCCGACAACGAAGGCGCCGGGCTGTTGCGTAGGCGTTCGATGTTCAAATCGGCCAGCAGCCGATCCAGCTCGGTATCCATCCGGCTTTTGTCTTTCAGGCTGATTTCCAGAATGGCGCGGATGTTCTGCTCCACGGTCATTTTGCGGAAAATCGAAGCTTCCTGCGGCAGATAGCCCAAACCTAAGCGGGCGCGTTCGTGAATCGGCAGATGGCGGATTTCGCGGCCATCGAGCTCCACGCTGCCGCCGTCAGCTGCAATCAGGCCGACAATCATGTAGAAGCTGGTGGTTTTACCGGCTCCGTTGGGGCCCAGCAGGCCGACGACTTCGCCGCTTTCAATATCCAGCGAAAAATCTTTCACCACCTGGCGTTTCTTGAAACTTTTTTGCAGGTTTTGTGCCTTCAAACGGCTGCGTTTGATATCCATGGGCGTTACTCTGATGATAAATGCTTACATTACATTGTAGTGGTTTTTAAGGCCGTCTGAAACGGTATCTTTTCAGACGGCCTGTGATGACCATGCCGCTGCCGTTGGTGCAGACAACGGTGCCGCGTTACTGGTTGGGCTGAATCACCACGGTCACCCGCTTGCCGCTGCCGGATGCGCTTTTGCTGCCGCTGACGTTATATACTTCGGTGCGGGTGTTGTAGGTGATGCTGGCGCCCTCGGCACGGTCGCCGCCGCGCTGCACTTTGGCATTGCCGGTCAGCTTCACAATGCCGGTGGCAGAAGAATATTCGACATTGTTGGCCTGGCCGTTGACCGTGCCTTTATTGCCGTCCAGCGTCTGGCTGAAATGCACCGGGCTGCCGCTGGCGCTCATCTGCTGCTGCCCTTTGCCGTCGCGTGACACCCGCACGCTGCCGGCGCGGATGTTCAGCGTGCCCTGCTTGATGATGACGTTGCCGCTGAAAGTGGTCACCTGGTTGGCCTGATCGAGCGAACCTTGGTCGGCTTCGATTTCAATCGGTTTGCTGCGGTCGCTTTCCAGCGCCAGCACGGGAGATGCGGCCGCAACCAGTGCCGCACACATGACGGCTTTAAGGATTTTTGGGGTCATAAATAATGGCTCTCACTCGGGATGGTAAATTCAACAGACCTTTGTTGTGGTCGTAAGTCAGGCCGTTGGCCGTGCCGTGCGACTGGCCGTATTGATAGCTTACAGGCTCGCTGGTTTGGGCGATTTCGGTTTGCGTGTCCACCATCAGCATGCTGGTTTCCAGAATACCGGCAGGGCGCTGCGCATCGGCGGCCTTGGTCAACACCACGTTTTTCTCAAACTGCACCTGGCGGCTGTCGGTATTGTAACGGGCTTCCTCGCTTTTGACGTCATACAACACTTTCCCGTCGGCATAAAGCGCCAGTTGCGGCTGTGAAAAATAAACCTCATCGCTTTTCGGCAACTGCCAGGCGCTCTCGGCGCCGAGGTTTTCTTTCAGACGGCCTGCATCATCAAACCGCTTGCCGTCAATACCGGCCATCGAATATTGCGGCTCATTGGGATTCAGCACCACCTCTTCCACATCCACTTCGCTGATGCGGCCGAGCCATGCGCTCAGGCCGCCGAGGCAGATGGCCAGCACCAAAGGAAACAACCAGCCGGAACGCCATCTTTTCATTTGACATACTCGTTCAAAGCAGGCTCAAGTGTTCCCTGAGCCTGCATAATCACATCACACAGCTCACGCACCGCGCCTTTTCCCGCAGGCTTACGAGTCACATAAGCTGCATGTTTCAAGGCAAACCAATGCGCTTCGGGCACCGCCACCGGCAGGCCGCAGCGCACCATCACCGGCAAATCGACCACATCATCGCCGATAAATGCACACTCATGCTCCGCCACACCTGCCTTGGCGCGCAAATCGGCATAAGCGGCTTTTTTGTCGTGAATGCCTTTGTAGTAATGCTGGATGCCGAGTTGCTTCACCCGCAAACCGACCGAAGGGGCATCGCGGCCGGTGATGATGGCCGTTTGCACACCGCTGTTTTGCAGCATTTTGAGGCCGTGTCCGTCCAACGTGTGAAACGGCTTGATTTCTTCGCCGTTGTCGCGGATATAAATATGACCGTCGGTCAGTACGCCGTCCACATCCATAATCAGCAGCTTGATGCGGGCGGCACGGGCTTGTATTTCGGGAGACAAATCAATCATCAAATCTTCTTTCCGGGTATTCGGACGGCCTTTATACCTGATATAAGGCCGTCTGAACATATTTCCAGCCAATAATCGGACAGCCTCTGTAAAAATAGCGTGAGCCGGTATCAGTCCTCAGTTCGCAGCGGCAAACCGCCGTCAAACGGCAAGACCGCACCCAAAGCAGCCCTGACAGGCTACATGATACGCGCTTTCAGCAAATCGTGCATATTCAGCGCGCCCACCAAACGGCCGTTTTCATCTGCGGCCAGCAAGCCGCTTACCCTGCTTTCCTGCATTTGTTTCACCGCCTCTGTAGCCAGCCTGGCGGGGGAAATGGTTTGCGGATTCGGATGCATCACCTGCTCGACCAGCAGGCCGGTAAAATCATCGCGCGTTTGAAACAGGCGGCGCAAATCGCCGTCGGTGAAAATGCCGGTAATGCAGCCGCTTTTGTTGACCACGGCCAGCATGCCCAGCCCGGTTTCGCTCATGCGCACGATACCGTCTTTCAACAGCGTGCCCTCCGCCACGGCAGGCAGCTCGTCGCCGGTATGCATCACGTCTTTCACCTGCATCAACAGGCGTTTGCCCAGGCTGCCGGCCGGGTGACTGAGGGCAAAATCATCCGGCGTAAACGCCCGCGCCTGCAACAGGGCGACGGCCAGCGCGTCTCCCAGAGCCAGCATGGCGGTGGAGCTGGAAGTGGGCGCGAGCCCCAGCGGGCACGCTTCATGCGACACCGCACAGGTTATATGAATATCGGCATAACGCGCCATGGTGGAATGCGGACGGGCGGTGATGCAGACAAGCTGGATGTTTTTACGTTTCAGCGCAGGCATGATGGAGGTGACTTCGTCGCTTTCTCCCGAATTCGACAATGCCACCACCACATCCCCGTCCACAATCATGCCCAAATCGCCGTGCGCCGCTTCGGCCGGGTGTACAAAAAAAGCCGGCGTGCCGGTAGAGGCCATGGTAGCGGCTATCTTGCGCCCGATATGGCCTGATTTGCCGATGCCCATAATCACCACCCGCCCGCGGCAATTCAAAATCACTTCCGCCGCAAGAGCAAACGCATCGTCCAGCCCCTCGGCCACTTCATGAAGCGCCTCGGCTTCGGTGGTCAATACCTGCCGCGCCCATTCCAGATATTGCGCTGTATTTTTCATGCTTAATTTCCCGGTTACTCTATTCAAACGATACATTTCAGGGTAGGATTTTAATCCCCACACCAAATCACAAAAGGGTTTCAGAGATGACTATTTTATCGGACGTTAAAGCTTTAGGCCAACAAATCTGGCTCGACAACCTCTCCCGCTCCCTGATTCAGAGCGGCGAATTGGCAAAAATGCTGCAACAAGGCGTGTGCGGCGTCACCTCCAACCCCGCCATCTTCCAGAAAGCCTTTGCCGGTGACGAGCTGTATGCAGAAGAAGTGGCCACCCTCAAACAGCAATCCCTTACGCCCAAACAGCGCTATGAAACACTGGCCATCGCCGACGTGCAGGCTGCCTGCGACGTATGCCTGCCGGAGCACCAATCTACCGGCGGCAAAACAGGCTTTGTCAGTCTCGAAGTAGCACCTGACTTGTCCAACGACGCCGACGGCACGGTGGAAGAAGCCAAGCGCCTGCATGCCGCCATCAACCGTGAAAACGCCCTGATTAAAGTGCCCACCACCGATGCGGGCGTGGCCGCGCTGGAGCAGCTTGTTGCGGCAGGCATCAGCATCAACCTCACCCTTCTGTTTTCCCGCCAACAAACGCTGAAAGCCTACGAAGCCTACGTCAAAGGCATCAAAGCCCGTTTGGCGGCAGGCAAACCGGTAGACAACATCTACGTCGTGGCCAGCTTCTTTCTTTCCCGTATCGACAGCGCCCTGGATACCACCCTGCCCGAGCACCTGCAAGGCAAGGCAGCCATTGCGCTGGCCAAAGCCGCCTACCTCGACTGGGAAACCTTCTTCGGCAGCGAAGACTTCGCCAAACTGACCGCGCAAGGTGCCAACCGCATGCAGCTACTGTGGGCCTCCACCGGCGTGAAAAATCCCGCCTATCCCGACACCCTGTATGTCGACAGCCTGATTGGCGACCAGACCGTCAACACCGTGCCCGACGGCACGCTGAAAGCCTTCATTGACCACGGCACCGCCAAAGCCACGTTGACGGAAAACACCGATGAAGCATTGGCCCAATTGGCCGAAGTGGCAAAACTCGGCATTGATTTGGAAGCCCTGGCCGCACGTTTGCAGGAAGACGGCCTGAAGCAGTTTGAAGACGCGTTTGCCAAACTGCTGGAGCCGCTGGCTTAAGCTTATCCACCGGACAAAAAAAGCACATGAATCATTCATGTGCTTTTTTTATTCAGACGGCCTGCATTCAATACCACCAATCCGCCAGCCAGATTCGGCTTCGCAAACCCCAATAGCTGCTCAAGCCGGTGGTGTGGTGAATCATTTTACCGTCTTTGACCACCGCAATCGTCGGCGTTACCGCCACCTGCCATTGTCGGGAAATCCGGCCGTCTGCATCATTGACATTATCAAAATGCAGACCATGCGCCTGCATATACGCACCCACTTCTGCCGCAGAGCCAGACTGCAAAGCCACACCCAGCACCGGGATACCGTTTTGATGCAAACGCTCGGCAACAGGAGAGGTATACCGGCAAATCCCGCACCAGCTGCCCCAAAAATACACTATTACCGGCCGGTTGCGGCTGAGTTCGGTCAAAGTAACCGACTTGCCGTCAAGCGTTTGCAGCGTTGTCGTGGCAAACGCCACCGGTTGCACAGGTTTGCGCCACCAGTCTATCGCGACGGCAACCACCGCCACAACCACCACCGTCTGCACAAGCTGTGTCACCCAGCCCCGCCATCTGACACCCATTTTTTTCACCTATACTCCATCAGATGAAAGAAAAAGCAGGCATCCGCCTGCTTTTTCTTTCTTGCTGCGATTTATTTTTTGAAAACGCGGGTATAAACCGCCAAAATAATAACGGCGAAAACAGTAGAAGCAATCCAGCCTGCCGGTTGACCCACTTCATACCAGCCGATCGCCTGCCCCACCCAACCGGCCACCAAGGCGCCGGCGATGCCCAGCAATGTGGTCATGATAAAGCCCAGATTATCCTTACCCGGATGCAACAGCTTTGCCAAAACACCGACAATGAAGCCCACGATAATGGTTACCAACCAACCCATGATTATTCCTCTCGTTTACGGGATTAACAAATATTTCCGGCCAATTTTGTCAAACTCGGGCTTTGAACCGCCCGGATACTCCCTTGATTCATTGGCCGGCTAGGGTTTCCTGACAATTCGTTTATGAGGGGATTTTTGTTCCTGAAAATGCAGATGCAAGGCAAAAAACGCAGCAAGATTGGACATCTTGCGAGGCTTTTTAACGCAGCAGATGCGTTTTCAGGGGCAAAAAGCAACCGTAAATCGAATGGTCAGGATGCCCTAGCGCTACACATCATACACATCCGCCACCCTAACGTCTTTTGACATTGCATTCTTTTTCACTATGCCGACACTCTTTTTGCATTATTGCCGCCTCCAAACACCGAAACCGGGCAGAAAACACCAAAATAAAAGAGCCCTGCATTGCAGGGCTCCCGAATATCGGCAAACGGATTAGCGTTTGGAGAATTGTTTGGCGCGGCGGGCTTTGCGCAAGCCGAATTTCTTACGTTCCACTTCACGGGCATCGCGAGTCACGAAGCCTGCTTCGGACAGAGCCGGTTTCAAAGCGGTATCGTAATCAATCAGCGCGCGGGTAATGCCGTGGCGAATCGCGCCGGACTGACCGGTTTCACCACCGCCGATTACGTTGACTTTGATGTCGAACGCTTCGGCATTTTCGGTCAGCACCAGCGGCTGGCGAACCACCATGCGGCTGGTTTCGCGGGCGAAGAATTCGTCAACCGGGCGGCCGTTTACGATGATTTGGCCGGTGCCTTTTTGCAGGAATACACGAGCCACTGAACTTTTGCGGCGGCCTGTGCCGTAGTAGTATTTACCGTTCATGTCGTGTCCTTAGATTTCCAAAACTTTGGGTTGTTGGGCAGCGTGGCCGTGTTCTTCACCGGCATACACTTTCAGTTTTTTAATCATGGCGTAACCCAGCGGGCCTTTCGGCAGCATGCCTTTAACGGCTTTTTCCAAAACGCGCTCGGGGAATTTTTCCTGCATTTCGGTGAAGTTGCGCTCATAAATACCACCGGGGTAGCCTGAGTGGCGGTAGTATTTTTTATCTTGGGCTTTGTTGCCGGTTACACGCAGTTTGTCAGCATTGATGACGATGATGTAGTCGCCGGTGTCAACGTGCGGGGTGTATTCGGGCTTGTGTTTACCACGCAGGCGGTGGGCGATTTCGGCGGCAACGCGACCCAAAACTTTGTCTTGAGCGTCGATGACGAACCATTCGCGCTTCACCTCATGCGGTTTGGCTGAAAAGGTTTTCATAAGGAGTAATCCAAATAAATATATAGAAAGCTACCGATTTTAAAGACGAATTGAATTCCTGTCAATCCAATTAAGGCCGTCTGAAACATTTATTCTGCGGCAACGGCCAAAGCGGGTGAAAGGTGTTGCATTTGCGCCGGCTGCGGTTGCAAAACTCACATAGTCGAAGAAATGAGTTTCTGCTACGGCGTTGGCTCGCCTTGTCGTACTATCTGTACTGTCTGCGGCCCGCCGCCTTGTATCAGAATCTCATTTCTCCGACTATACCCATCCATACAACAAAAAGAAATACCGCCCGAAGACGGTATTTCAGAATGGGAATCCCCGCAGATGCCGTTCGGGCGGAAATCCGCTTGAACCTTGCAGACAAGGCGGTCACCTCGGGCAGCTTCGGGTGCATCCGTAAAGACGCTCGCGCCCACTGCAACTCCCGGCAACCTGAAGCGAACTTATTGGTTCAAAGGAATATATGCCTTCGCGAACACCGCAGGGAAAAAGAGCTTTCTGGCCTCAGCCCAGCTTCGACAAGGCTTTGTCGCAAGCTTCGGTCATGTCTGATATTTTACGCCCAAATTCACCGATTGCCAAATCATCTTTCATCGACATCTTCAATAAATCGTGCACCACGTTTAATGCCGCCATAATCACGATTTTGTCGGTTTCCACAATGCGACCGCCCTGTTTGATGGCATCTATTTTCTGATTAAGCATGTCCACCGCCTGCAGCAGGGTGGCTTTCTCCTCGGCGGGCGTGCCGATTTTAAACTCGCGACCGATGATTTCTACGCTGACTTGTTCGATACCCATTATTCGCCCTCTTCCACTAAATCGGCAGCCTCTTCCCGGGGCAGGCGCGCCAACAGCCGACGGATACGCTCCGCGCTGTTACCGAGCGCATCCCGATATTGCTGGTTTTCTGCCAGCAGGCTGTCGATTTTGGCCTGTAGGTCTTCTTTCAATTTGCTGACCTGCACCAGTAAAGCCTCGCTCAATTCGTCTACCGCTGCCTGATGCTCGCCTTTTTGCTGCTCCTGCTCGATGTTCAGACGGGCGATTTCATCATTTAAGCGCCTGTTTTCGCCAACCACGGTTTCAAATTTCTGCGTCAATTGATAAACGCTGGCTTCCAGTTTTTCTAAAGAGTGATTCATATTTTCTGCACGCTGCACGTTGGGTATTGCCGCAAGCATAGATTGATGTTGCCATGCTGTCAAATTCAAGGCCGTCTGAAAAACGTTCAGACGGCCTTGCGGCGCTGCGCCCTACTCAAACCGCACTTCGCGCTCCATCAACCGCTCCACCACCTGCTGGGCGGTCAGCTCCTTGCGAATCAGCTGCAGCAGCGTTTGCGTAATCGGCATGTCTATCTGATACTTGCAGGCAGTATTGAACACTTCTTCGATGGTGCTCACCCCTTCGGATACATGGCCGATTTCCACCAATACCTCATGCAGCTCCTTGCCTGCCGCCAAGCCCAAGCCGACACGGCGGTTGCGCGACAAGGCGCCGGTGCAGGTGAGAATCAGGTCGCCGATACCGGCCAGCCCCATCATGGTTTTCGGCTTGGCACCCATCGCAATCGCCAGACGGGTGATTTCCGCCAAACCGCGCGTCACCAAAGCGGCGCGGGCATTAAGGCCATATTCAAGGCCGTCTGAAAGACCGGTAGCGATGGCCATTACATTTTTCACGGCACCACCGACCGATACGCCGATGACGTCTTCGCTGCCGTAAAGGCGCATCACCTGCGTGTTCAATTCGCCGACCAGGCTTTCAATCCATGCCTTGTTTTCCGAAGCCAGCACCACCGCGCAAGGCAGCTGCCTGGCCAATTCCTGCGCAAAACTGGGGCCGGAAAGCACACCGATTTTGTCATTATCGGGCAACACTTCCTTGATGACCTGGAACGTCAGAAGACCAGTGTCTTGCTCGAAGCCTTTGCAGGCGCTCAATACCGGCAGATGACCCGCGCCCAGCGCCGCCACCTGCTGCACACTTTCGCGCAGCCCCGCCACGGAAGTCACCATCAGCACCAATTCCGAACCTTCAAGCGCATCGGCCAAATCCGCATGCAGGCGGACGCCCTCGGGGAGCACGAAACCCGGCAGATAGCGCTTGTTTTCGCGCTCGGCAGCCAATGCTTCAATATGTCCGCTGTTGCGTGCCCACACGGCCACTTCATTGCCATGCAGGGCAAAATGGATTGCCAGTGCAGTGCCCCAGGAGCCTGCACCGATGATTGTCAGTTTCATAATCGTCTCTCACTCAAAATTGCGCCTAACTTTAAAACAATCATGCCGAAGGCGCAAGCGCCGCCGCTCCCCGGGCCGCATCCGCCGCCGCAAATGCATGATTATAGATAGCTATTGGGTTAATACCTTAACTCTATTACGGATTCAAGCTTGACCTAGGGCAAATACCGGCAGAAATGCTTCCCCTATACTTAACCAAACAAAAACAAACTACAACACGCTTCATGCGGAAACAGCTGTTTTCTTAAAAAGAGTCGTTTACATTAAAGGAAGATATCATGAACCAAGCCATCCGAACCAGCGCCATGGCGCTTGCCACCCTCTTCGCCTTGGCCGCATGCGGTGAAAAAACCGCCTCCACGCCATCGGCTCCCGCATCCGAACCCGCCGCAAGCGCTTCGCCAGCATCCGCCGCAACGGCTTCCGAGCCCGCACCCGGCGGCACCGTATCCGAACAAGACCGCGAGCTGCTCAAACAGGCGCAAGGCATTTTCCAGCCGCTGCCGAGCCTGGAAGAAATGCAGAAAGCCCATCCGGTCAGCGATGCCCAGATTAAACTCGGCCAACAGCTCTGGTATGACCCGCGCCTGTCACGCGGCAACACCGTCAGCTGCAACTCCTGCCACAATCTGGCCACCGCCGGCGTTGACAACATGCCGACCAGCCAAGGCCACAAAGGCAGCTTCGGCGGCCGCAACTCGCCCACCGTGCTGAATGCCGCCCTCTTGGGCAGCCAGTTCTGGGACGGTCGTGCCGCCACAGTTGAAGAGCAGGCAGGCGGCCCGCTGCTCAACCCTGTTGAAATGGCCATGCCCGACGAAGCATCCGTGGTGGCCAAAATCGCCCACATTCCCGAATACCAGCAGGAATTCAAGCAGGCCTATGCCGACAAGGGCGGTGACATCAGCTTTGCCAACATCACCGACGCCATCGCCGCTTTCGAGCGCACCCTGCTCACGCCCACCAAATGGGACGACTACCTGAAAGGCAACATCAATGCACTCAACGAGCAGGAGCGCAACGGTGTGCGCTCGTTTATCAACAATGGCTGCATCGCCTGCCACGCGGGCGTCAACCTTGGCGGTGAGTCATTCCAGAAATTCGGCTTGGTCAAAGGCCCCTACTGGCAGTTTACCGGCAGCAAAACCCAAGACGAAGGCCGCTTTGAAGTCACTCAGGCCGAGAGCGACAAATTCGTGTTCCGCGTACCCGGCCTGCGCAACGTCGCCCGCACCTACCCCTACTTCCATGACGGCAGCGTATGGGATCTGGACAAAGCCGTCGGCATCATGGGCGAAGCGCAATTGGGCAAACAACTGCCGCAGGAAGATATCGACAACATCGTTGCCTTCCTGAACACCCTCTCCGGCAGCGTATCAGAATCCGCCCGCACCATGCCTGAGCTGCCGCCCTCAAGCGATGCGAAATCCCATCCCGACAACAACTGATCCGGTTTAAGGGATAGGCAAAGGCCGTCTGAAAGCATTCAGACGGCCTTTTTCATTCTTGTTCAAGGCCAACAACATATTTTGCATATATAGTCAAAAATTTTGCTTTTTCAAACCATTTGCTTTATCCCCAACTTGCATTATACAAACCGCCCATCGCCCGCAAACACTATTTATCCAATGCAACAAAAGGCCGTCTGAAACCTGTTCAGACAGCCTTTCATCATGTTGCAAAATCCGCTTAACCGTTGAAACGCTTGAACACCAGCGTGCCGTTGGTGCCGCCGAAACCGAACGAGTTGGAAATCGCCACGTCGATATCCACATCACGCGCTTCGTTGGCGCAGTAATCCAGGTCGCAGCCGGATTCAATGTCTTGCTCGAAAATATTGATGGTGGGCGGTGATTTTTGCTCGTGCACGGCCAACACGCTGTACACTGCTTCCACGCCGCCTGCCGCGCCCAACAGGTGGCCGGTCATCGACTTGGTTGAATTCACCACCACTTTGCGGGCATGCTCTTCACCCAGCGCCAGCTTCAGCGCGTTGGTTTCGTTGGCATCGCCCAACGGGGTGGAGGTGCCGTGGGCATTGACATAATTCACATCGGTGGCATTCAGACCTGCGTCTTTCAGCGCGCGGGTAACGGCCAGAGCCGGGCCTTCGACGTTGGGCGCGGTGATGTGGTAGGCATCAGAGCTCATGCCGAAGCCGACCAATTCGGCGTAGATTTTGGCACCGCGTTTTTTGGCGTGTTCCAATTCTTCCAACACCAATACACCCGCACCCTCGCCCATCACGAAGCCGTCGCGGCCTTTGTCCCACGGGCGCGAGGCGGTGGCGGGGTCGTCGTTGCGGGTAGACAGCGCTTTCATGGCGGCAAAGCCACCCATGCCGAGCGTGCAAACTGCGCCTTCGGCACCACCCGCAATCATCACATCGGCATCGCCGTATTTGATCAGACGGGCAGAATCGCCGATGGCGTGCGCGCCGGTGGTACAGGCGGAAACCATGCCGTAGCTGGGGCCGCGGTAGCCTTTGAGAATGGTCACGTGGCCGGAAATCAGGTTAATCAGCGAGCCGGGGATGAAAAACGGATTGATTTTGCGTGGGCCGCTTTCCTGCACCGCCACACCGGTGGCTTCGATGCTGGGCAGGCCGCCGATGCCGGAGCCGATGTTCACGCCGACGCGGTCTTTATCCAAACCGGCCACATCATCCAAACCCGCATCGGCCACGGCTTGCAGCGCGGCGGCGATGCCGTAGTGGATAAACACGTCCATGCGGCGGGCTTCCTTGGCGCTGATGTAGTCGCCGATATTGAAATCCTTCACTTCGCCTGCGATTTGGCAGGCCAGCTCGGAGGCGTCAAAGCGGGTGATGGTGCCGATACCGCCTTTGCCTGCCAACAGATTGCTCCACGCACCGGCAACATCATTGCCCACGGGCGATACTTGACCCAAGCCGGTAATCACCACTCTTCTTTGGCTCATAACTGTCTCACTAATATGGGGTAACAACTGCTCCGACGGTTAAGCAGAGGCCGTCTGAAACCCGGGTTTATAGTCGGAGAAATGAGATTCTGCTACGGCGTTGGCTCGCCTTGTCGTACTGTCTGTACTGTCTGCGGCTCGCCGCCTTGTATCAGAATCTCATTTCTCCGACTATATAAGGTGTAATAAGGGAAAAGCCTCTGTCGGCAGGGAAACCCGCAGCAGAGGCCGATGTTTGGTATGAAACCGTGCAATCAAGCAGAATGTGCGGTAACGTAGTCGATAGCCAGTTGCACAGTGGTGATTTTTTCGGCTTCTTCATCCGGGATTTCGCAGCCGAAAGCCTCTTCCAAAGCCATTACCAGCTCAACGGTATCCAGAGAATCGGCGCCCAAGTCGTCTTGGAATGAAGATTCGTTTTTCACTTCGGCTTCATTCACGCCCAGTTGTTCGGCAACAATTTTTTTAACTTGTTGTTCAATGTTTGACATGTCGGTCAGTCCTTATATGCCTTAGCGGCAGAGTTTCAAAAAGGGTTGATTCGGTCATTTTACCGAATCGGGTTAGAGTTTTCCATCTAAAATTGCAGTATCTGCACCAGAGGAAAGCAATAGTGGTTTACGCGGCATATTATCATAGGCTTATTTTGAATCACAAGCGGCTTTTCATTTTTCCAAGCAATCAAACACTTAAATTTGACCTCAAGCAGCTTGCCATCATATCGGAGGCCGTCTGAACGCATCATGGCGCTTTTTTTCAGACGGCCTCTGCCTGCAAATGCCGCTGCAAAAAGCGCAACACGCAAGCCAATTCCGCCGCCGTTTGCGCCTGTGTGCCGTTGCCGGTATGCCCGCCATCGTCGTCCACATAGAGCCAGCTTTGCGGGCTGAGGCGATGCAGTTTGGCGTAAAACTTCAGCGCATGGGCGGGATGCACGCGGTCGTCGGAAAAGCTGGTGGTAATCAGGGCGGGCGGATATTGGATGCCGCCCCCGCCACCGGCTTGAGGGGGTGACGTTTCTGAAAGATGGTGATACGGCGACAAGGCGGCCAGGCTTTCGCGCTCAAGCGGGTTTTCTGGATCGCCGTATTCGTCTATCCAGCTTGCGCCCGCCGACAAATCGGCATAGCGCAACATATCGGTGAGCGGCACTTCGCACACCAGCGCACCGATGTTTTGCGGCGCGCGCACAAACGCCGAAGCGACCACCAAGCCGCCGTTGCTGCCGCCCTGCAAGCCGATATGTTTGGGCGAACCGAATCCCCGCTCAGCCAAATCGCGCACTACCGCCAGCAAATCATCAACACTTTTGTGTTTGTTGACCCCTTGCGCCGCGCGATGCCAAGCGGGGCCGAATTCGCCGCCGCCGCGCACGTTGGCCAACACAAAGGCATTGCCCGCCGCCAGCCAATGCCGCCCGACCGTGCCGAGATAGTGCGGCAATTCGGGCATACCGAAACCGCCGTACACATATACCAGCGTCGGCGTGTCGGGCGCGGCGGTTTTGCCGACATGGTAATAAGGCACGCGCACGCCGTCGGCGGATTCGGCGTCAAGCTGCTGCACCTTGATGCCGTCTGAATCAAACTGCTTGGGCTGGCGGCGCAATACCGTCAACTCCATCACGTTCAAATCCAGCGCAAACAGCGTCAAGGGCGTGGTGAAATCGCTCGTGGCAAGATACACCACATCGCCGCCCCACGGCTGGTCGGTCAATTCCAACGCGCCTTGCGGCAAAGCGGGAACCGCCGTTTCCTGCCAGAGGCCGTCTGAAAACTTCCATGCTTTCAGACGGCCTGAAACATTATCCAAAATGCTGGCGACCACAAAGCGCTTGGTGGTTTCCACGCTTTCCAAAGCCTGCGTTTCATTCGGCGCAAACAAGAGATGCGCCGCGCCCAATTCGCCCTTGTTCAACTTCACCGCCACCAGCGCACCTGCGGGGTAGCTTTGGTTGGCGCGCCGCCAATCGCTGCGCAACTGCACCATCAACTGCCCCGCCAGATAGCCGACGATTTCGCAATCGGAGGGCAGTTTCAAGGCTTGCGCTGCGCCGTCGGCATTCACCTGATAATAAGTTTTGCTGAAAAAACCGGCGGCCGATTCGATCAAATCAATCGGCGCACCCTGGCCGTCGAGGTAGCGCCAAGCGTTTACCATCACGCCCTCTTTATCCATCTGATGCACCGGCTGCGCCTCGGCAAAACTTTCGCCGCGCCGCATCAACCACACCTCGCGCGGATAGCCCGAGCGGGTCAGTTGGCGTTCGTCCCAAGCCGGGCAAACCCACACGCTGTCTTCATCGCGCCAGGCAATATGGCTTTTACCGGCCGGAAAGTGAAAACCGCCCGCCACCAGCGCGCCTTCGTTCAAATCAAATTCCAGCGTATAAGCCGCATCGCCACCCGCCACGCTCAAATTCAGCAAAGCCCGATGCGGCGCTTCCACATAATGCGACACGCCGTCGAGATACACATCGTCGCCGAGTATTTCATCGAAATCCGCCACCGAGAACAGAATCTGCCAATCCGGCATTCCCGCGCGATACGAAGCCGCGCTGCACACCCGATACACCCCTTTCGGATAATCGGCGCTTTGATGAAAATGATACATCCGCGCCCGATGTTCCTGACAAAACGGAATCTGCCGCTCGTCCTGCAACTGGCGGGTGATGTCGTCGGCCATCGTTTGAAAAGCCGCATCACCGCAAAACGCCGCCAGCGTTTCGGCATGGGCGGCTGCGGCGAAAGACTGCGTATCGGCGGAATCGAGGTTTTCCAAATAAGCGTAGGGGTCGTGCGTCATGTTTGAAGAGGCCGTCTGAAAAGCAAAAAAGCGATTATAGCAATCCAAGCTGTACTATAATGGGATTTTGTTATCAAACGCCCGCATCCAATGAATATCGACACCAAACGCCGACACACACAAGCCATGCTCGACAAGGCCGAACTCTTGTTCAGCGAAAGCGAATGCCGCGACGCCCTGCACACCCTCGCCGACCGTCTCAGCGCCGATTTGGGCGACAAATATCCGCTCTTGCTGCCCGTGATGGGCGGCGCAGTGGTGTTTACCGGCCAGCTGCTGCCCTTGCTGCGCTTCCCGCTCGATTTCGATTACGTACACGTTTCGCGCTACGGCGACAAACTCGAAGGCGGCAATTTCAACTGGCTGCGCATGCCCGAGCCTAGCAACATCAAAGGCCGCCATGTGGTGGTGCTCGACGACATCCTCGACGAAGGCCACACCATGGCGGCGATCAAAGAAAAACTGCTCGAAATGGGCGCGGCCTCCTGCTCGGCGGCGGTGTTTGCCAACAAGCTCATCGACAAGCCCAAACCGATTGAGGCCGATTACGTCGGCATCGACGTACCCAACCGCTATGTGTTCGGCTACGGCATGGACGCCGCCGGCGCGTGGCGCAACCTCGGCGCGGTGTATGCGCTGAATCAGGCATAAGCGGAGGCCGTCTGAACAACCAGCCCTTTTCAGACGGCCACTCCGACCCCATATCATCAAAAATAAACCCCCGTCACACACGACCCCACCGGATTATCAGGAAACACACCATGATCGGCATCCTCATCATCACCCATGAAACCGTCGGCGAAGCCTATCGCGGCCTTGCGCAGCATTTTTTCCCGGGCGAGCCGCCGAAAAACATCCGCATCCTCGGCGTGGAACACACCGAAGACCACGACGACGTCATCGCGCGCGCGCAAACCGTGATTGACGAAATCGACAGCGGCAACGGCGTATTGGTGCTCACCGACATCTTCGGCGCCACCCCCTGCAATGCCGCGCGCAAACTCGTGATTGAAGGCAAAGTGGCCATCATCACCGGCATCAACGCGCCGATGATGATTAAAGCCACCCAGTATTGCACCCAGCAAACCGACCTCGTTGCCTTTACCGAAACCGTGAAAACCGCCGCCATCAACGGCATTTTCGCCATCACCACCCCGCCGGAAGGAGTGTGCGCCCCATGCTGAAACAGGAAATCGAAATCATCAACAAGCTCGGCCTGCACGCCCGCGCCTCCAGCAAGTTCACCCAAACCGCCGCGCAGTTTCAAAGCGAAATCTGGGTCACCCGCAAAGACCGACGCGTCAACGGCAAAAGCATCATGGGGCTGATGATGCTGGCCGCCGCAAAAGGCAGCACCATCGAATTGGAAACCGACGGCGCCGATGAAGCCGCCGCCATGCAGGCGCTGGTGGATTTAATCAACGACTATTTCGGCGAAGGCGAATAAACATGAGCATCGTCTTACACGGCGTTACGGCAGGCAAAGGCATCGCCATCGGACGCGCCCACCTGATTGCCCGCGGCATGGACGAAGTGCCGCAATACAACCTGCCGTCCAAAGAAATCGACTCCGAAGTCACACGATTCGAAAGCGCCATCAAAGCCACCCGCAAAGAATTAGAACAACTGCGCAGCGCCATTCCCGAAAACGCCCCCACCGAGCTCGGCGCCTTCATCTCGCTGCACCTGATGCTGCTCACCGACGCCACCCTCTCGCGCGAACCCATCGACATCATCAAAGAGCAGCAAATCAACGCCGAATGGGCGCTCAAGCTGCAAACCGACAAGCTCGCCCGCCAATTCGACGAAATCGACGACGCCTACCTGCGCGAGCGCAAACAAGACATGCTGCAAGTGGTCGAGCGCATCCACAACAACCTCACCGGCCACAGCAACGGCATCAGCCTCAGCACCGATTTTCTCGAAGACACCATCCTCGTCGCCCACGACATTTCGCCCGCCGACACCGTTCATTTCAAAGACCAACACATCACCGCCTTCGCCACCGATGCCGGCGGCCCCACCAGCCACACCGCCATTTTAGGCCGCAGCCTCGACATCCCCTCCGTCATCGGCCTGCACAACGCCCGCAAACTGATACGCGAAGACGAATGGGTAATTGTCGACGGCATCAACGGCCTGCTCATTATCAACCCCGATGATTTGGTGTTGGCCGAATACCGCCGCCAGGCGCGCGAATACAAAAACCGCAAACGCCAGCTCAACAAGCTCAAAAAAACCGCCGCCACCACCGAAGACGGCGTCAACATCGAATTGCTCGCCAACATCGAATCCGTGGAAGACATCAAGCAGCTGCACAACATGGGCGCAGACGGCGTCGGCCTCTTCCGCAGCGAATTCCTCTACCTCAACCGCGACAACATGCCGTCTGAAGACGAGCAATACGAGGTTTACAGCACCTTCGTGAAAAAGCTCAAAGGCAAAAACCTCACCATCCGCACCGTCGATTTGGGTGTCGACAAAAACCCGCGCTGGTTCGGCCAAAACGCCACCCCCAACGGCAGCCTCAACCCCGCCCTCGGCCTTACCGGCATCCGCCTTTGCTTGGCCGAACCGGTGATGTTCCGCACCCAAATGCGCGCCATTTTGCGCGCCGCCGCCCACGGGCCGGTCAAAATCATGTGGCCGATGATTGCCTCCTTATCCGAGCTCAAACAATGCCTGGTGCATTACGAAACCGCCAAACGCCAGCTCGCCGAGCGCGACCTTCCCTTCGGCGAGCCCGCTATCGGCTGCATGATTGAAATCCCCTCCGCCGCGCTGACCGTCAACAGCCTGCTCAAGCACGTCGATTTCGTTTCCGTCGGCACCAACGACCTCATCCAATACACCCTCTCCGTCGACCGCGGCGACGACGCCGTCAGCTACCTCTACCAGCCCGGCCACCCCGCCGTATTGAAGCTGCTGCAACACATCATCCGCACCGCCAACCGCATGGGCAAAACCGTGTCCGTGTGCGGCGAAATGGCCGGCGACACCACCTACACCCGCCTGCTGCTCGGCATGGGTCTGCGCCGCTTCTCGATGAACCCCAACAACCTCCTCGGCGTCAAAGACATGGTGTTGCGCAGCGATACCGCCCAGCTCGAATACGAAATCGCCAAACTGATGCGCAACGAAGACCCGGAAAAAACCGACAAATTACTGAAAATATTGAATGCCACAACAGGAGAATCCGCCTGATTCAAAATAAAAGGCCGTCTGAAAACATGGTTTCAGACGGCCTTTTATTCAGCACACAAGCTTCAGGTGTTTTGCCGGGTTACGCCTTGGGCTAACCCGGCCTACGCGAGTTGTGGCGAACCATGCGGCAAACCGTAGGCTGGGTTAGGCGGTACGCCGTAACCCGGCACCATGCGTCTCCATATCCAGGGGCTCCGCCCACGAAATCCGACTGACGCCGTCTGCAATCAACCCCAACCAAACCCGAACCCATATTTTCAGACGGCCTATCCATCATCAAAAGGCCGAGACCTTTGCAAAATACCTTCTGCTGCATCGCAAAAGCATCCGCTCCGTCATTCCGGCGCAGGCCGAAATCCATTTCTCCAAGATTCAGTTATTTGATTTCAAATGGGGTTTCATGGCGAGCTATGGATTCCGGCCTGCGCCGGAATGACGGATGTAATGGATATTTCCAAGAAAAAAGTATTTTGCAAAAGGTCTCAGGCCGTCTGAAAGCTACCCCCGCCCTTTCAGACGGCCTCAACCGATTATTTCCAAAACCCTGCCGCGAAACTGCTATAATTCCGCTTTGATTTCTTAACTTTCAGCACAATAAAAGCCAAACCATGCAAGAACATTACCAGCCCTCGGCCATCGAACCGGCCGCCCAAGCCAAGTGGGACGATGCCCGCTTGTTCAACGTCGGCGAAGACGCTTCCAAGCCCAAATACTACTGCCTGTCCATGTTCCCCTATCCCAGCGGCAAGCTGCATATGGGGCATGTGCGCAACTACACCATCGGCGACGTTCTCTCCCGCTTCAAATTGCTCAACGGCTTCAACGTCATGCAGCCTATGGGTTGGGACGCGTTCGGTATGCCTGCTGAAAACGCGGCGATGAAAAACCAGGTCGCGCCCGCCAAGTGGACGTATGAAAACATCGCCTACATGAAGCAGCAGCTCAAAAGCCTCGGCTTTGCCATCGATTGGGAGCGCGAAATCGCCACCTGCACGCCTGAGTATTACCGCTGGGAGCAATGGCTGTTTACCCGCCTGTTTGAAAAAGGCATCGTTTACCGCAAAAACGGCACGGTCAACTGGGATCCGGTCGATCAAACCGTGCTCGCCAACGAGCAGGTTATCGACGGGCGTGGCTGGCGTTCGGGCGCGTTGATTGAAAAACGCGAAATCCCGATGTATTACTTCAAAATCACCGACTACGCCGAAGAGCTGCTGGCCGACTTGGACAAATTGGAGCATTGGCCGGAGCAGGTGAAAACCATGCAGCGCAACTGGATCGGCAAATCGCGCGGCATGACCATCCGTTTTGCCGTGGCCGACGACAGCAAAACCGGTTTAAGCGGTGATTATGCGCAATTTTTGCAGGTTTATACCACCCGCCCCGACACCGTTTTGGGCGCAACTTATGTGGCCGTAGCCGCCGAACATCCGCTGGCCGCCGCAGCCGCAGCGGATAATCCCGAACTGCAAGCCTTTATCGCCGAATGCAAAGCTGGTTCGGTGGCCGAAGCGGATATGGCGACGATGGAGAAAAAAGGCGTGCCGACCGGCCGCTATGTGGTCAACCCGCTCAACGGCGACAAGCTGGAAGTGTGGATTGCCAACTATGTGTTGTGGGGCTACGGCGACGGCGCGGTGATGGCCGTGCCCGCGCACGACGAACGCGATTTCGAGTTCGCCAACAAATACGGCCTGCCGATCAAGCAAGTGATTGCCGTCGGCGACAACGCTTTCGATGCCGCCCAATGGCAGGAATGGTATGCCGACAAAGAAAACGGCGTATTGGTCAACAGCGGCAAATACGACGGCATGGATTTTCAGACGGCCTTTGATGCCATGGCCGCCGATTTGCAGGCGGGCAACAGCGGCGCGCCGAAAACCCAATACCGCCTGCGCGACTGGGGCATTTCGCGCCAACGCTACTGGGGCTGCCCGATTCCGATTATCCACTGCCCGAGCTGCGGCGACGTGCCCGTACCTGCCGAGCAACTGCCGGTGGTGTTGCCCGAAGACGTCGTACCCGACGGCACCGGTTCGCCCTTGGCCAAAATGCCCGAATTTTACGAAACCACTTGCCCGAAATGCGGCGGCGCGGCCAAACGCGAAACCGACACCATGGATACCTTTATGGAATCGAGCTGGTATCCCTTCCGCTATATGTCGCCGACCTTTGCAGACGGCATGGTCGAGCCGCAAGCCGCGCAATACTGGGGCGCGGTCGACCAATACATCGGCGGCATCGAACACGCCATTCTGCACCTTTTATACGCCCGTTTCTTCACCAAATTGATGCGCGACGAAGGTTTGGTGAATGTCGATGAACCGTTCGAACGCCTGCTCACCCAAGGCATGGTCGTTTGCGACACCTATTACCGCGAAGCCGACAACGGCGGCAAAGACTGGATCAATCCCGCCGATGTCGAGCTGACCTTCGACGACAAAGGCCGCCCCGTTGCCGCCGTGTTGAAAGCCGACGGCCTGCCCGTGGTCATCAGCGGCACCGAAAAAATGTCGAAATCGAAAAACAACGGCGTCGATCCGCAAGCCCTGATTGACGCTTACGGCGCGGATACCGCCCGCCTGTTTATGATGTTTGCCTCGCCGCCCGAGCAATCGCTGGAATGGAGCGACAGCGGCGTCGAAGGCGCACACCGCTTCCTGCGCCGCCTGTGGCGCACCGTTTACGACTACACCAGCAAAGGCGGCGCGGTCACGGCATTCAGCGGCGACCAAAGCGGCTTGAGCAAAGAATTGAAAGAATTGCGCTTCAAACTGCATTCCACCATCGCCAAAGTCGGCGACGACTACGGCCGCCGTTTGCAGTTCAACACCGCCATCGCCGCCGTGATGGAGCTGCTCAACCAGTTCGACAAAACCGATTGCAGCAGCGACGACGGCCGCGCCGTGGCGCAGGAAACCCTCGAAGCCGCCGTGCGCCTGCTGTGGCCGATTGTGCCGCACATCTGCGAAGCGCTCTGGAGCGAATTGCGCCCCGACACCGCCCTTTGGGAGGCCGCCTGGCCGCAAACCGACGAAGCCGCGCTGGTGAAATCGGAAATCGAAGTGATGGTGCAGGTGAACGGCAAGCTGCGCGGCAAAATCACCGTGGCCGCCGACGCGCCGAAAGACGCGCTCGAAGCCGCCGCACTCGCCACCGAAGGCGCGGTGAAATTCATGGAGGGCAAACCGGCCAAGAAAATCATCGTCGTGCCGGGGCGCTTGGTGAATATCGTGGTGTAAAGCGTTTGAACACAGCAGATTCGAAACTTGCCCAGTTATGAGTGATTAAGAAGTTCTCAAAACCTGCCCAGCCATCAGGCCGTCTGAAACATTTGTTTTCAGACGGCCTTTTTTTCCACTCCTGCCCATCACCGAAAATTATAATAATAAGTTACTGAATAAAAAGGGAACTTATTCAAAAAAGTGTAATCTATGTATGTCATTATTCTTAAAACATTCCAAAGACATAATACAAATATCTGATGATAATATCAGGAAGCGAGTATCACTTACATGATTCCACCACACACTCCGCCAACCGGCCTTCCACCCAATCCGCCGGACAATCCGCAGGCCGATGAAACCGACGCTCTGCCCGAGGCCGAAACCGGATTGATTACCGAGGCCGAGGCAGCTTCTGAGAATGAGCCGGTTTCTACAACCGAGCCCGCTTCCGGCACCGAAGCCGCTGTCACGCCCGATTCCGACACCGAAACCGTTTCCGAGCCGGACGCCGAAGCCAATTCCGAAACCGCGCCTGTTGCCGAAACCGGTTCAGAAACCGAGCCGGACGCCGAAGCCGATTCCGCATCTTCAGACAACGATGCCGCCGCCCTCGCCAAAAGCAAGAAAAAGAAATCCGCCGCCAAAAAACGCAACAACAAGCCGGCCAAAAAAGCCGCGTTCAGCAAAAGCGCCGCCGCCAACCCCGAAGATTTGGTGCTCGGCAGCCCCAAAGGCGTGGAAACCATGTTCCGCAACGCCTTCCGCGCCGAGCTGGAGCTGATTGCGCTGGCCGCCACCAAAGCCAACATCATGATTTCGCTCAACGGTTTCATCGTGTCGGCGCTGATGATTTCCGGCGCGTTTATCTTCGCCTCCTCGCCCGCTTTTTTGGTGCCCGCCGGTATTTTCCTGTTTACCGCCGCCGCCTCCATCGTGTTTGCGCTGATTTCCGCCTCGCCCGAGCGCGCCGGCCTGCCGCTTGCTTTGTGGGAATGGTTGAAAGACGTCGCCCGCCGCCGCGCCCGCCTGCGCGATTTCAAACAGCGCGTCATCCATACCGAGCAGGGCTTTGTTGAAGCCGATCAGCCCAACATCCTGATTTACGAAGACCGCGCCCAGCTCTCCAAGCCCGAATATTGGACGCTGATGCAAAATGTGATGACCGACCGCAACGACGTTTACCACAAAATGAGCGACCAGCTTTACTGGCTGGGCATGATTGCCAACAAAAAATTCAAGTATCTCAATATGTCTTATACCGTTTTCCGCTGGGGGCTGCTGGCCTCCGTGATTGCCTTTATCGGCGTCAAATCCGTGCAGAATATCGTGCCCGTATTGGCCGACACCGGCCAGACCATCAAGCTGCGCAGCCTCGGCATCCACGATTTCGACAACATCTACGAACCCTCCGCCGTACAGCAATTGGCCGACGGCCGCCTGCTGGTGGTGGAAGACGAATCCTCGCGCGCCTTCAGCCTGATGAAATTCGCCGAAGACGGCACGCTATATGAAGACGAAGCACTCGACGTGCGCCTGATCCGCGGTTTCAGACGCAAGCTCAGCGACCTTGAGGGGCTGGCCAAAGACAACCAGGGCTACATCTACGCCACCACTTCGCATTCACGCAACAAAAAAGGCGAGCGCCGCCCCGACCGCGAACACATGATCCGCTTCAAAATCGAAGGCAACGACGTGCGCGACGTGCGCTACTTCTCCGGCCTCACCGACGCACTCGACAACGACCCGGGGCTGCGCAAACTCATCCGCTCGAAAATCGACGCCGACGTCGACTTTGAAAAAATCAACATCGAAGGCCTGCTCTACGACCGCAAACAAAACCGCCTGCTGTTGGGCTTCCGCGAGCCGATGGTCAACGAATTGTCGATGATTATCGTCATCGACAACCCCAAAGCGTTGTTTGAAGAAAAAGCCAAGCCGCGCTTCAGCGACGCCATCTTCCTCAACCTCAGCGGCGGCGGCATCCGCGCCCTCAGCTACGACCCGGTGCTCGATACCTACATGATCGTCAACGAAATCGTCGGCTACGAAGGCAACACCTATTCGCAGCTGTGGACGTGGAACGGCAACCCGAACAGCGAACCCGAGCCCGTCGCCCTGCCCGACATCATCAACCTCAACAACGTCGAATCCATCGATTCCGTCACTATCGACGGCGAATCGCGGCTGATGATCATGAGCGACGAGGGCAACGAAAAGAAAAACCGCCCCGCCAAATACATGATGCTCGATTACGACCAACTGCAAAGCAAGCAGTAAGTTCGGCTGTATCCATGAAGAAAGGCCGGGCTCTTTGCCCTATTTGCCGCACCCGCGCAGGCGGGTGCGACGGTTCTTTTTTTGCAAAGGCCTCACAAAGGCCGTCTGAAAACAATCTTTCAGACGGCCTTTGTGTTGTTTGATGATATCCGATTGTTTTGTTGATATCTTTTGTATATAGTAAAACTTGATGCCTGCTGTGGCGAAACCATGTCGCACTGTTTGGTGTTTTCGACTGTATGGTCGGAGAAATTAGATTCTGATACAAGGCAGCAAGCCGCAGACAGTACAAGTAGTGCGGCTAGGCGCAGCAACGCAGTAGTAGAGTAAGTTTTTTCACTATATATCGTGCTTTTTCGGCAAGGAGGTTGCCATGCCCATAGGTTATCGCAAAAACCCGCAAGGCTTTCTCGACAGGCTCTATCGCTGGGCAGCACGGCAGAGCGCAAGGTTGACGCCGGATACCGCCGCCGTATTGATGCAGGATGCGCAAGAAGGTTTCCGGCGGGCGCAGCGCCTGGCCTATGATTGCGTGGAAGACGTCGGGCGGCGGCTGCAGCCGGGCATCAGCGAAATCGAAGCGGCGCAAATGCTGGCCGATTATCTGCATCAGGCAGGCTGCGACCGTTATATCCACCGCCCGTTTGCCTGGTTTGGCGAGCACAGCCGTTTCGAGCCTTATCAGCGTTATGATGATTACCATCCTGGCGCCAGAAAACTGCAAGCAAAAGATGTGGTGATTTTGGATGTGTCGCCCGTGGTAGAAGGCTATACCTCCGATATCGGCTACACGTTCTCGCTGGAAGCGAATGAAGAATTGGCGCGGGCGCAGGAATTTTTGCGCCGGCTGCGCGCTGATTTGCCCGCCTTGTTTGTTTCCGCGCTCACGCCGAAAGACATTTGGCTGGAAGTAGACCGCCGCATCGCCGAGGCCGGATACGACAATATCCATGCCAAATACCCTTTTTGTGTGTTGGGGCACCGTGTATTCAAAGTGAAAAAAGAGGCATCGGCAGCCCGGCGTATCGGCATCGGCTCATTCGGCTGGTTTTCGCTCGAAACCAATCTGGCTTTTTTGAAAACCGGTTTCTCGGCGGCGCTGGCACCTGAAAACGATGGCAGCAAAACCGGCTTGTGGGCGATTGAGCCACACATCGGCTGGCCGGGCGGCGGTGCCAAATTTGAAGAAATCATGGTGGTCAGCGACACCGGCGCCCGATGGCTGGATGATGATGTGCCTCATCTTTGGCAAACGCAGGGGCTGCGCTTATGAAAAAATGGCTGATTATCGGCGCCTCACGCGGAATGGGGGCGGCGCTGGCCTCATATGCGGCCGAGCGCGGCGTTTCTCTGGTCTTGGCCGCAGCGGCGGATTCGATGGCAGAGCTGGATACGCAGCTGGCGGAAATCCGCAGCCGCAGCAGCGCACAAGTCGGCGCGGTCACGCTGGATATGACCGCCGAGCCTGCCGTCATCCTCAAAGCCATGCAAGAGGCCGAAGCCGTGTTGGGCGGCCTGGATTGCATCTGGATTAACGGCGGCATCATCGGCCATCAAACATTGGATACGCTGGATGTTGCGTTGGAGCGGCGCATTATCGAAGTGAATTTGAGCGGTGTGATTGCCTGCATTCATGCGGCGGTGGCATTGTTTGACGGCAGGGACGGCCATATCGCGGTCAGCTCCAGCATCGCCGCCGTGATGCCGTTTGCCCATGCGCCTGCTTACGGTGCGAGCAAGGCGGCGGTGAGCACGTATTGCGAAAACATCCGCAAGCGGCTGAAGCGAAGAAAAATTTCACTGACCCTGCTGCATCCCGGCTTTATACGAACCGATATGGTGCAGGCTTTCGGCCATCAGGTATGCCCGCTGTTGATGAGCAGCAAGGAAAGGGCGGTTGCGGCAATTTTCCGTGCGCTGATGCAGCGGAAAACCTCGGTTTATATCCCGACCTTGCCGTGGCTGCCGCTGATGATGGCGAGCCGCTTGCTGCCTGCGGCATGGTTGCGCCGCCTTTTGTTGTAGCCGCAAGTATAGTCGTTCCAATTTAGTTTAATACAGCGTTGCTGCGCCTTGCCGTACTATCTGTACTGTCTGCGGCTTGCTGCCTTGTCTCAATCTAAATTGAAACGACTATATTTTCGTGGGCAAAGCCCACGCTACGGCAGCCACCCACCGGCTTTGCAACACCGCCCGAAAGCCCGATAATGCCTCATCCGCCATTTCCCAACGACACCGCCGTGACCACACCCTGCCCTTGTCAATCAGGCCGCAGCTACGCCGACTGCTGCCAACCTTTCCACCACGGCGACGACCTGCCCGCAAGCGCCGAACAGCTGATGCGCTCGCGTTACAGCGCCTATGCGTTGCACGACATCGATTACATCCTTGCCACCACCGTGCCCGCGCAACAGCCGCTGCTCAACCGCGCCGACCTGCAGCATTGGAGCGACACCAGCGACTGGCTGGGCTTGCACGTGCTCGCCCATCATCCGCAGGTTTCCAAAATCCACGCCCAAGTCGAATTTGAAGCGCGTTTTGCCGCCGATGGCGAAGTGCAGACACATCACGAATTGTCCGCGTTCGTCAACATCGGCGGGCGCTGGTATTTCATCGACCCGACCATACCGCTGCCCGGCATGAAACAGCCGTGTTTTTGCGGTTCGGACAAAAAATTCAAAGCCTGCTGCGGGCGGTTTTTCAAATAAATCATGCCGTCTGAAAACCTGTTTCAGACGGCGTCAATCTATGATTTTTTCAATCAAAAGAATAAACAGACAAGCAAAGCCGCGCTTTGCACCGGGCACCCGCCTGCGCGGGTGCGACGGCTATTTTTTTGCAAAAATCTCAGGCCGTCTGAAAATGCGCAAACCCATAACCACACTTTCAGACGGCCTCTGTAAATCCCGCAGGCAAAAAAAACCATTCACGCCAAGGGAGAAGCATGAATGGTCAATACATTGCGGGAAAACGTCTTACTCACTACTTCGATCACTTCAAGGGAAAAGCAATCTCTGTCAGCGGTTCCCATTCTAGCCGAGCGAGTATTAAATGCCGTTAAGCTATGCAATTATTCTATCAATTCAATTGAACGATTGTTTATCTTCTTTCAGACGGCCTTACTTACATAAACAACAGATGAATCCGCCGCCTACTGGTTTTCACGTATCCATTTGAGCCAGCGCCCAAACAGCTCCGGCTGCAAGCCCGCCACCACCGAGCGTTTGAATACATGCTCGCCGCTCCAGAATTCGTCGCCTTCCAGCGTGGCGAGGCAGCCGCCCGCTTCTTCGAAAATCAGCGCCCCGGCGGCGTAGTCCCACAGCTTCTGGCCGCCGTGCACATACACATCGTAGCGCCCCGAGGCCAGATAACACCAATCGAGCGTGCTGCTGCCGAGGCTGCGGATGCTGCCGAA